>DAOUSL010000112.1 GCA_030627235.1 Thioploca sp.
CTTCTTTCATCACTTTCTACTATTTCGTAAATCTATTGAGTATCCTTTTCACATCTTTTTCTCGCTTTTTAGTTTTTTCTATTATATCATCTCTTGTCTCTTAGTTATTCGGGATATGCTATAGTGAGTGTTAGTGGTTCAAAGTTATTTCCTCCAAATTGAAAAAGCACTCCATCGTTTCTAAGCATCAAAGAAGAACCAGGTATTTTAAAATTTGGGTTATATTCATCAACTATTTTATCGAAAGTATAAATATCTGGTTCAACCTCAATAATATCACTAGTTATACTAACATCAGAATTAAAACGTAATTGACCATATAATGCACTTCCTCCATCACAATGTTGCTCAAAATCAACAGCAAATTTTACTAGTTCTCCATTGTTATACTCAGCTTCTAAAACTTCAAAATATCCTGATATTTCATCACACGCTATACCATTAACATCCAAACTAGGTTCTGTACTTGAAGCAAATTTCTTGGCATTTCCATAGTAACCAACTGTTATTGAAGCTTGATTAGGAGGTATAAAATTAAGAGTCCAACTTTCTCCATTGCCACTATAGTTAGCAATTACACCACTATCAGTATTAGGGTCAATGAAAAAACTACCAGTTTGGGTGGTAAATGTTGTATTTATACTATTCCCAACTGAGCCACCTTCTTCACTAATTATCTTTAATAAAGATTCAGCATGAAGGATATTAGAAAAAATAAATAAGATTAAAAAAATAATACTTTTATTAGTCATCAGCTAATCTTTCCTTAGTAGATTATAGATAAATTTAAAGTCTTAGTTAGATAATATTTTTTAAAACCATTTTATAAGTATTGCTCCATAAATATAAAAAAGTCAATATTTAGTACTTATAAATTTTATTATACAATTAATTATATTTTAATGGTATTGCCATTATAAAAAAGTACATTATGATGAATAGGCCATTGCTATGATTAAAACGAGCAGATGTAATAATATATTTATAACAATCACTTGATATTGATGAATCAGATAACCAACCAGTTAAGTTATTATTAACCTCCTCGTCACCATTATAACCCTTAGGCATAATACCTTTATTTTGATGTAAGTTGGTATAGTAAGATTCCTACAAAATAGTACTATAATAATAAATATTTTTATTTAAAATCCATTTATTATGTTTTTATAATAGTATGAAAATATAATAATCTTACTATATCGTGTTCATTATCATTTTTACTGTGGTGGTATTTTGTACCTTTTAAATTAACTAATATTATTTCGCAACAATTATAAGCCCACTAACAATCCAGCCAAGTATATCAACTAAAATCTATGCACTAAATCCAAAAGCAATAAAAAATAGAATTTTATTGCTCATTATGAAACTTAACTAACCTTAATGTAAAAATATGTAATTTCCTACCTCTCCTAGCCCATCCTTTATATTACTGTAATTTACATTATAAGCTTTTTTCTAAATATGTTGTTTCTTTTTATTATTTGTGTAATTTTTAGTTATATATTAAATATTCTAGCTATATGAATTATATTAATTTTAAGGTAAAATAAAATCAAAACTATTGAGGGAATATTAAAATGATAGAAATACGCATACATGGACGAGGTGGACAAGGCAATGTTGTTGCTGCATATTTATTAGCTATGGCTGCCTTTGAAGAAGGGCGTTATGGACAAGCTTTTCCTAATTTTGGAGCTGAACGTCGTGGTGCTCCAGTTATAGCTTTTGTACGGATTGCTAATAAACATATTTTACGCCGTAATCAAATACTTACTCCTGCATTTTTAATAATCCAAGACGAAGCATTATTACATGTTTCTGGAGTAACTGACGGACTATTACCAGATGGTAAAATTTTAGTAAATTCTCCCCAAAGTAGCGATGAATTAAGCCAACAACTTGGTAAAGAAGTAATTTCTATCCAAGCATCAATGTTAGCTAAAAAAATTTTAGGCCGACCAGTACCTAATACCACTTTATTAGCTGCTTTCTTTGCTCTAACTGGCATGTTATCCCAAGAATCTTTAAGTAAAGTTTTAAAACATAAATTTAAAGATATAGTGTTAGAGAAAAATTTATTATTAATTCAAAAAGCAGTAGAGTTAGTTCCAGCTGGATTATGGCAACAGGAGACAACCAATGTTACAAGCTCTTGAAGGTTCACAAGCAGTAGCTCAGGCAGTAGCATTATGTCGTCCGCAAGTTATAGCTGCTTATCCGATTACTCCTCAAACTCATATCGTAGAAAATATATCTAAACTAGTTGCTGATGGTAAATTAAAATGTGAATTTATCAGTGTGGAAAGCGAATTTTCAGCGGCATCAGTAGTTTTAGGAGCAGCAATTGCTGGTTCTCGAGCTTATACTGCAACTGCTTCGCAAGGAATTCTATTAATGGCAGAAGTATTGTATAACATTGCTGGTTTACGAGTGCCTTTAGTTATGACTTGTGCCAATCGAGCTATTTCTAGCCCATTATCAATTTGGAATGATCAGCAAGATTCAATGGCAGTAAGGGATGCTGGTTGGATTCAGTTATATTGTGCTGATAATCAAGAAGCTGTTGATACCACTATTCAAGCTTATAGAATTGCAGAACGAACTGAATTACCAGTGATGGTATGTATGGATGGCTTTACTTTAACTCATACTTTGGAAGGCATTGATATTCCAACCCAAGAACAGGTGGATAGTTTTTTACCTAAGTATAAATTTTCTCGAACTCTGGATCCGCAAAATCCCATTAGTATTGGTACTTTAGTTTCACCAGATTTTTATTCTGAAGCTCGTCATTCGCATCATAGTGCAATCCTAAATGCCGAAGCAGAAATTATTGCTGCTGATCAAGATTGGGAAAAAATAAGTGGCCGTAATTCTGGTGGTTTATTGACTGTCGTAGGCCCAGCAGAAGCCAAAGTAGCTGTGTTAACTATTGGTTCTGTATATGGAACTTTGCGAGCTGCAATGGATGAATTTGATTTAGAACAACCAGTTAAATTAATACATTTACGCTCCTTCAGACCTTTCCCTATTGATGCTTTGAAAGTAGTTTGTAAAGATTTAGACCATGTGATTATATTGGAACGAGCAATTGGTTTAGGTAGTGGTTCTATCATTGGTTTAGAAGTTTTAGCTGCTTTAACAGAACTAGACAAACCACCTAAAGTACATAAATTTGCTGCTGGCTTAGGAGGTAGAGATATTCCATTGGAAATATTGCCTCGTTTATTAGCTACCTTAAATGAACCTAGTGATGGACGATTTCGGATTTTTGACGTTGAATTAGACAAATTACCTAAGGAGGATAGATAATGCAAGTTTCCCAATTACGAGAACGACAACCACGTTTTCGTGGCTTAGAATCTGGTCATCGAGCTTGTACTGGTTGTGCTGAAGCTTTAGCAGCTAGATTAGTTACCGAAGCCGCTGGCCCAGACGTGATGGTGGCTAATGCTACTGGTTGTTTAGAAATTTTTACCACTCCTTGGCCAGAATCTGCTTGGCGAGTTCCTTGGATTCATTCATTATTTGAAAATGCTAGTGCGGTCGCGGCTGGTATGGAAGCAGCTTTGAAAGCGCAAGGTAAATCAACTAAAGTTTTAGCATTTGGTGGTGATGGTGGTACATTTGATATTGGTTTTCAGTCGCTATCAGGTATGTTAGAACGAGGACAAAATGTATTATATGTATGTTTTGATAATGAAGCCTATATGAATACTGGAGTTCAACGGTCTAGTTCTACTCCTCATGCAGCTATGACAACTACTTCACCATATGGTAAAGAACGGATGGGAAAACGCCATTTGAAGAAGGATATTGTATCGATTATTGCTGCTCATCATATTCCTTATGCGGCAACTACTTCAGTGGCTTATCCATCTGATATTCGTAAAAAAGTTCGGCGAGCAATGGCAATTGAAGGTTCTACTTTTTTGCAAATTCATTGTCCATGCCCATTGGGTTGGGGTCATGAAGGTTATAAAAGTATCGAAGTGGCTAGGTTAGCAGTGCAAACAGGTTTATTTCCGATAATTGAATTGGAACGTGGCGGTTTAGCCGGAGTTATGCCATTGCGTAATATTAGGCCAGTAGTAGAATATTTACAGGAACAACAACGATTTAAACATCTGTTTACCGATGAATTACGAGCTAAAGAAGAATTAGAGCATATCCAGGCAATAGCTGATCATAATATTGAAATTTACGGTCTGCGTAGTGATGGTCACAAGGATGCGTTTGATAGTGAAGGAATGGATACGGTACGACGTGGCGGAATGCGTTGGGCTTGATGTATTAAAATTTTACTTGGGAATATACTAAATACTTAGTTTTTAGCCTAGTAAATTCCCAAATAAGGTTTTTTAACAATAGCTAATTATTATTTGTTAATTATTTCAAGCGAAACTGGTTCATTGCCATTAAAAACAATTTTTCCTGCTTCTAACCGATAACCTATGTATACAGTGTATGGAATTACTGGTAGTCCAGCTAATGAACCTTCATAGATTGTACTTTGTAGAGTGCTAGATAATTTAATTTTTTCTTCAGCAGCAATGATAGAAGGTATATCTCCATTCCATAATTCCCAAGTTAAATAATCATTTCCACGCATGAAAAATACTGGAGTTTCTAAATGTAATAATGCTAACATTAGAATATCTGCTGTTTCTCCAACATCAAAATTATCAACTGTAGTGGTAACTGAAATTGTAACTGTATCAGTTGAGTCAATTTTTAGCTGATTGCCAGTTAATTCTTCTTGTTTTGTAATAATTTGATTAAAAAAGTAAGATTCAGTTTCAATCTCATTACCAGTTAAGTCAATTGCCATACCAATTGAACCTTTTTCTGAACCTGTTTTAGACTCAAGGTTAAATACTAAAACACTTGCTGTATTTAATTCAGTACGGCTGCTGACATTAATATAATAAATCTTATCTGCATCAAGAGTTACGTTAATTTGTGAATAATCATGATGGTCATCAATATCATCATTACAATCTAGCTCAGTTAAAGGATGCTCTGTTCCAGTCCACAAGGATAATACAGTATTATAATCAGAATCTAAAGTATTCAACACTAAACTTTGTGTAGTATTAGGTTTATATTGATACCAAACACTATTATAAGCACTGGTAGCACATGCTGATAAAACTTCGTTAGCATCAGTATTAGCTGTATCGGCCTGTTGAGTATGAGTATATGGAATAGTTTTAACTTCAATTGCGTTAGCTAAATTATCGTTATTTAAAACATTTAGAGATTTAGCATTAAAAGTTAGTTTTCCAGTTTCTTTATTAAAACCATTAATATTAATTAGATATTTAGTTCCACCAATTAGTTCGGTACTAAGTTGAGATTGCATGGTAGATTCTGTACCATTATCATTACAAATTAATTCTGTTAATGGATACTGTCCTCCAGTCCAAATACCAAGCACAGTATCATAATCAGAACCATAAGTATCAAAGACTATTTCTTCATCGATAGTAGGACTATATTGATACCAAACACTGGCTTCACTGAATGTACAAGTAGGAAATCCTTCAAAAGATTCTGTAGTTGAATCAGAAGTATCCTGTGTATTGGTATAAGGTAATTTTGAAATATCAATCGCACTATCTAAATTATCATTGATTGGAACAGAGTGTACTGGTGATAGTGTAATCAATAGAAGGATAAAACTAAATGTTTTTAATTTCATAAAAATTCCCCAAAAAAAATAGGGGCAGAAACTGCCCCTTTAATTTAAATGTTATAAGGAGGTGTATATCTCCTAATATTATATATTACTCAGCATTTTCTAAACCTTGTTGAGATATAATCCTTTCTATATCACAACTATTAGGCCATGAAATTGCTTCAATATCAGAATATACTTCTGTATCATATTTCAACACAATATTGCTTGGATTTTCTGGAGTTGCTTCCCTAGGAAGAACTGGACAACCATTTGTTGTAATTCTCCAACCGTATATATTGAAATCTCCAGCTTCATGGATAGCAAATAATAAAACATTGTTATTCGCCATGTCTAAGGCTTCTATCTGTCCTGGAACTGTACAAATTCTAGTTTCACCAGTAGAACTATCCCATGCGTATAATGTAGAGTTTTCAGCACTAGTTTTACCAGTACCATTACTATTTTCAACAAGATATAAAACTTTATCTTCATTATCCCAAGTCATACCTTCAATAGCAAACTGTGAATAGTCAGTTTCATTAGAAGATGCCATTGTACCAATACCAGTTGATAAATCAACAATCAATGGTCCAGCTTTTCTATCTGACCATGCCCATAAATCACCATTAGCTCTAAAAGAAATGGCAGACACTTCACCAGGCCAAATTTGATTTTCACTTGGAGTTGCAACACCTGTTACTTTATCAATTTGATATAAAGTTCCATTAGGATAAACAGTACTTTCTATTTCACCATTTACATCATCACCAGATGAGGCATATAGTATGTCTGTAACAGGATCAGTATCTAAACCTTCAAGATCATATCCATATAATACACTACCTAATTCAGTTGCTAAACCAGAATTTGGAGTAATGGCAAATATTCCAGTATCATTCAAAAGTTTATCATTTAAAGCAAAGAAGCTAGGTTCTTTACAAGTATCAATAACATCATCTTCTCTAACGTTAAATCCAAAATCTACGGTAGAATTAGTTCTAGCTGCTACATTAGTTATATCATCTGGAGTGGTTAACGTTACTGCTAATGATACTACACCATGACTAGATATTAAATCACCGCCATTACTATCATTATCAACTCCATTATCTGGATCAGAACCACCTATAGAGCTTACCATAGCACGAGGGTTTACAGGAAGATTATCATTTAATGGACCACCTACTACAAAGTTTTCTGAATCAATTTGTACAATGTAAGCACCTGGTTTTAATTCTTCAAATAAATAATATCCTGGTGTACCACTTTTAGTAAAGGTAACCATACTTGATAATTGCTGATCAACATTAGCTGTATACTCATTATCACCATTAGTATCACGATATAAATTTACTCGTACACCATTAATACCTTCATCACCATCATCAACGCTGTAAGTACCATTAAGGCCTTCATCTTTATCTATCCAAACTTGATTACCTAAAGATAAGTCACCAATAATCATGAAGATACCAGAATCTAAACTCTTATTGAATTCATTTTTTCCTAAGGTAACAATTCCTGTTACTCCATCACTATCAGCATCAGAGTCTAATTCATCAGATAGACCTTCATCTTTAGTAGTGAAATATTCAGCATCTTCTGGTAAGGTAAATTTAACAAAATAATCACCAGGTCCAAGGTCTTCAAATAGATAACTGCCATCGGCTATAGTTTTAGTAGTTGCAACTTCTAAATCTGTTGCCGTATCTGTTATCCCATTACCATCATCACGGTATAAGGTAACTTCTACACCACTGATAGCCAAGTCCTTACTTTCATCTTGTAAACCATTTTGGTTACGATCAAACCATACATAGTCACCCAATGCAGCAGTTCCTTTCTCTATTAATCCCATATCCCAACTATAATCAAGAGTATCATCTAATAAATGTACGATAATGGTAGAATTAGTATCTGGATTAACATCTGAATCAATAATATCATCATCACCTTCATCTTGTGGAGATACAGCATAACCTACTGGGAGTTCGAACTTAACAAAATAATCGCCACCATCTAAGAATGAGAAGATATAGAATCCAGGATTACCATCTGGACCGTTAGCTGTCCTAGTAAAATCAAGGAATTCATCATCAGCAGTGTTGGTAATACCATCCGTTCCTGGTTTATAAACTTCAACTTTAACACCGTTTAGACCTATTTCATCATTATCTTGTATACCATTAGCATTGGTATCTAGCCAAACTCTATCGCCTAAAACTGCTGGTTCAAAATCAATCACTTCAATACCGACTTTAATTGGTTCTGAAGGTAGTAATTGCTCACCATTATCTACTCTAGTAGCAACATAACCAAAAGAATTCCAAGCAATTGAAGGTTCTTCTTCTGTTCCTAAAGCTGCAGTTATTGGAGCTAACATTGGCCAGTTTAATTCTAACTCATCACCTGGGTCAAACACTTTACTACCAAAATCAAAGCGTAATGAACGTACAGCAGCAATTTCAGTTGGTAAATTAGTTGACCATTGTGGGTCTTGGCAATTAACCGGATTGGTTGGTAACACTTCAGTCCTACAAGGGTTTTCTTCAGTACTATAAGATACGATAATACCATTGCCAGCATCTACATCATCTCTAAGTCGAGGTTGCCAATTTGATTCACGTTGAGATAAATCAATAACTCCAGTATCAGATATAAATGGTAAAATATCCACAACTACAACATTAGTCATAGAAATATTCCCAACATTCTTAACACTTAAGCGATAATCTAAAGTACCACCTCTAGCAGTTTTACCCCAATTTGGATAACGATGATATTGATAATCTAATTGACCACGAACTAATTTAATTGATTCCATAGCTGCTACTTTACTTGCAGTAATAAGAACTTCGTCACTAGAACATAACAGTTCTTCAACATCACCATCGTTATCAATGTCATTAGTATCAGCAATTTTATCAATACAACTAGCTAAGTTAATTGCACTATTTGGAGTTTCAGCAATAGAATAAGCACGGTTGCCTATTAAGCCAGGTAATGTTGTAGTTTTAACCCGAAGAGTTACTAATACTTCAAATCTATCCCATTGTTTAAATGAATAAAAATTATCTTCTGTCCAATTCCAATATAATACTGTTTTACCATTCTGATTAGTTTGTTTAGAGAAAGATGGCAAAGGAATATTTTTAGTTTGTGATTCAACACTCCAACTAACATACTCTAAATTATCATCTAATATATCAACCATACTAGGATTTACCAACAGAGTAATATCCTGATTTTTTAACACAATATTATATGTTACAGTGTCACCTGGAGTAATAGTTGAAATTCCAAAAACAGTTTTCAATATATTTGGTTTTGCTGTAGCATAAATTACTTCTGTATTTTTAGTATGGCTATCATTTTTTGAACTAGCTTCAGCATAAGCAGTATTTTCAATAAGATCACCAACTTCTACAGGATCACCATTTCTAGCTTCTGATAATACATTAACTGAAAAACCAGTAGATTTATCTCTATTAATATCAGATCTGAAACCAACAGGTAAAAATGATGGAAATGCCCATTTCAAATCAGTTATATATTCATTTGCAGATAGATTTAAGGATGCTATATCAATGGCTTGCATTGGAGGAGTGCTAAATGGGCTACCAGCTACTGTTGTCCAATTAGGATTATTACTAGTTTTGTATTCAACATTCATTGGAACTGAACCAGCTTCTTGGTTATTCTCCCCAACTCTTATTTCAGTAACTACCAATTGAGATGGTATAGTATCAGTGATTACCATATCAGTAAGATCAACATTACCAGTGTTTTTAATAGTAAATCCGTAGTCAAAACTACCTTCTGGTATTATTGTATTTGGTCCCTGTTTTAAAACAGAAAAGTCAATAACCCCTTCACCTAAACCAGGTCCAAAATAATGAGTTACTTCTGCAGTATAACCTTGTGGTTCTGTTACACCAACTACAGTACCAGAAGCAGTAACTACATTAGTAATATCACCTTCACTAAAAATAGATGATGGATACCGTACTTCAACATCATAAAACGTGAAACATTCTCCTACTTTTAAATTTTTTGTAGGCCAAGTAATGGTTTCAGTAGTAGCGTCATAAGCACCATTTCTCATAGAAGCTATATAACCAGTATTAGCTGGTAATTGATCAACCAGAGTTACATTATCTAAATCAAGTTGACCATAACCATCTTGATTACACATTTCAATTCTATATGTAGTTTCATAATCTAATCTAGGATTAGGGTTTTTTAAAACTTTAGTTAGAGTAATCACACTTTCAGCTGTTACAGTAACTGTAGAAACAACATTTTCTATACTATCTGCATTATCAGAACTAATTGTAGCTGAATTAGTAACTATGGTATTATTAGGAGTTCGACCATTCATAAGCTTAACAGTCATTGTTAATTCACCAGTAGAACCAGCTTCTAATGGGCTAATAAAATTCCAAGTTACTACATTATCTGTAGTATTGACTGATTCAATATGTTGATGAGCTGCACCAGTTGGAGCAACTTCTTGTAATATATCAACTATTCCAGCTGGTAATGTACTAATTAGCTGTACATTTTTACAATCTTCTGTAGTACTAGCACAACGATACTTAAGTAAAAAAGTAAATGGTTGTCCAGATAAAACAGATTGTACATCGCCTTCAACATTTTGCTCAAGTGCTAATTCTGCTTGTGCATGAGCATTCGTTGCAATGCCAAACATCATTACTATCCCTATAAGAGATAGAATATAAGAAGTTGCACCTTGTGAAAGGATATTCTTCATTTCATTCCTCCATTAATACTATTAATAAAAATATTAAAATATAATCCATTTATTCAGATTATAAATCAATCTTAACTTTAAAATTAATGCTTAAAAATTTATAACTAATTTACTATTCTTTAAAAAAATAAAGAAATCTTGCCTACCTTGCCATTATAAATAAATATTAAGAGTTATAACATATATAATATTGATGCAAATTTTATTCCTAAGACAAAGTGTATTATATACCTAATATGTTGACAGATGTTCTTTGCAACTTGCAATGCAATATAGAAACTTTTGCATAATATTACATTTAAGTTTATATATATAAATTAACAACATATAATCATATTAATTTATTAATAATACTAAAACTTTTTTCTAACTATATTGCTTAGAGTTTAGCTGATAATTCTTGAAATTATGATTAAAATCGATAAGAAATTCCAAGTCGATAAGATAAAATTTGTTCCGAAATATCAAAGTTAATTTTTTGGAAATCTTCATAATAATATTCATGCCGAATTGCTGCTAATTGATAATATAAATTTGCAGTAATAGCCCCCTTCCATTTAATACCCAAACTAGTTCCGTCAGCATCCCCTTCTGTTAAACCAGTATCAAATGAATCATAGTTGGCTTGCATCTTGGCATATGCTGCACTAAATGAAAAAATTCCCCAATCTTTTATTTTCCAACCACTACCAGCTCCTATAAAAACTCCTTTACCTTCTAAACTAGTTTTAGCTCCAGCAAAAGGTGAGAAATCTAGTTCTGTTATAGTTGATTTACCATACTTATAACCTGTAAATATACTAACAAAATCATTAACTGCATAGCCAAAAGTTGCGGTTAAATCAGTACGTTCAAACTTAATAGTATTACGCAAACTATTAACAATAGATTCTTCATTAGTATCAATATTTCTTTCACTAAATATATCTACGTAAAAATTCTTATAAATTCCGGTTATACCTCCTCCTATAGAACTAATATCCCCTTTTATATTACTATTATAAACTGAGTATTCAAAATTTCTTGAAGAAATAAAAATTTTGGGAATAATCCATAAATCTTGAGCTAGACAATTCTGAGATAAAACGATAATTATTATAAAATACTTCATATAACTACCTTGAATTTAAAAATTCTGATTAATCTTACCACAAAAATTTAGGTTAGTTATTTAGTAACTTAAGTTATTACGTTAGATTGTATAAAATACCTAGAGTCAATTTATCTCATTAATAATTTTTCATTAAAATAGCTAATTATATAATTAATAAAATGATTAAATTTAAAGGAAATAATATTATAAGTATTTTCTATTTATAAAGAATAAAGAAGGTTATTAAAAACGTTTTAAAAAGATACTATAAAAAGATGTGGCTATTTATCAGCAAAAATGCGTAGAATGTACTTTTACTTACTACAATAAAATTGTATTTATATGTTCAGGTAAACAATATTCTAAAAATAAAATTGTATGTTTACCATCACATAATTTATAGACAATTATAAATTGTAGTTGGTAAAATTATTTTTTGGCAAATTGTTTAGCTAATTTATCTAAAATACTATTTATATACTTATGACTTTGTTCAGCTCCAAAGCTTTTAGCCAATTCAACTGATTCATTAATAGCCACTTTAAATGGAATATCTTGACAATATTTCAATTCATAACAACCTATTCGTAAGATTGCTAATTCAATTGGATCAAGTTCATTAAAATTTCTATCCAACAAAGGAGTATAAGCTGTATCTAAATCAGTAAAACGTTGATAAACACCATTAACTAACTGTTTAAAATAAGGAATATCTATTTTACTTAGACTTTGTATAATTAGTCTGTCTGGGTCTTCCAATAACTGCATTTCTATTATTGCAATATCTAGTTTAGTAATTTGCCATTGATATAATGCTTGCAATGCTAATTTTCGAGCTGCTGTACGAGCTTTTGGTTTAAATTTTACCATTATAATTTATTAAGTAAATCCACCATTTCAATTGCTGATAATGCAGCATCACAACCTTTGTTTCCAGCCTTAGTTCCAGCTCGTTCAATCGCTTGTTCAATAGAATCTACTGTTAAAACTCCAAAAGCTACTGGTATATCTTGTTGTAAAGAAATCATTGCTAATCCCTTAGAACACTCACCAGCTACATAATCAAAATGCGGAGTACTACCTCGAATCACTGCACCAAGAGCAATAATAGCAGAATATTTATTACTAGTAGCTAATCGTTGAGTAATTAGCGGAATTTCGTAAGCCCCTGGAACCCACACAATTGTAATATTTTCATCTGTAACTCCATGACGTTTTAGAGTATCTATAGCTCCGGTCAATAGATGTTCAGTGATAAAGCTATTAAAACGTCCAACCACAATGGCATAAGCGGTATTACAATTAGAAAAATTTCCTTCAATTACTGTACTCATTTTATTTCTCATCATTAACATAACCAACAACTTCTAAACCAAAACCAGACAAAGCGTGCATCTTTTTTGGAGCACTTAATACTCGCATTTTACCTACCCCTAAATCAGATAGAATTTGAGCTCCTAAACCATGAGTGCGTAAATCATGAGCTGGTGGATGAGCAGGTAAATCCTCTCCATTATCTTTGCGA
This sequence comes from Thioploca sp., assembly GCA_030627235.1. Classification (GTDB taxonomy): domain Bacteria; phylum Pseudomonadota; class Gammaproteobacteria; order Beggiatoales; family Beggiatoaceae; genus DRQV01. Next base: position 13,082 of record DAOUSL010000112.1, read on the forward strand.
CAACAATAATCAATTCGTTTAATAAGAACTTGAGTTTCTTCTTTTTGATTTAATATAACTATTATTCCAGTTCCTTCTTCAGCAACTCGCTTAATAGCATTTCGTAAAGGCCAACCGCAGGTATCTCTAGTGCTAGTAGTTAAATCACATAGAGTATTACTAATATGCACTCTAACTAAAGTAGGATCATCATGTTTAATCTCACCTTTTACTAATGCAAAATGGAGAACGTTATCAATACTATCCTTATAGGCAAATAGTCTAAAATTACCAAATTCCGTAGGCCAATTACAATTAGTTACCAGTTCTACTGTCTTCTCATTCATAGTACGAAAACTAATGAGATCAGCTACAGTACCTATTTTTATGTTATGTTGTTCAGCAAATAACTCTAAATCTGGTTTGCGAGCCATTGTGCCATCTTCATTCAGCACTTCTACAATTACTGCTGCCGGTTCTAAACCAGCTAAACGAGCTAAATCACAACCAGCTTCTGTATGACCAGCTCGTCTCAATGTACCACCAGGTTGTGCAGTCAAAGGAAAAATATGACCCGGTTGAACTAAGTCTGATGGCTTGGCATCTGGAGCTACTGCAGCAAGGACAGTGACCGCTCTATCGGCTGCTGAAATTCCAGTAGTTACACCTTTGGCGGCTTCTATAGATACGGTAAAATTAGTCCCATGTGGTGCATTATTATCTGTCACCATTTTATTCAATTGTAATTGTTGGCAACGTTCATGAGTTAAAGTTAAACAAATTAACCCTCGTCCAAAGCGAGCCATAAAGTTAATATCTTCAGCTTTTACTTTGATTGCAGCCATAATCAGATCGCCTTCATTCTCACGGTCTTCATCATCCATTAGGACGACCATTTTCCCATCTCTAATATCGGCAATAATTTCTTCAGTAGTATTCAAAGACATATATTTAATTTTTTATGATAGACTGTAAATTAATAGCAGATTCATTATATCATAATTAGTAATACTTAATTTGCTCAGTTATTTACTAAATTCAATCCTTCCGATTAGCTAATACTATTTGTTGAATAACCAAATTAGAACGAATAGCAAATCCATTAACAACAGGGTTTTTACCTTCTTTAACATAAGCGCATATAGAGTATAAGTACCACCCATTCCTTCTGGGAGGTCAAAATCAAATATCCGATGGCTGGTTTCAGTATTTTCTATTGAAGTCTTATGAACTTGTTGTTTTTGACTCCAAGGCATTAATGGTATATCGGTTCTATACACGAAATTTCCATCAGGTAATTCGATTGCCATCCAAAGATCAATTCTGGTATATCTATCTCGATTAACTGTCTACGTTATTTCCATTACTACTGTTTCACCTACATTGTAAAATTTTTTTAAACCTTTGAATTCTAATTGAGACAAATCTGATTATACAACAGTTGGTTGATCAGTTACGGGAAATTGCTCATTGATAGGAGGCTGTTTAACGACAGGTTTGGTTATTACGATAGGTTCTGAAACAATTATAGTATCTGTAGCAGTGTCAGTTAATTCACCATCATCTGTGATAGTTAATTTTATATTATAACTACCTGAATTATTAAATGTTATTTGTCCTTTTAAACCATAGCCTCGTCTAAAGGAGCTAAATAATGGATCACCAGATATCTTACTATCAAGACGGCTCAATACCATTAAGTTAAGGAAAATTTAGTGGAGTCCAAAGCGAAGCTTTGATATTATTAACTTATAAATTAAATACTTACAAAGCTAACGCTTTGAACTCCAAAAACCTTATTTTCTTAACTTAA
>DAOUSL010000333.1 GCA_030627235.1 Thioploca sp.
ATCTCTTAATATTTCATTGGGTATCAGCGCGCTGACCCAAGCCGTTTTTCCCATCGATTGAGCACCTTGTAAAGTTAGTACGCCTCTTGCTTTAAAACCCTGGGATTTATAGGCGGCTGCAACGGCACTAATTAACCAGCGTTTCATTAATATATGCTTTAGCTCAATAGAGAAGTCTTTATGACAAGTGAGTGTGTCATAAAATGAAGAGAGACGGTTTTCTCCATCCCACGCCTTACTCGATATCCAGTTAGCTACAGGGTTAATGGACTGCTCATCAGCTATTGCCATTACGATTTCGGGAATGCCTGACTTAGGGATGAAGTGTAATGATGCTAAGCTAAGTATCTTGGTCATTGATACGCTGTCTGCATTGTCATAAGTACCTGATTGATGCGGGATTCGGACAATTAGTTTCTTTTGTATCACATCATAAGCGGCAACAATTTTGTAGCTCTCAAGAAGGTGCTTAATATTTTCGATTGTTGTTGGCAGTAGGTCTCCTGACTTATGCGGAAAATCATCTCTCGACAAAGCCATTACTAGGCTGTCTTTAACTGCTAATTTTTGTGTTGGCATAAGTATCCTTAAATTTAATTTAAATACTTAAGCAGTAGAAACTAACCTACTGCTTAAATATTTTATTACCTCAACTATTTAAATAAAATTAATACTTATACTTTGTACTTCCCTCTACATACTCATTGTTATAAACAATATACCTATCACTAATCTTATAACGCATACCGGATTCATCTAATACCACTATCATTGATTCATTTAGTAAAATTGACAAAATAACGTCAGCTATACCTGTTACATTATCTTGTTCGTCGAAATCATAAAATTTAGCTAACGCATTAAAATTAAACTCACTATCATTAAAGTATTCAAATAAATATTCGGCATTAAACCATTCGCACTCACTATAATCACTTGGTGCAAACCTAAACGTATTACTAATAGGATTAATTTCATATTTTGCAATATCTCCTGATAACATCACACATTCTTTGCCAAGTATCATTGACTTTATATCTATAGACTCTTGATTTGAAATCTTAATTTCAATTTCTCTATTAATTAAATGAATTGTATTACCAAATAAGTTATGTGATTCATTTAATGTATTTTTGTTCATATATGCCTCTGAAAAGTTATATTAAAAAATTATCCATAAATTACTTATGTAGCAAGTTGGAGATCCTTCTCACACAAGCATTATCAATTATTCTTTAAAATCATCAAGAGAAATAACACTTCTACCTTCTCCGCTAACGCTTATAAACAAGGGTACAATTTTTTAACCTATTTTAAGTATCATCCGCAACAGTAAATATTTCATTACTTAACAAATAAAATACAAATAAACCTAAAAAAAATGAAATTTTTCTAACATACCCCGCAAGCATTGCCGAATAAAATTTTTATAGAAAACTCATGAAACATTAATATAACTCCCACCTATTTGCATCTATATATTACAGATCGATCTTACCCTAACTTACTAAAGGCATATATTTAATATAAGCAGAATACCTCTACCAAAAAAGAACCTATGCCACTTTCGGTATCTCTGCAACATTTTTATGCGGGGCATCACTTCCTCATTCTGAAACAAAAACCGTCACGCCTCGTGCAAATCTGCAGCCGAGTTTTCAGAAAAATCCGAGTGCGTGTCCTTCATGTCGTTATGACTGAATTTTTCCGGTAACTGTCTGGTCTTTTTCATGGGAAATAATATTTATTTCAGAAATACGCCCTAGACAACTAGATATCATTAGGAGTATGATATGTACTGAAAATCCTCGTGTCGACGGTTCGATTCCGCCCCTGGGCACCACGCTAAAGACCAAATAAATAAGGCCCTGATCGAGTTAATCTCTTTCGGGGCTTTTTTTTGCCTAAAAGTCCTCTGGTCGATCTCTGGTCTAAAATCCTACGGTCGGAGCTTGCTGTTTAATTGTCTAATTTTTGGATATTGTCATGAAAAATATTTTCACACTCTCTTTAATGCTACTTACTTTATCCGGCTGTAGTTCTAGCCTGCTTAAAAGTCTTGTTCA
>DAOUSL010000034.1 GCA_030627235.1 Thioploca sp.
ATTGTGCTGCCATACTATTAAAGGATTTTGCCAGTTCACCAATTTCATCATGACGATCTAAAGGTAAATTTCGCGTTGCATCTATACTAAAATTTTTGCTAGTAATTTGTTTGGTAGCACCTAAAAAATCCTGTAAAGGCTGTGCAACTTGTTTGCGTAAAACTAAAAATAATACTGTGATTTCAATTAGCAAAGAAATAATGCCTAAAAATAAGATAAAACTTGCAGTCTTAAATGCTAAACCTTGCATTAATGATTTAGGATAAACGGTAACTAAATACCAATCTGGGCCATTAATCTTTGTTACAGCTAGAAATTCATCATCTTTGGAATTTTCAACCACAACCTGTCCAGACTGCCGATTAGTAATTTGGTCAAAAATATTGATTAAGTTTTGATCGCCAGTTTTTTGAATATAAAGATTGCCTCCACCTTCTTGAATAGCGTCCATCATATTTGGATGTGCAATCAAACGACCATCTTGTTGAAAAATAACATTATAAGCTCCTTCAAGATGAACATTTATAGTACGTTCAAATAAATCACTTAGAAGAATATCACTTCCAACCGTAGCAATATGTTTACCTTCAAAATCGACCGGAGTTACACAAGAAACTAACCATTCTTTCCCGATTTCTTCATAATAAATCCCTGACCAAACAATTTCACGTTGTGAATTATATTTAGGATTGCCAATATAAAAAGGTTCATCAGTAACAAAATAATCAACTTTGGAATCTTTTTCTGGCACCCAAATTACTTTTGGCCAATAAACAACCACAGCCTTTTCTGGTACAGATAAATATAAGTCTGGAAAGCGGTTTTCCCATACAGGCCCATAATGATTTACCATGTTATGACCAATAATAAGACGACGACGCAAATCATCAGTTACCTCAACATTTTCTTGAATAAAACCAGACATTCCAGCTATTTTATCCCCTTCATTTAGTGGAACTCCATGAAAATATTTGGTTTTCATTCTGATAATACCATCATCATGGGATTCAAAAACTTGATCAAATGATGCTGAAACATTTTCATCTGCTATAGCTTGATAACGACGTAAAAATTCATTCTTGAAACTAATATGGTTAGCTTCTGCTAATTCTAATAAAGTACTTTCTCGTTGACCCCGTTCTATGATGTATTTATCAAGTTGCTCAACTACTTGTAATTCCAAATTAGACATAACGTGCCAATAACTAACTAATGTTACGGCAATGATAATAATAGCTATTCGGACACCCATTTTAATGAGTGTAGTGCGAGTTAATGATGTATTTTTTCTGACAAACTTCATATTTTTACTCCATTAGTTGTGGTAAATAATAGACATCGTTTCCTAAATAACGAAAGTAATACAGTTAATTACGAACTTTATGTAGGATGTAATGGGTTTACGAATTACATCTTGATGCAATTCCCTTCGGTCATTGCATCCTACATTTATTTAACCTTATTTAGGAATGATGCCTAATAGTAATTATCTCACTTATCACAAAATTATAGTAAAAATATATCTATAGCATTTTTCAATTGGATAAACTACAGCAATATAAGTAATTTATTTTGAATTTAATTAAGAATTAAGCATTCATAATTAAGAATTACTATAGCTTATTCAAGGAAAGGTGACCAAGCTGGTTCTCTAATACTATCTCCCATATTTATGGCGATACTTTGTTTAACTTGTCCATCGATTGAAGTTGCTATTAATTTGGATGTGGTTGCATAGATAATCATTTTTCCATTAGGAGCAAAACTGGGCGATTCATCTAAATTTGTTGTAGTAAGAACATTTAATTTACCAGTAGCTAGTTCTAATACAGCAATTTTGTAGCCTTTTCCATTATTATGCAGTAAAGCTAATTTTTTTCCATCGGGTGAAAAACGTGGACGAACATTGTAATTTCCATTAAATGTTAGTCGTCTAGTATTCTTGCCAGTAAGCGACATACGATAGATTTGTGGAGTACCACTACGGTCTGAAGTAAATACTAAATAATCGCCTTTTGGTGACCATTCTGGTTCGGTGTCAATTACCTTATTATAAGTTAAACGAGTTAAACTATTGTCAGCTAAAGATATAAGATAAATTTCCGAATTACCATCTTTAGATAAAGTTAACGCTAAATTCCTTCCATCTGGTGACCAAGCTGGGGCTGCATTAATTCCTTTATGAGCTGAGATACGAGTCCGACGACCAGTACGAATATCTTGGATATATACAGCCATACGTTTATATTTTTTAATTTTGCTATAGGTTACATAAGCTAAATGTTTTCCATCTGGAGACCAACTAGGAGATAAAATTGGTTCGGTTGATTTCAACATTAGTTGAGGGTTTTCCCCATCAGCATCAGCGATATATAATTTATATTGCTTATTTTGTGAAGTTACATACACAATTTTAGTATTAAAAATACTCTGTTCACCAGTTAAAGCTGCATAAATTTTATCACTTATTTGATGAGCAACTTGACGTAGAGTTTGCAAATTAGCTTTATAACGAAAACCTATAATTTTATTACGTGAAGCAATATCAATAAGTTCAAATTCTATCGTATAACCATCAAAGTTTTTCCCAATTCGTCCAATTACTAAATGTGGTACTCCGCTACGCTTCCAACTGGAAAAATTTACCTGATTAGCGTAAATCGGAGTTTCTGGTAACAAATTTACTGGCATTATTGTGAAACGACCACTACGGTATAAGTTATTGGAAATTATATCAGTTATATTTTCTGGTAAAGGTGATGTCGTTTGGGAAAATGGAATTATAGCAATCGGTTGGCCACCTTGTTCGCTACCACCAGTTATATTAATAGTTAAAATTGCATAGATTGGAGAGGATAATAGTAAGAGATTTAATAGGATAAATGTACGCATTTTGTTCATATTTTTCTTATTCCCACTCAATCGTAGCCGGTGGTTTACTAGAAATATCATAACTAACCCTAGATATACCAACAACTTCATTGATAATTCGATTAGACACAGTTTCTAACAATGAATAAGGTAAATGAGCCCAACGAGCAGTCATAAAGTCAATCGTTTCCACAGCTCTCAATGCAACTACATAATCGTAATGACGAGCATCACCCATGACTCCAACTGATTTTACTGGTAAAAAAACGGTAAATGCCTGACTCACCTTATCATACCAGCCTTGAGTGTGTAATTCCTCAATAAATATTGCATCAGCTTGCCGCAAAATATCAGCATAAGTTTTCTTAACTTCACCCAAAATCCGCACTCCTAAACCAGGGCCTGGAAACGGATGCCGATATACCATTTCTGCTGGTAAACCTAACTCAACTCCAATTTTGCGTACTTCATCCTTAAATAATTCTCGTAATGGTTCTACTAACTTAAGCTGCATATTTTCTGGCAAACCACCAACATTATGATGTGATTTAATAACATGAGCGTTACCAAATTTACTGGCAGCAGATTCTATTACATCAGGATAAATTGTACCTTGAGCTAAAAATTGCACTTCTGTGGATAGTTTATTAGCTTCTTCTTCAAAAATTTCGATAAACAGATTACCAATAACCTTACGTTTTTGTTCTGGATCAGAAACTCCTTGTAAAGCAGTTAAAAATCTAGTTTCTGCTTGTACGTGAATTACTTGCACTCCCAAATGTTGAGCAAAAGTATTCATAACTTGTTCAGCTTCATTTAGGCGTAACAAACCATTGTCAACAAACACACAAATTAATTGACTGCCTATAGCACGGTGCAATAATGCTGCGACCACTGAAGAATCCACTCCACCGGATAAGGCTAATAAAACTTTGCTATCACCTACTTTAGCTTGCATTTGAGCAATACTATCGTCAATAATATTGGTTGCTGTCCATAATTTTTCACACCCACAAATTTCATGAATAAAACGTTGTAAAATTGCAGAACCTTGTGCAGTATGAGTTACTTCTGGATGAAATTGTAGACCATAAAATTTACGTTTCTCATCAGCCATAACCGCAATAGAAGCATTATCTGTCGCAGCAATCACTTCAAATCCTAACGGTAATTCGCTTACTTTATCACCATGACTCATCCATACATCTAATGAAGTATTGTCATCCGAACCGTCAATATCTTTAATTGCATCTAATAATTGTGAATCGTTTTTAATTTTAACTTGAGCATAACCAAATTCACGCTGTTTTGAACTGATAACTTTGCCACCTAATTGCAATGCCATCGTGTGCATACCATAACAAATACCTAAAATTGGAATGCCTAAGTTAAATATGCAATCTGGAGCTGAAAGTTCTATTTTTATATCATTGACTGATTCTGGACTACCGGATAATATAATACCTTGTGGCTGAAAATCTTTGATAGCTTGATCTGGAACATCATATGGATAAATCTCACAATACACCTGGTTTTCTCGGATTCGACGAGCGATAAGTTGAGTATATTGAGAACCAAAATCAAGAATTAAAATACGAGAAGTGTGAATATTTTGCATGGATTAATTAGTTTTTAGAGGTGGTAAATTAGTTAGTATTTGTGTTATCATACACTTAAATAATAAGTCTATTAAATATAAGTTAAATATTTTTTGGATAGATTATTTTATAATATTATATAATAAATTCTAAGACTACTAAGCAAGCTTTTATCGCTTTATTTAGGATGCTGTTAGCCTTAAAATTATTCTGAATGTTCTAAATATACGATAGTTTAGTCATCTCGCCGACATTCTCCTTCTATTACATTAGGTTCACTTGATTGTTGAGTATGATTATGAGTTGGTATTTTAATATTTTTAATAAACATACTAACTAATTTTCGGCGAATTGGGGGAATTAAGCAGGTAAATCCCACTGCATCAGTTGCAAAACCTGGGGTTAATAATAATACTCCACTAATCAACAATAAAACCCCTTCTAATAAAGCTTCAGCTGGTGCTTGACCTTGATTCAAACTAGTTTGAGCTTTTTTTAATGTAGCTACACCTTGAATCCGTAATAAATAAGTTCCAAAAATTGCAGTAAAAATTACTAATAATATAGTAGTAAATCCACCAATTACACTACCAACTGTGATAAGTAGGTAAATTTCTAAAATTGGGACTATTATAAATAATAGTAATAAAAATTGAAATATAGTCATCGTCGTAATATCATTATATTAAGTTGAGTTATCGGTATTTTACCTCAATTATGAGAATACATACCGTTCCAAATATCGTTCATAAATTGAAAAATGGTGATTTTGTGAAAAGTGATTATCAGTTATTGCTAACAACTTGTTCAAATCCAGAAATTGCAGAAAGTCTGGCTTCTTTATTACTAGAAAAACGCTTAGTTAGTTGCGTTAATATATTACCTAATGTTAAGACTATTTATGAATGTAAAGGTAAAATTGCCAACAAATATGAAGTTTTAGTATTTATTAAAACCCGCAAAGAACATTATACTGCAATTGAACAAACCATACTACAACAACATCCACATGATGTACCAGAACTTATTGCCTTATGTATTCAAACTGGTTTACCGAGTTATTTAGCTTGGTTAGATGAGTCAACTAATCCAAACAAACATTAATTATATACGGTTATTTAAGATGATACGAATTATACTTTTAGTTTTATCAATTTGGAATTGTAATGTATTAGCTACAACTAATAATTTTTCTCAACTTGACGATTCTAATAACTTGTTTAATACTCTTAGTCCAGATACTGCTTTCATATTTTCGGCAGATGTAAAAAATGGATTTATCTCATTAAATTGGGAAATAGCTAAAGAACATTATTTATATAGTAATAAGTTTAAATTTAATCTTAAAAATGGTGGAAAGTTAGGCGAAGTAAAATTTCCAACAGTTAAAATAGAAAATGATATTAAATATGGTAAAACATCAATTTACGAGCAACAATTAACTATAAAATTACCATTCACAGATACTCAAAATACTATTGATTTAGAAGTTGGTTATCAAGGCTGTGTCAAAAATAGATTATGTTATCCACCAATAACTAAAACATTGCAGATCAATTTATCAAACAATACTGTTGTGATAAATGCAAATAATACAAGGTCAACAAATTTAATATTTGCCAGTAATTCATTGGTAAATTTAGAATACTCAAGTTCTAATATTCAAGAAATTTCAGAACCAGAAATTAAATCAAAACCAGATAAACCGCCAGAAGATTTTGGTTGGTTAACTCCAGCTGAACAATCAACAGAAATAGTAGAACAAGAATTTTTAAAAGTGGAAGAAGCCTATAGTTTTTCAGCTGAATTTATTAAACCAGACCAAATATTAGCAAGTTGGAAAATAGCAGATGGTTATTATTTATATAGAGATAAATTGGAATTTAGGTTAACTGGCGGAACTTTAGGAGCAATTGAATTACCACCAAGCAAACTCAAATCTGACCAGTTTTTTGGGGATGTAGAAATTTATCAACAACCATTATTAGAAATAGAATTACCATTTAATCAAATGGAAAATCCAGATTTAATTTTAACAGTTAAATATCAAGGTTGTGCAACTGCTGGTTTATGTTATCCCCCAATAACTAAAGTAATGAATTTAACCTATCCAACTGGCATAGATTCTAAAGATACTGTTGCTAATAGTTCTGAACAAGATAGATTAGCCAATATGCTTTCTAGTGCTAGTTTTTTGTATACTATCATAATTTTTTTTGGGTTAGGAATATTATTATCTTTGACACCTTGTATATTTCCCATGATTCCAATTTTATCTGGAATTATAGTAGGACAGGGTAAAGATATTACAACTTATAAAGCTTTTTTAATGTCGCTAACTTATGTGGTTGCGATGGCACTTACCTATGCAGTCATTGGAGCATTAACCGCAATCTTAGGAGCTAATTTATCCATTGCCTTTCAAACTCCTTGGATACTATTTAGTTTTGCATTCGTTTTTGTGATTTTATCTCTGTCTATGTTTGGTTTTTACGAACTTAAAGTGCCTAATTTTATCCAAACTAAAGTAACTAATGTTAGTAATAAACAACAAAGTGGAACTTTAATTGGGGTTGCAATAATGGGAGTGTTATCAGCTATTATAGTTGGCCCTTGCGTAGCTGCACCATTGGTTGGAGCATTAATTTATATTAGTCAAACTGGTGATTGGATTTTAGGAGGAACAGCTTTATTTGCCATGGGAATTGGTATGGGATTGCCACTATTATTAATTGGTATTTCTGCCGGCCATTTCTTACCAAAAGCTGACCAATGGATGAATGCTGTCAAAAGTGTGTTTGGAGTAATGTTATTAGGAGTTGCCATTTGGATGGTCGAAAGAGTTATACCAGCTCAAATAACCATATTGTTATGGGCAAGTCTCTTAATAATTTCCGCAATTTATATGGGAGCTTTGGACAAATTTGACAATACTGGTTGGTATAAATTGTGGAAAGGTATTGGGGTTATCTTTCTAATTTATGGAATAATATTGATTATTGGAGCTGCTGCTGGAAGCAATAGTTTATTACAACCATTACAAGTCTTTCAAACTACCAATACAATTGGGCAAAATTCTGATGAAAATAATGAAACCAAAGTAGCGGAATTTAAAAATATTAAAGGAATTAGCGGTTTAGAAAGTGAATTAGCCGCTGTGGTAGGTCAACCAGTCGTGTTAGACTTTTACGCTGACTGGTGTATCTCATGCAAAGAAATGGAACATTTTACCTTCAGTGATCCTGATGTGCAAAAAGGACTTGCTAACTTTGTATTGTTAAAAGCTGATGTTACTCCAAATGATGACCAGGATCAAGCTTTATATAAAAGATTTGGCATTTTTGGGCCTCCAGCCATTTTATTTTTTGATTCTAATGGGCAAGAACAACGTTCATCTCGAATTGTTGGTTTTATGCCTGCTAAAGAATTTAGTCAACATTTAAAAAAGGTACTGCAATAATGAAACCGGCTCATTTTGTCCTATTTGTAGGATTAATAATGACCAGTGTGGCTAGTGTTGCCGGCTATTTGTGGTTTAACCCACCGCAAAGATCAGAGAAGGAAGTAACTTATCGGCCGGATTTTAGTCTCGTTGATCTAAACGGAAAGGTTCGTAATGTTTCTGAATGGGATAATAAAATTTTAGTAGTAAATTTCTGGGCAACTTGGTGTCCTCCTTGTATTAAAGAAATCCCATTATTCGTTGAAATTCAAAAAGATTATGCAGAAATTGGTTTACAAATTATTGGAATTGCCGTTGATGAGCATGAAGCAGTCCAAAAATTTGTAGAGGAAAATTATATCAATTATCCAATTTTAGAGGGTAGTGATGTAATTAATATTTCTAAGAGTTTTGGCAATCGATTAGGGGCATTACCATTCACTGCAGTTGTGGATCGAAGTGGTAATATAGTGGTGCGTCATGTTGGAGATTTAAATCTACGAGAGGTAAAAGAAAAGATTTTGTCGTTATTGTACTAATTTAACACTAAAGCATTTTTACTTGGGAATTTAATCTATTTAATATAGATAATTTCCAAGTTATTTCACTTGCAATATACGTTTCTTCCTTATTTATAAATTTATAATTATCAAATGTTATCACTTACCAAATATTTTTAATTAAATTTAGCTAAGATGCTTGATTTAATCTGGATTTATAATATCAAAGACCTCACCTGTTTTAAAAAATTTGAATAGAAAAACTACTAGCAATATTGATTTTATAATTTATAACGTAACATAAGTTATATCAGTAGTACACGCTTGCAAAACTTGCTAATATCGATTATATTGACATTAATATATAATTTAGTTCATATCTATTATATAGTTAAAAATCACAATCTAATTAAGGTTTACCAAAACTAATTTAGGAACAATAATGACTGAATTTGAAGGCCAAATATGGATTATTCAAAACAATGATGAAATTCACTTTATTTGCACTACGAAACGAGTTAAAAATAAAATTCAAGCAATTAACGAAAAAGGGCGTGAGTTACGAATTCCTAAAGATAAATTATTATGGCAACATCCTTCTATAGTCAAAGAACCCAATGATTGGAGTGGTAAACTCGCAATAATAAAAATTGCTATAAGTACTATACGCAAGGAAATTGATATAGATTTATTATGGGAAACTGCTTTAGAATTAGAAGTTTCTGCAATTGATGAATTAATAGATTTATACTTTGGTGGAGAGATTACCACTGAAAAAAGAGCTGCAATTTGGTATTCAATATCTAAAAATCGCTTATATTTTAAACGTAAAGGACAAGAATGGGAAGCACGTACTGCCAAACAAGTACAAGAATTAAAGGATCAACGAGAACGAGAATTACAGCGTAAAAAATCCCAAGCTTTAGCAGAAGAATGGTTAAAACAAATATCTAAAAATTCTATGCCAGCTATTTTAAACAATGAAGGATTTAAAATATTAGAAATACCAGTTGAAGTTATACCATTCGTAGAACGTTTAGAAAAATGGATACGAGGCGATACTGATAAAGATTTAGAAGAATTAGTTGAAAAAATATCTGGTCCTATAAGGCTTACTACTCGTGAACTGGTATTTGAGACATTACAGAAAACTGGTCATTTACCTCTTAATGCTGATCGAGATATTATTGTAGCTGGACTAAAAACTGAGTTTTCTACTGCAATAAATGAAGCATCTCAAGCAATTCAAGTTTGGCAACCTGCTGATAATCAAACTGTTAATAATATATTATTTAGTATTGATGATGAAGAAACTCGTGAAGTTGATGATGCGGTAGGAATTGAGAAAGATGGAGAACTATGGAAACTCACGATAGCAATTGCTAATCCAGCTAGCGTTATCCAAAGTGGCGATATATTAGATCGTGAAGCTATGCGACGTGGTACAACTGTATATTTGCCTACTCAAACTGTGCTAATGTTACCAGAACATCTTTCTTGTAATATTGCTAGTTTAACTGCCGAACAAGTACGTTCTTCTTTAATAATAAGAGTTTGGTTAGATACGGAAGGGCAGATTGTCAATAGTGAAATTAACAAAGAAACAATAATAGTATTAAAACGTTTGCATTATAGTGATGCTGATGTATTGATTGGTCAAGGTGAAGATAATACTGCTCAGAAGTTACGAGAATTATTAAATTGTGCCAAGCAATTGCAAGTTCAGAGACAAGCCGATGGAGCTTTAACTTTACAACGTCCAGAATATAAAATTAAAGTCAATGCTGGGGAAGTTACGATTGATATGATTGATACAAATTCTCCTAGTAGATTATTGGTAGCAGAAATGATGATTTTGGCTAATCATATAGCAGCTAAATATGCCTATCTACATCAAATTCCATTAATTTATCGAGTTCAATCCCCACCTCTTGAACCAATCACTAAAACAATGACTTCTGATCCATTAGCTTTGCACAAGATACGCAGATTATTAGGTCGCTCTTCTTTATCTTTAGAGGCAAGTAGACATAGTGGTTTAGGATTATCTATGTATACTCAATTAACTTCACCATTACGACGGTTTGCTGATTTAGTAATGCAAAGACAATTGATGGCTCATTTGGTCGATGAAGAATTACCATATGATAAAGATGAGTTATTAAAAGTATTAGAAACAGCGGATAGAACAGTTCGTTCTGCTAGACAAATCGAAGGTGAAGCTAAAAAACGCTGGTTTATGCAATATTTAAAACAGTCATATAGCGATGTTCCATTGGAAGCTATTGTTGTTAATGAAGTAAAAGGAGGTTATAAAGTTGAATTACAACCTTGGGGAGTAGAAGCATATTTAGCAACTACTCAAACTTTAGAACCTGCTCAATATGTTACCACTATAGCCGAAAAAATTAGAGTTAAAGCTGGTAATGTTCGTTTAAAATTAATAAATAAGGAATCTTAATGTCAGATAGAAAATTCATCCCTATTAATATTGCTATTCTTACGGTTTCAGATAGTCGTACTGAAGAAACTGATACTTCTGGCAAAACCTTGGTAGATCGTTTGACTGGAGTTGGGCATAATTTAGCAGAAAAAATAATTGTGCCAGATGATATTTATCAGATGCGAACAATAGTTTCTAAATGGATTGCTGATTTAGATATTCAGGCAGTCATAACGACTGGTGGAACTGGAGTTACTGGTAGAGATTCTACCCCTGAAGCTATTCATCCACTGTTGGATAAATCTTTGGATGGGTTTGGAGAACTATTTAGAACTGTATCTTATGAAGAAATAGGCACTTCCACTTTACAATCCAGAACTTTAGCAGGAGTAGCTAATGGAACTTATATCTTCTGCTTACCTGGTTCATCTGGTGCTTGTAGAACTGGTTGGGATAAAATCATTCAAGCCCAGTTAGATTATCGTACTAGACCTTGTAATTTTGTAGAAATGATGCCGAGATTATTGGAATCCTGAGTTTATAAATCTAAATATACTACTAGTTAATAACTTCAAGATCACACATTGGACTAATTGAATCATGTAATTCAATTTTAAGAAAATCTTCTAAAGATTCTACAGTTTGTGGTCTTGAAAAAAGATAACCTTGCACATGATTACATTGAGCAGTTTTTAACATAGAAGCTTGAGTTTTATTCTCAACTCCTTCAGCAACAATATTTAAATTAAAAGCCTGACCTAACGCAATAACAGCGTAAATAATTTGGGCTGATTTAGAAGAAATATCAATTTCTTGAGTAAAACTTTTATCAATTTTTAACGCATCTATGGGAAATTTTTGTAAATAACTTAATGATGAGTATCCAGTACCAAAATCATCAATATATAAAAGCACTTCTAGGTTTTTCAACTCATTTAGTAATGACAATGCCTTTTCTGGGTCTTGCATCATGGCTGTTTCAGTAATTTCAACTCGACAGGTCGGACCTTTAATATCACTCTTTTCAATAATATCTTGGATTTGACGTACTAAACGTGGTTGTTTAAATTGAATCGGTGACACATTAATATTCATACCTAAATTAGCATGGTGTTTAAACTGAGTTTGCCAACATTTTAATTGAGCACAGGCAGTTTCAAAAACCCATAATCCTAATTCTTCAATTAAACCAGATTCTTCTGCTAATGGAATAAAATCATCAGGAGGAATTAAACCTTTTTCTGGATGAATCCACCGAATTAAAGCTTCTAAACCTACAGTATTACGATTTTCCAACGAAATAATTGGTTGATAATATAGACGAAATTCTTCTCTTTCCAAAGCTTTTCGTAAGTCGGTTTCCATCCTTAACATATTGACAACTTTGGTTCGCATACCAGGTTGAAAAATTAAAAATTTACCTCGACCTTGGTTTTTAGCTTCATACATTGCAGTATCAGCATCCCGTAACATATCACCAGCATTAGTATATTTTAAATCGCTCAGCGAAATACCAATACTAGCCGTAGTGCTGAAATTTTCATTCTTTAGTGTATAAGGTTTACATAGTTGAGCTTGAATAATTTCAACTCGTTTTTTTAAAGAATTAAAATTTGTAATATTCATCAACATAATAGCAAATTCATCACCACCAAAACGGGCTACAATATCGTCGTCATAAATTGCATTTTTTAAACGCTGAGATAACTCGCTAAGCAATTGATCCCCGACAAAATGACCTAGACTATCATTAACTATTTTAAACCGATCTAAATCAACAAACAATACTGCAAAAGAAATTTCTTTATTAGTAATTAAGTTGGTGAGAGTCTTTGTTAAAATTGTAGTGAAAGCAGCTCTATTTAATAAACCAGTAAGTTGATCATGAGTAGCATCATGGCGTAATTTTTCTTCGTTAAGCTTACGTTCAGTGATATCTTCTACCATACCTTCGTAATAACAAATCTTATTATCATCACCACGAACAATTCGTATAGTTTCATTTACCCAAATTACTCTACCTGTTTTACAACAAGCTTGATATTCAAAATCTGATAAATTAGAGCGAGTTTCTGATAGGGTTAAAAACTCTGAATACCGTTCTGGATCAACATATATTTGCTGTTTAGTATTATTATTTTCAGTATAAACTTGTTCAGCTGATTCATAACCAAATATTCGTACGAAAGCTGGATTGACACTTAAATAATGACCATTAGGACTGCATTGAAAAATACCTTCAATCGCATTTTCAAAAATATCTCGATACTTTTTTTCTGCTTCTCGTCTAGCTTCTTCAGCATATTTACGTTCAGTAATATCCTCTATCATATTAATAATAAAAGATCGAGTAGAATCACGAGCTATTGAACTACTCTGATTAGTCCATATAATTGTCCCGTTTTTACAAATATAGCGTTTGTTAATCTGATAACTATTATATTTACCAGCTAACATTTTTTCTAGAATAAATTGATCTTTGTGTATATCATCAGGATGGACTAAATCTTTTAAATATTTATGTTTTAATTCTTGCTCATGATATCTAAATAAAGCGTGGGCTGCTCTATTACTGTCTAATACTTCACCAGTTAAACTAGTTTGTAAAATACCAATTGCAGCTTCAGCAAAAACAGCTTGAAAACGTTGTCGAGAAACATATAAATCTTTAGTCATCTGCTCTCTAACCTTAATCTCTTTATTTAAAGCTTGATTAGCAGAAAAAAGACTTTGGGTACGTTTAGAAACTAATTTATCAGCCCATTGAAACTGAACCAAAATCACATAAATATACCGTGATAAACCTAATGTAAATAAAAATCCCATTCCTAAAACTATCCAAGCATACCAAGTTTGGTGAAAAGGTGTATCAGAGATTTTAGAAAATGTAATTTGCCATAATCGTCCCCCAATATCTAAATCTTCTTGCCATAATTCTTTGGTTGGATCATAAATGGAAGTTTGATACCAAGCTGGAGAATATAATTGGGGAATAGTAGCATTGGTAGTTTTATCGAAAATTTGTAAAACGGCATTAGTTCGTTGTTTACGAATTCGTAATACATTTTCGGCTAGACTGTTTAGTGAAAATACTCCAATTGCAAATCCAATTATGTCATGCCGTCGTTCTGCAACAGTTAAAGGAGAAGAATCATTATTTCTATAAACTGGTATAAAAACATTTAAGCCTAGTGTTTTTCCAGTGTCTGTTAATATTTCAACTGCTCCACTAGCAGTAAATTGACCTGAATCACGAGCAGTTTCTAAGGCTTGTTTTAAAATATTATTAGAACCAATATCATAATCTAGTCTATTTATATAATTGTTTTTAGATTCTGTAAATTTGACTGGATAATATATATCTTTCTGTTCTACTTTCTGTCTTTTATTTAATGGAGAAAGTTCCCAAAATATACTTTCAATTTCTGTTGTAACTGATACCCATTCTAACGCTTGAATACCAGAGTTATTAAGCAAATCACTTTTAACAAACTTAGTAAAATTTTGTTGGTTGAAATAATTATGTACATGGTATAGACCACGAATAGAGTTTAAAATATTTTCTAAAGTTATAAAAGTTTGTTGCAACACACGTACATAATCATGTTGTTTTTGATGTATCTCAATAGCTTGTTTGGCTTCCCATCGGTTTACATACACAAAAGCTGTTAAAGATAGTCCTAATCCAATGATTATAACTAAAGATAGCGAAATATAAGTGTCTTTAATAGAGATTTTATGCAACATTTGTTGTAATAATATTAATTATATCCAAATTTTAACGGCAGGATTTAAATATTATGGAATTCTTTATGTTCCGAAGAAAATACATGTGAGTATAAATTAGCAATCCATTGTTTACCTTCTTGAGTAACACGTAAATAATGTAAAGCATTTTGAATATAACTGCTTACAATACCCCAATAAAATGATGGATATTTAACTCGTAAATCGTAAGGGGAATAATAACCTAACTGTTCATTTATTCCAGTTTCTTGAAATTCATAAAATAATGCAGGCAATTTTCGTAAATAATGCGGGTCTGCTAGTTGACCAATTAAATCTGCTGCTCTTACTAAACCTGGATAAGAAGAAGTGCTTTGATGATCAGTATCGTCTGGCACTGGAAAACGAGTTAATTCTATATTAGCAGCAATTACTTCAGCATCAATAACAGGATTACCTCCAAAACGTTCTCGAATGAAAAGTTTACCTCGATCAACATGATAAGGTGACATTGAGGCATCAGTTGCTCCTTGTGGTAAAGTTACCATCTCATTTTTAATCCCAGTAGTATAACGTCCGCCATTATCATCACGACATATTCCACGCACGTGACCTATATCATGGCATAATAAAGAAATTATAAAATTTAGCCAATCTCGATGAGAAACTCCACCTTCACGAATATGTTTGCCTCGTAAAATCTCTTGGCCAACTAAAGTTACCATAATAGTATGTTCCATATTATGATACAGTGCATCACTATTAGCAAAATGTTCTAAAGCCATACGCCCAGCCCAAGAAATGATTTCGCTATTACCTGCCTCTAGTTCACCATAATTGCGTCTATAAGCTTTGTCAAGTTGTTCAACAAAACCATCAATAACTAATTCAGTAGGATTAAACATTTTATAACATCCAAATTATTTTAGTTAAAATCATATTGTAACTAAATTATTAAATACTTACAAAATTTTAATATAATATTTCTCTATCAATATCTTTGCCAATGTCAAAATGTTTCAGGAATTCTGATATTACTTAGGTTTCGGGAAATCCGCTATGCTCCATTCCCGAAACAACCATTGGCGATGGTATTGTCTATTATAGATAATTATTATATAACTATCAAGTTTTTTAAGTAGATTCAATATGCAACAGTTCATGACTGATAAATAGAACCACAGTAAACAATACTAATGCTCCACCTTGATGGGTAACTGCTAATACAACTGGAACTTGCAATAATAGAGTTGAGATGCCTAGGGTTATTTGGATTAGCATGACCAATAAAAATATATTTATTCCCCAACGAATTCTGGTAGGAAACTTAGTTTTTTGTGCTATTACCCAAAATATAGCAACTATTAGAAATACTAAAGTAGCAAGTACCCGATGATCAAATTGTACTGTAGGAATATTTTCAAATAAGTTACGCCATATTGGCTCCATACTCAAAATTCCATCTGGAATCCATTGGCCAGCCATAAGCGGAAAAGTATTATAAGCTAAACCAGCCCTTAAACCAGCTACAAAACCACCTGATAACATGGTGATAAAAATTAAACCAGCCATAATTATAGAAAAACTTGCTAAATTATGCCGTTCACCTTTATTTGGATATAATAAATCGATAGCCGCCCAAAACATATAGCCATAAATTACCACAGCTAATCCAAAATGAGCCGTTAATCGATATTGGCTTACATGTGGATTGTCAACTAGGCCACTTTTTACCATATACCAACCTAATAAACCTTGTAGGCCACCTAAAACGAACATAATGATTAATTTAGGAACTAATGATTTGGCAACCATTCCTCTAAATATAAAAAATAACATTGGAATCATGAAAATTATCCCAATTCCACGACCTAGCAATCTATGAGCATATTCAAACCAAAAAATATTCTTAAATTCTGCTAAATTCATATGAAAATTTCTTAACTGATATTCTGGAAATAATTGATATTGTTGAAAAGCTATTTCCCATTCTGCTTGATTAAATGGTGGTAAAATTCCCATTATTGGTTTCCACACTACCATAGATAATCCGGAGCCTGTCAGCCTAGTTATTCCTCCTAGTATTACCATAGCAAATATGGCTGTACAACAGATTAATAGCCAAATAGCAATCGTTTTGTTTGAAGAACTTGTGATACTGTTCATTTAGATTCTAAAAATCCTTGTTAATAAAGTTGACTTGTATCAATGTATTCACAAATAAGTTAAGTGATACTCTATTGTTATCACTATTATTTGTAAATAATTTATACAGTAATTTGGTTAGGTACAAATAATAATGGATATTATGCGGTTTCCTTTCCTTTAAAAGAGTTAACTCAATATATTTCAAATCTAAAATTAGTACACATTGGGTTTAATATCCTCTAGGATTGCAAAAAGTTCAAACCGTGTCAAGTTTAACTATGTATATTATGTTCATAATTTATGAGGTAGCATTAAATGAGTGAAGAGAAAGAAGAACGAGTGCCTGCTATGCAAAGGCTGTTAGATAATCATTTTTTGCTTCTATTTATAGGAGTAACTATGCCTACAGTTTTTTACATTTTGTGGGGCGTTATGGAAATTGTCTCAATTCCTATTGCCAAATAATCGAGGAGACTAAATAATGAGTGCTATATTACCACCATCAGAACTAATCTGGTGGAAAACACCAATTGGTAAAGAAGAAATCATATGGATTGTTCTAGCCTTAACATGGTGTATGATAATGTTTGCTATGATGCCGATTTGGCATATTTATGGTAAACAAAATCTTTCCAATGAAGCTTATAAGACAACACCAGTTCAATATGAAGCTAAAGTTACAGCTATGGTTGAACAACATACTATTCGTACGCAATCAGTGGGGGGAGTAAATGTTCCTGTAGTAGCTCCACCAGCTGGTAGTGATGTATATATGTTGGGTAGACTTTGGAGTTGGTATCCAATGCTAGAATTTAAAAAAGGTGAAAGCTATCGTTTACATTTATCATCATTAGATTGGCAGCATGGATTTTCTTTGCAACCAATCAATATTAATTTACAAGTAGTACCAGAGTATGAAATGGTTATAACTATAACCCCTGATACTTCTGGTGAGTTCACAATTGTTTGTAATGAATATTGTGGCATTCTTCATCATACTATGTTAGGCAAAATTTACGTTACGGAGTAAAATAAATGTCAAAATATCGAATTTGTCCTGACACTGGATTATACTTTGACCGTTCTGGTGAAGGTCTTATGAAAGCCAATGCAGTAGCAGGTGCTGTTGCTTTATTGGTTGGTGGAATATTAGCTTTATTAGTCGGTTTAACTAGATGGCCAGCTATTCACTATCTAGGAGCATCTGATTTTTACATGGTGTTGACCGCTCATGGTATTAATGCTTTAATTTTTTGGCTTATATTTTTTGAAATTGCAATTTTATATTTTGCCTCTTCAACTTTACTGAGATGTAGATTAGCAACTCCACGCTGGGCTTGGGCAGGATTTGCATTAATGCTAATTGGTGCTGTGATGACCAACGTTGCAATCTTCCAAGGTAATTCTAGTGTAATGATGACCTCTTATGCCCCTATGGAAGCTGCTCCTCATTTTTACTTAGGAATGATTTTATTTGCAGTTGGAGCATTGATTGGTTGTTTTGTATTCTTAGGCACTTTAGTTATTGCTAAAGAAGAAAAAACTTACCACGGTTCTATACCTTTGGTAACATTTGGTGCATTAACAGCTTGTATTATCGCTGTATTTACCATTGCTTCTGGCGCTATCATCTTGATTCCTAGTTTTTTATGGTCAGTAGGTCTCATTGGTCAAATTGATGCTCTCATGTATCGAGTAATTTGGTGGGGAATGGGACATAGCTCCCAACAGCTTAATGTGGCTGCTCAAGTATCAGTTTGGTATGCAGTAGCAGCGATTGTATTTGGTGCCAAACCAATGTCAGAAAAAGTAAGTCGTACAGCATTTTTATTGTACATCTTCTTCTTGCAATTAGCTTCTGCTCATCATATTTTAGCTGATCCTGGTGTTAGCTCAACTTGGAAAATATTCAATACAAGTTATGCAATGTATCTTGCTGTATTAGCTAGTATGATCCATGGTTTAACTGTTCCAGGTTCTATGGAAGTTGCCCAACGTAAGAAAGGTTTCACTAATGGGCTGTTTGAATGGCTACGGAAAGCTCCTTGGGGTAATCCGGTATTCTCAGGGATATTTTTATCTATAATAACTTTTGGGTTCTTAGGTGGAATTACTGGTGTAGTTATGGGAACTGAGCAAATTAACTTAATCATCCATAATACCTTTTATGTGCCGGGACATTTCCATGCTACTGTTGTGCTTGGTACTACCCTGACATTTATGGCTTTAACTTATTTCTTGATTCCAGTCTTATTCCGTCGAGAAATAATTATGCCTGGTTTAGCTAAATGGCAACCATATTTGTTTGCTGGCGGTATGACTATATTAGCTATATTTATGATGGGTGCTGGTACTCTAGGCGTGCCACGTAGACATTGGGATGTTGGGTTTGCTCAAGCCGCTGAAATGGGATTGAAATTTGAATTTCCTGGTAGTGCAGAAATGATGTTAGGTTTAGTTGGTATCGGTTCTGTTATTGCTGTTATTGGTGGGGCTTTATATCTGGTAATTACTGTTGGTTCTTTATTATTCGGTAAGAAATTAGAAGAGTCTGCTGGCTTAATGCAAAGCTTTGGTTTTGCTACGTTAGCACCATCTTGTTATACTTCTGAAAAAATAGAACCGGTTAAAGGGCCTGCTGCTGATTTGGAAGAACATGGTTCAGCCGGATTTGAAGCTCCAGGTACTTTTATACTAGCAATGTTATTATTAGTAACCTTCGTAGTTTACTACTTTATTAATTGGAAATATTTATCTTCAGTTTGGCCAATGGGCTAGGTTAGTTGATAGTCTAAATTTGGATTTAGGGCGAACTTGTTCGCCCTTTAACTAATTTATATTGTGTGAAATTCTAAGCTTTCCTTGTTGCAAAGTCTCCCATAAAATCAACTAATGCTTGTACACCTTCTTCTGGCATAGCATTATAAATACTAGCTCGCATTCCACCTACTGATCGATGTCCAGCTAAAGTTACCAATCCAGCTTGTTTAGCCTCTTCTAAAAAAGTTTTATTCAAATCAGGATCAGCTAAAGTAAATGGCACATTCATTTTAGATCGATATTTACGCACTACTGGATTGTTATAAAAATCATTATCATCAATAGCAGAATATAACAATTTAGCTTTATGTTTATTACGTTCAGCCATTGCTTCTATACCACCTAATTCTTTCAGCCATTTAAATACTAAACCAGCTAAATACCAAGAATATGTTGGTGGAGTATTATACATAGAATCAGCTTTAGCATGAGCTTGATAAGTTGACATAGTAGGAATTTTTGGCATAGCCTCACCAATTAAATCTTCCCTTATAATAACAATTGTTACACCAGCTGGACCAATATTTTTCTGAGCTCCAGCATATATTAAACCAAATTTAGATATATCAAATTGTTGGGATAGAATTATCGAAGACATGTCTGCTATTAAAGGCTTATCACCAACATCAGGGATACCGTGGAATTTTAATCCATTAATAGTTTCATTTGGTGTGTAGTGAACATAAGCAGCGTTTGGATCAAGTTGCCATTCGTCTGCTTTAGCAATTGTGGTAAATTTATTGTCTTCAGAACTAGAAACAATGTTTACTTTACAAAATTTATTGGCTTCAGCAATTGCTTTTTTAGACCAAATACCAGTATTAAAATAATCAGCTTGTTGTTTATCTCCCAATAAATTGACTGGAATCATACCAAATTGATTACTAGCACCACCTTGTAAAAACAATATTTTATAATTATTTGGAATATTTAATAATTCTCGCAAATCAGCCTGAGCTTGTTCTGCGATTGACATAAATTCTTTACCACGATGACTCATTTCCATCACTGACATACCTGATCCTTGCCAATCAAGCATTTCCGCTTGAGCTTGTTCCAATACAGCGGTTGGCAACATTGCAGGACCAGCACTAAAATTAAAAACTCGTGACATAAATTACCTTTGTTTATGGATTTTTATAGAAATTAGACATCTTTCCTAAATAACGAAAATAGCTATGTATAATTGTATTACCGACGTGAAATTTACTAAAGCTATAATACATATGGACTTTATGTAGGATGTAATGAGTTTACGAATTACATCTTGATGCAATTCCCTTCGGTCATTGCATCCTACATTTATATACTTATTTAGGAAATATGTCTATATATTAATATTATTTTTTGTTTGCTTCTTTATATTCTAAATATTCTTTATGTAATGACTCGTTCCAATCTTTATCGGTAACATCCCAGTCTCTAGCCCAATAAATAAAAATAGTATCAACCAGAGCAATTATAACCTTAAATACATATTTTGTGAAACCTAAATAAATTGCATGTCCAATTCCGACAATTGGTCCCCATACTATTGTTGTATATAATAAAGTATCAAGTGCTTGAGAGGTTATTGTTGAGACATTGTTTCTAAGCCATAGATGACGGCCTTGAGTTTTTTCCTTGATATAATGAAATATCCAGACATCAAAACTTTGAGTAACTAAATAAGCTAATAGAGAACCAAAAACAAAGAGGGGAGTAAAATTAAATATAGTTGAAATTGCGTCATGAACTACTTTGGCATTTTTTGTTTCTGAAGGTAAGAACATTAAACTAGCATAAATCATTACCACCATAATTATACTAGAGGCAAATCCCAGTAATACAGCTCGCTGACCTTCTCGACGACCATATTTTTCACTTAATAAATCGGTGGCAAAGTAGATACCAGAATATAGAACTACACCCAAACTAGTTTCCATACCAAATATTACAGTAAGTTTAGGCCCTTGGAAGTTACTTAACATAATATTAAGTATTACAACAGTATACAATCCCATCTTTCCAAATAGTCGATATAGTAGCAATGTGATAGATAAATCAACAGAGACAATCAATACCCACAATAAATCCTGATGTGTTGCGAAAAAATTCTCGATAGATAATGGCAACATATTTTTTAGTCCATCTACAAGTTCTGGGTGTATATAAATCTACCAAACTATGCAAATACTATATAAAGTTATAAGAGGTAATTGACAAAAATATGCCAAAGTTAGAGTAATTGACATCGCAAAGTAGGTAATCTTAACCATGTAATTATATTCTATAATTCAAAGCAAAATAATGTCCAACTATTTTAGAAAAATACTTCAATTAAATATAATTATTTACTATAAAATAATCAAGTATAATAATAAATTTATCTATTAAGTATTACATATCAGTCAATACTGCCTGTCTATTATATAATTATTAAAGACACAAATCAATTATTTATATAAAATATTTTCTATAATTAATGGATAAATTTAAGTTTGCATAATTTCTTTATAGTTAAATTATTTTGAAATATAAAAAGATATCATGATTTAACCAATCGATACTACGCTAGTTTTTTTAAATTACAAATATGCTTCTCAAGTATTGAAACAACACTATGCCACCCTTATATCCCTAGCGTATTAACTCCTATAAGGCTAAACGAATAAATGACTATTGAAACACATAAAGAAACTTTAGGTTTCCAAACAGAAGTAAAACAATTACTAGATTTAATGATACACTCATTATATAGTAATAAGGAAATTTTTTTACGAGAATTAATTTCTAATAGTTCAGATGCTGCTGATAAATTACGCTTTGAGGCTTTATCAGATGAAGCATTATATGAAAATGATGCTGAACTAAAAATTTGGGTTAATTTTGATAAAGATGCTAAAACTATCACAATTCGTGATAATGGTATTGGCATGTCACGTGAGGAAGTAATAGAAAACGTTGGTACTATTGCAAAATCTGGAACTAAAGAATTTTTTAAATCTCTCACTGGTGATAAAGCTAAAGACACTCAGTTGATTGGACAATTTGGAGTTGGTTTTTATTCATCATTTATTGTTGCGGATAAAGTTACTTTAATTACTCGGAGAGCTGGTTTAGAGCCTTCACATGGAGTAAAATGGGAATCTACTGGTAATGGCGAATATGATATTGAAACCATCGAATGTCCAAAACATGGTACAGAAGTTACATTACATTTAAGTGCTGATGAAGATGAATTTTTATCTGAGTATAGTTTACAAGCTATTATTAAAAAATACTCAGACCATATCACATTGCCAATCGTGATGCCAAAAGTTACCACTGACGAAGAAAAAAATGAAACTACTATTGAGGAAGAAGTAGTAAATACAGCCACAGCGCTGTGGGCTAGATCCAAGTCAGAAATAACCGAAGAAGAATATACCGAATTTTATAAGCATGTAGCTCACGATTTTGAAGCTCCTTTAACTTATATTCATAATAAGGTTGAGGGTAAGAATGAATATACTACCCTGTTATTTATTCCAGCTCGAGCTCCATTTGATCTTTGGGATCGTAATAATCGGCATGGAGTAAAGTTATACGTACGACGTATATTCATCATGGATGATGATGAGAAATTGTTACCACCTTATTTGCGTTTTATGCGCGGTGTTATTGATAGTAATGATTTGCCACTAAACATCTCTCGAGAAATATTACAGCACAATAAACAAATTGATGCAATTCGTTCTGGAACAGTAAAGAAAATCCTTAGTGCGTTAGAAAGCTTGGCAAAAAAAGATCCTGAAAAATATACTGTTTTCTGGACTCAATTTGGTAAAGTAATCAAAGAAGGCGTGATCGACGATTCTGGCAACAGAGATCGTATTGCTAAATTATTACGTTTTTCTAGTACTCACGATAACAATACCATCCAAGCTATAGGATTAGAAGATTATATAGGACGTATGCAAGAAGGGCAGGAAAAAATTTATTACATCACTGCTGAAAATTTCTCTGCTGCTAAAAGTAGTCCTCATTTAGAAATATTCCGTAAAAAGAACATTGAAGTTTTATTGTTATCCGAACAAATAGATGAATGGTTAGGTTCTCATTTAACTGAGTTTGAAGGTAAAAAATTACAATCTATCACTAAAGGTGAATTAGATTTAGGTAATTTGGAAAATGAGGAAGAAAAGAAGGAAGCTGAAAAAGCATCTGATGCTCTGAAACCATTATTAGAAAAAATCAAAGCTGTTTTAGAAGCAAAAGTTAGTGACGTTCGTGTTACTTATAGGTTGACTTCTTCACCAGCATGTCTAGTAGCAGATGCCAATGCTATGGATGCTAGTTTAGAACGTTTACTTAAGTCATCTGGCCAGAACTTTGGTGGAGGTAATAAACCAATTTTGGAAGTGAATCCTCAACATCCGATTGTGATTGCTATACAAGAAGAAAAGGATGAAACACGTTTTAAAGATTGGGTATTGACTTTATTTGATCAAGCTATGCTTAGTGAAGGTGGTCAATTAGATGATCCTAGTGTTTTTGTGAAACGTATCAATGATATGTTTGTATCAATGGGAAATTTATCTTCCTCACGGATTATTACTCCTGACTAGATATTTTTAGGGTAATCCATTGTGGTTACCCTAAATTAAAGCATTTTTCTATGTTCCAATAAAGGTTCAAAAAACTGTTGAGCTAATCTAGTAAATTCTTTATTTAACAATGGATTATTTTCAGTTCCAAAACATAATTTATAGTAATTATCCTGTATTTCACCAATATTAAAATCACTACCTTGCCAAGTTTCAGTGGCCTTATATAAAGCACTATCTTTGTCTTTTTGGAAGTTTTCTACAAAACAAAAAGAAGTCTGCGGAAAAAATAATAATGGTTGTATCAATCCTTGCCAGTAATATTCTTGAACTAAATTTTGCAAAATATATTTACTGTCTGCCACTGGCAGAAATTCCCAAGCTTCATTTGCTCCTATTACTATGCTATGAGACGGTAGGTCTGGTAGACTGTTCAAGATTAAATGTTGAATCCAAACTTGGATGAAATCCTTTGCTTTAAGTTTGGCATACCGATAATTAATTAATTTATCCTTCCACAATTTACCTAAATTACCAGTTATAGTTATATTTCCTACTACTATTTTTTTTATATTAACCGGTTCTCTTTTTCCCTGCTGTAATTCTTGATTAACTCGTTGGATAAATGGTTTTACTTCATCAATAATTTTATTATATACATAATCACCCACCTGTCCATGTGGTAATTGACCACTAGCTTTAACAATAGTTTTATATTCCTGTAAGTTGATGCCTTGTAAACCTTTTTCTATCAATGTTTGATTCAGAGAATAACGTTCTAAGCCTGAAACTTCAAACGGCTCATTACTATTAAAAGCCTCTGTAGAACGCTGTAATTCTATTCCTAAGCGTTGCCTTAATAAAAAAGCTGTTGGATGATTAAAAAATTTGATAAGGTTATTAAGTTCTATTGTCTTATATTCTGGTTCTGGAGTTGATAATGGAGCAGTAAAAAAACTATTCGCTTGACGTTCTTGTCGTAAAGCATTGCTGGCAATACAATATTCATCAGAAAAACTAAATAAAGCTGTGGTTTGATTAAAATATTTAGGACTGAAAGCTTGTAATGGATGCTTGGTTACCTGAAATACTTCTGCTTCAGAGTTAATATAATCTAATAATTCACTTACTAATATTGAAGGTGGGATAATAGTATTATCATGAATGCTTTGACCAACATAACTGATATAAAAATATTCTCTAGCTGCCAATAAAGCCTCTAAAAATAAATACCGATCATTATGGCGTTGCGAACGATCTCCTTTTTTTGGATGCCTGATAATAAGGTCAAAATTAAGCAGTTTATTGGGACGTGGAAAACTTTGATCATTCATGCCCAGCAAGCATATAACCTTAAATGGGATACTACGACTATGGTGTACGGCAGAAAATGATACACATCCAGTCATAAAGCTACTACTTTGTTCTTCTTTAGTTAAAGTATGTTGTAAGCATTCAAAAATAACTGCATAACTAACAGGATTTGTAAAATCTTGGCTATTGGTAATTAAATCATTTAGAGCTTTACGAATTACTTGAGTATCTGCATCTTCTATTGCTAAAAAATCTTCTAGTAAATTACTAAATAATTGTGACCATTCCGGTATGGTATGTGGTTGTCGCATTTTCTGTACATAGGTAAATAACTGTTCAATAAAACTAATTAATTTACCTAAAATTAAACTATCACTACCTTCAATTGCATCGTATGGCAAAATCCCCTGAAACATTTCTGTTGGCAGTGCATAACCCAATAATAATCTTTTCAATCCGAGTAACCAGGTATTTTCCTCAAATTCTGGTAAATTCATACGAGCTTTGTCGTTTTTATCCATACCCCAACGAATCGCAGTTTTATCAATCCAATAGCGGATTAATTCTAAATCTCGTTCGGTAAAAGAAAAATGTTGTTGGATAATTTCTGATTCTAAAATATTTAGTACTTCATTAACAGTAAAACGGCCTTTGGTTAATTCCAAAATTGCTAAGAAAGTGTTGACTACAATATTTTTAGCTGGTAAATTTCGATCTGCAATAGTAAATGGAATTTGTTTTAAATTATCTGGAATTGTGTCAAAGACTGCTTCTATGAATGGTGCATAGGTTTCGATATCTGACACCATAACTAAGATATCTTTTGGTAGTAATTGTGGTTGATCTACAAATAAAGCTAGTAATTGGTCATGTAAAACTTCAATTTCCCGCAAAGGACTATGGCAATTATGAATTTGAATAGATTGGTCATTTACTGAATATCCTGTCTCTGTCAAGTTCAGAATATCAGTTTGAATATGATGTAATAATGTGTTTTTATCAGGAAGAATAAAATATTTATGTTCAACATGTTGATATTCATTGAACATATCGATAAAATTACGACCTATTTTACCCATTGAAGCTAATAAAGTATTACCTTTTATAAAGTAATCCGCTTTGGTATGAGCCATTTCATTATCTGTAACAATATCTCCCCAATATTCTCGACAAGGATTCATCACAAATACATGTACATCTATAACTTGACCTAATCGAGCTAATACTTCCAAATGAAATTCTGGCAATACTGAAATACCAAATACTATCATACGTTGAAAGCGTGGTTTACTACTTGATAATTTTGCAAAAAAATCATTGCGTAATTTAGCTCGATGGTGATTACCATATTGTATTGTTAATTCTCTCCATAATATGGCCTGCCAATTAGCTTGAGTATCTGAGTTTAATGGCTGTTTGCCAATTTCCCAGTCAAATAACCAGTTAGGTCGATACACTGTATATTGATCAAATACATCTGCGATTCGCCAAGCTAATTGGAAATTTTTTATTGCAGATTCATCTGCTTGTAAATAATCTTTTAATTCATGAAATTCTGGATCGTTAATAAACTTTGGTAATATATCCATTAACTTCCATACCATTATTTCATGTTTAAAATCGGATATATCTGTATTGGTTCGCAAAAACTCTCTAAACACATACCATAACATGGCATCTGGACGCATAAAACGACTATTAGCCCATACTCCTAAATTATCAGCCAATAACATTGACAACCATTTTTCCATACCTTGATCTTGTACTACAATATTTTCTGGGATCAATGATGGTAAAGGTGAGCTTTTAATTAATTTAGCTAAAGCTTGGATCAAGTATTCTAAACGATTACTAGTATGGATATGTAGCATATTTTCTAAACTTCCTTTGGAACTAAATTAAATATTAATGCTTTTAAATCCTCCTGAAATTCTTCACCATATTCTTCAGAATCTTCATCTTCAGCATCATAAATCCAGTTCACGACAATATTTTTATTAGCCAAAGCTTTTTCTTCTAATTTATAAAATAAATCTAACAACATTTTTGAGGAACTACTATTGAAATATATAAGAAAAATATTAATAGTAAAAACTTGTTGTTCTAATTGTTGTAAATATTCATCTAATAAATTAAAAACTGGAGCTATAAAACTAGTAATATTTTCTGGATAACATTCACCTTTAAATTCAAGCAAGTTTTTTTCAATATCAAAGGTAATTTCTGGAGTATGTTTGGTAACTTTTATAACTAGATTCTTCATAAGCTTAGAGTTTAAGTTAAATTGTTGTTTTTAAAGAAAAAAATGAAAATTCCTCATCAATTTCCTGAACATCAAACTCAATTGGTTTTACCGATTTTCTAGCTAATTCAATAAAACCCAATCCTGCTCCTTTACTAGTTTCTGGAGTATCATTTTTAC
Source organism: Thioploca sp. (assembly GCA_030627235.1). Lineage (GTDB taxonomy): Bacteria > Pseudomonadota > Gammaproteobacteria > Beggiatoales > Beggiatoaceae > DRQV01. The sequence goes on from DAOUSL010000034.1 coordinate 27,853, forward strand.
GTCTTTCTTTATAATATCGTTTCAGCTCATCCCTACTCATAAGCTGTAATTTACTTAATTGTTCTCTGAGTGAATCAACAACCTCATTATAAACAATATTACCGCATGATACATAATAGTAATCATTATCGTAGCCAACTCCAATAATACCACTGCTCATCTCGGCTTTTTCTGCACCAGGAGGAGTTTTTTCAGCTGAATAATGAATTATATTCTGACTTTGTTCTACAAACATGGAAAATACTTTAACAATTGTTGAAGAATCAGCATCATCAAATTTCATTTTATTTCTTAGGGTATCACCAATACCAACCATAAGTTCTTGCGATATTGGACCACCAAAACAGAAAAATAGCCCTTGCTGATTAAGCATCATTTTTAATTCATGTAAATTTGACAACATTATATTTTCCTTTATTAAAAATCAATTCCATACTGGATAAAAAAATTTATTGAAATGCTGAGTTTCTTTATGATTTTACCCAACTTAAAAATTATCCAGTATAAAGCAAAATTAATTTTGTTGATATTTAATTAGTTTTTCTTATAATTCAATATATATTTTAGCATTTTCAATAGATATAGCAATATGAAAAAGCAAAAGAATTAAAAAAAGACGATTTTAAAAGAGCAGTATGAATAAGTAAAAAGATGTTTGAAGAAATGGTAAAAATTATCAAAGAAAATTTACG
>DAOUSL010000241.1 GCA_030627235.1 Thioploca sp.
CAAGGAGTTATATAGACTATGAATGATTTTAAAGATTTACCTGTTGATAAAGATACCCGAATAATCAAACAATCTGAAATCCAAATAAAAAACATCGATGCATTAGACCAAAAGTGGAGCTGGGATGGAATCATTGGAAACAGCATAATATTCAAATCACCAGACGTGTCTAATTTCACTGATACGAAATTACTCGAATTTATCAAAGAAAATTCAGAAATTAAAATAAATGGAAGTGTTACTTTTAGTGATAAAAATGGGTATCGGTTTCTGAATTATAACTTTGAAGCTACTTAGATAGAATATGAGTAGTATTGAGTTGATGACTGTTATTTATATGGACTAGATAAGTCAATGAACGTAGAAGTGCTAATAAATTAAATAACCTTTAAATATTTATATCATCCTTACACAGCAAGGAGTATACCTTAAAATCAGCCATTTGTCAAGATATACTTGCGATATGCGAGAATGTATGTTATGAGCTTACCTCTTGATTCTAAAATAGTAAATTTAGATAACTTCAGCCTCCCAATAGTTAAGTCATTAATTTCATTAATGATAACCTTGTGTATTGGATGTTCATACTTGCTGTTTGAGTGGAATAATAGTCTTTGGAAGAAGCAGAAAATTAACCAGATCAAATTACGCTAACAATGAGTAAATAATATAGCAAATATTTTATTCAAGAAGGCGTAAAGTTTATATGCTACATTTGGTATAATGAATGTTTTGTCAAGTCAAGCTAGCCGTAGGGCGGGCACTAATGAATTACAACATACCGTTATGGCAGATAATAAAGAAGAATTGAGAGAAAAATTTCTAAAAACTGGGGGATTATTAGTAGAATTACGTGGGAATGGTTATAATTATTCAGACACTATAAATAATGATATAAAAAAACCAGTAACTAAGGATAATATATCAAATTCAGACACTAAAAGTAATAACATTAAAGATAGTGATAAAAAAAGGTCATACGCTAAAACATCACATACCAAAAATAGTAATGTAAAAAATAAATCAAATAATCCTTCATTTATTTCTGTTATCTTTAAGTCTATATTTAAACTATTTTTTGGTATCATAACAGGAATACTTGCACTTATATTCTGGGTATTTATTATATATCTAATATACTCTTTTTTCTTTAGGAACTAACTTGATCAATAATTATGACAACAAATACACAAAATGGTAATCGAGATTTATTTTTACAACAAGGTGCAGAGTTAATTCAAAATGAACTAGATGAACAGGCAGAGTTTTCTTCGGAATTGCAACAAAAAATAGAATTGAGAAATGTCGATTTATTAAGTTCTAATATTATATCCAATAGAAATATCAACAAAAATATAAAAGATAAAGTTAGTGAATATTCTCTGAATATTCAGAAAATATTATTTGCAACGGCTCACTTTATTGAGCAGGAAAAGTTCGAAACGGTTAATGAAGCTATTGATAAAATAAGTTTATCTAAATTTGATAAGAATAGATTAACTAGACTCGTTAATGCACAAAAAGACCTAAGCTATTCTTATAGCACATTGTCAGCAGTTATTGAAATATTTAAGATAATAAATACAAGTATTTTATCCAAAATAGAACTCGAAGGTTTTTCTGATACGATAAATAAACGACTAAATAAAACAAACCTTTATTTGCAAAACTCCATTATTGTTTATGAGTTAACTAGTTTTGTTGTTAATTACTTAAATAAATTTCAATTGAATGGTATTGATGATATAAAATATATTAAAGATGAAGTATATAAAGATATAAAGAAAGGTAATCTTGATGATGAGAAATTAAGGAAACAAGCAAATAAAAGCATTAAATTACGGGATATGATGAATCAGGAAATAGAACACCGTAATAATGTAAGGGATAAAATAAAAGAAAAATGGAATGTCATGCTAGAACAAATTGAAGGACAAATGAAAACTGTTGATAATACTAAAAGTTTCATTGATGATTTAGAAATAATTAGAGACAATGCAAAAAATAGAATTGATATTTTAAATATTACAGCTACAACTGCTTTAGTAGAAAATTCACTTAACATGGTTAATGAATTAGCTAATAACATGCAAGACTGGGCCTTACCCCCCTTAGATGAAAAAACTGCATGTGAGTTATTAGGGTTGGAAATATAAATAAGTAAGGTGGGAAGTAATCCCGAATAACTTATTACCGGTTCTTACTTTAAAATCATAATACTTATAATAATGCGTCCTTTTTTTATAAAGAAGAAAAATAACTATTATTTTCTTTCTTGAATCAACCCTTCAATTAATAAAAAAGCATGCGATAGGTCAATTTGTCCTTGCTCAACCTTTGAAATTAAATCTAAAGCTTTATTTGGTGGCAAAATATTATTTTCTATGAGTTCTTTTAAAGAAACAATAAACCGAGTTCTATCTTCATTAGAAATTGAATTTGATTTCTCTTTGGCATCAATTTTATTACGGTCATCACGAAACTTCTGCAGAAGTTCTAATTTTCGACCTTCTGAAATTCCGCCACTGTGAATCCATGTTGATATACCATAAGCAGCTGCACCAGCCCCTACAGCAGCACCAATAATCCACCCAACAGGGGTTGCAGCAACAACACTCACTCCAAGCCAACTAGCCGCCGATGTGACTCCAAATATTGAAGTTGCGCCAGCAACACTTGCAATACTTCCAGCCGCAGCAGCACCTAAAACTGCTCCACCAACTGTAATACCTGATTGACTTAAAATTCGCATTTTATCTTCAGGTTTATTTTCTAACTCATCAATTATTTGGATAAGCTGCTTTTTTGTTATTGTTCGTTGTGTAGCCATTGTTAAATGCCTTTCAACTTAGATTCATCAAAGGCCGTATTAAAAATATCGATAAGTAATTCAAAAAAATATCTCGCTATTTCTATAATATCTTGAGTTACTGTAGTAGTAAGGTTTAAATCTGTATTTACTGCATTTTCTTTATCTGTCTTATCCATGCGATGTCCTACTATAGCTCCAACACTTACACCAAGAGCTATAGCAATTGGCGATAATATAGAGCCTAAAAATGGAACCATACTTGCAATTACCCCAAGTGCTACACCAACAGCTATCCCCGTAGCAAGGTTAGGATGTTCCTTAACAAACTCTATAATTTTAATGAGAATAATTTTTCCAATATTTATTACTTGGTCGGCAACTTTTTTGGTGGTATCAATTAAACTCTTTAGTCTAATTGCTACTTCTGAAGGTAAGCCACTCTCCCGTAGCCAGATATACAAATCACTGCTTGCAACAGAGCCTACCTCAGCATTCAATAAAATTAAATCGAGGTCTGCCTGAGTTTTAGTCATAACTGCTACGTTCATTCTTAACCCTTCTTAGTATGATAGTATTTTTTTAATTTTCCACTCTTAACCCTGTATCGTCAATAGTAGCCCGCACTTTTTTAAATTATAAAAACGTTAAAATGTTTAATTAACTCTACAGCCTACAAGTTAATTAATTCACCATCACTATCAAACTCAAGTATTTCGCAATCATAAGCCCGAAAATAGCGGAATCCGGTGGAAGTTGGGAATTTGATTTTATGATTTTTGTATAGGTTTCTTATTATTCGTAATTCTTCATCAAAATCTAAGTTTGTGATATTTGCGGGCACCGGAATATTATACAAACTGAGTAAAAATAAGGGCGATGGCCGTCTTTTGGGAGTAACCCGTATCATTGGTGTAAACTCAATCGCTCTTTGCTCGTCAAGGCCATCCAGAACAGCTAAATACGCTACTTTAAATTCACTTTCGGATATTTCCGAATTTTTTAGAATTAAATTATGAATATCATTATTTGGTGAGTGTAGTGTGATTAAAAATTCATCTAACCGTTTCAGCCCTTTATTAGTATTTGTGTATCCAAGCAACTTGGCAAATTCAGAACGTGAAATATTTTGTGTTTTAAGATAATTTGAAATTAAACTTTGAAGTGGATTGCTCATTTGATGTTCTCCATCCCCAAGAAACAGGTAATGGTGATAACTGCTGGGGAGTGCAGGTCACTTTTTAGCCAATTTTTTTGAATCGCAGGCAAGTAGTAATAAATTAGCGATTTTTTGTAATCTGAAATCAGATTACTTTGTAACTATAGCATTAAGTTGTTCAAAAGATGCAATCTTTTGAACAACTCGCTGTTTGGCTTGGGTGTCATAAATAAAAAACTCAACAGCACTAAGTTCAGATTGATTGCCCATTTTTATATCAACCAATTCACCGTCATAAATAACAGCATTTACGAACTCAAAATTATCCATCGTGTTAAATACAATATACAATATCCGATATTGTGTATAAACGGGATGTTGAATACACTAGTTTTTCAGCGTTAAATGATTCATCAGGAACTTCCAGTGTTATTGGGATATTTGGGTAAGCCCC
>DAOUSL010000120.1 GCA_030627235.1 Thioploca sp.
GTAAGTGTTCTGTTAGACAATTTGTCAGAGACACCATCAGAAAATGTTATTCAATAACTAATTGAAAATTAATAATTTTACTTAAGTTGATGCCTATGCGGTTACGCTTCACCAGCCCTACCTGACTTGGTGCAGGAAGTGCTTATTATATGTTACGTTCTCATTTGAACGGTAATATACAATCCATTGTAATAACTACTAAACATGTAATTGCCGCAGATTGGATTTTTACTACCACCAGTAGTTTGGTTACAATATAAAATCCATACTTTGGCTAAACAATCTATGGAACATAACGAACCTTTGCCACCATTATATTATCGTTATATTAAAATATGGTTTTGGGTTGCTGGCCAGATTTTATCTCTTTGTTAATTGTATTTGATGGTATTTAAACCACAGTTAATAACTGTCATTAATATTTTGTACAGATTGGTGTAAAAATAGTTTATTATTAAATAATTATTTACTGACATAAAATTCCTTATTTATAAAATATAATTTATGCTAAAATATAAAGTTAGAGAATATTTCTATACTCAAAAAGTGTATCCCAGAATTAATTGGAGACAAATTATGAAAAAATTACTTATTATATGTATAATGCTTGTAACCACAACAGCTTGGGGATCAGATGAACTATTGGCTGGCAAAGCATTTACTGATCCTTCCAAACAAATTGATATGCCTCAAAAATGGATAGATCAATCAATTCAATATGAAAAATGGGCAGAAGGAGCTGATATGGCAGTTTCTTTGGATCAACAGTTATATCCATTATTTTTGCCAGTTATTCAACAGTATGCTATACAACATAAAATGGATATTGCAATCCAAGAAGGTACTTGTGGTACTTCTGCTAAAGCTATAAGAGATAAAATAGCTGATATTGCTGGTTTTTGTTGTCCTCCTAGTGAAACGGATCGATTACCAGGAATTAAATTTCATACTTTAGGGATTGGTTCATTAGCATTATTGATTAACCCAAAAAATCCAGTGGATAATTTAACTTTTGAACAAGTTCAGAAAATTTTCCAAGGTAGTATTTTTCGTTGGTCAGATGTTAATGGACCTAAAAAAATGATTCAAGTTTTAGGCAGATTACATTGTAAACAAAGACCTGGCCATTGGAGATTGATATTGGATAATGAAGATTTATTCAGCCCACGTATGTCTGAAATAAGTACAATTCCAGATATGTTATCTGAAGTAGCCAATAATCAATATGCTATTGGTTATGAAACTTTATGGATGAATGATCAATCTAAAGGTCAAACTAAAATATTAGCCATTGATTCAGTTTCACCAACAGATAGCAAAAAATTTATTAATGGAGATTACCCTTTGTATCGTACTTTCAATATAACCACGTGGGAATTGAATTCGAATACAAAAATCCAAAAATTTCTCAAATATTTGATCGATTATATGGAGAATATAGACCCTAAATATGGGATTATACCAGTCCAAAAACTGCGGGATGCTGGTTGGAAGTTTCAAGATAATGAACTTGTTGGTGAACCAAAATAGAACAACTATCTAATATAGTGTTATCCTATGAATAACGTTTATCATACATCTAATTTTTCAGGAATAATTTTAATGTCGAACAAAATTTTATTGCTTTTACTCTTATTATATGGTTGTAGCCCTACTATTATAAAGGAAGAACCTAAAATAGTATTTACTGGTACAGCAGAGAATATTATGACTCAAGCTCAACAGTATTATAATAAAGGTGATTTTAAAATGGCTAGTACTGGATATAAAAAAGCTGCTGATATGGGATTAGCTGTGGCACAAAATAATTTGGGATTTACATATTATGAAGGCAAAGGAGTTACTCAGGATTTTAAAATAGCAGCTGACTGGTTTCATAAAGCCGCAAAACTTGGATTAGCAGATGCTCAATACAATCTTGCAAATATGTATCAAGTTGGTAAAGGAATACCAAAAGATTTTACCAAAGCAATAAATTGGTATCATAAATCAGCCAAACAAGGAGATTCTAAAGCCAAGTTTAATCTAGGAAAAATGAGTTATCTTGGTGAAGGAGTAAAACAAAATGCTTTACATGCCAAACGATTATTTTGGAAAGCTGCCATGACAGGGGATTTGTTAGCACAGTATTCTTTAGCTCAAATGTATTATAACGGTGAAGGAATCAATAAAAATTTTGTTGCAGCTCAACGTTGGTTTGCTAAGGCTGCTGAACAAGGTCATATGGAATCTCAATATAATTTAGGACTAATGTACTATAAGGGAGAACAAATTAAGCCTGATTTTAATAAAGCTGAAAAATGGTTTCGTAAAGCCGCTAAACAAAATTATGCTCTAGCTCAAAGTGGAATGGGAAATCTATATTATGAGGGCAAAGGAGTTAAACAGCATTATGGAGAAGCTGTATATTGGACTATGAAAGCTTCCAAACAAGGATTAGCAGATGCTCAAAATAATCTTGGAATGATGTATTATAAGGGTGAAGGAGTAAAAAAAGACCTTGTTCAGGCCTATAAATGGGTAGGATTAGCAGCTAAACAGGATAATCAAGCAGCTCTGGGAGGATTGAATTTTCTCTTAAAAAAATTATCAGTAAAACAGATTACTGAAGGTGAACGTTTAGTCCATAAGGGAATTTAAAAACAATGATACCAATTCAAAGACTATCTATTATTGGAGTTGGTCTTATAGGTGCTTCTTTAGCTAGTGGTCTCAAAAAAGCTGGAATGTGTAATGAGGTTATTGGTTGTGGACGTGGAGTTAAGAATCTAGAACAAGCTATTGATTTAGGAATTATAGATCGTTATTATCACGATCCAGCTCAAGCAGTAGAAGGCGCTGATATGGTTGTGGTAGCAGTTCCATTAGGTTCAATAGCTAAAATATTTAAATCTATTAATGAAGCTCTATTACCTCAAGCTATAATTACTGATGTAGGTAGTGCTAAACTTAGTGTTATTGCAGATGCAAAAAAATATTTGAATGATCATTTGGCATATTTTATCCCTGGTCATCCTATTGCTGGTTCTGAAAAAAGTGGAGTAACGGCTGCTAAATCAGATTTATTTGCTAATAATCGAGTAATACTCACACCTACAAAAGAAACTAATTCAGAAGCCAGTGAAATGGTTCAAACCATGTGGGAAACAGTAGGAGCTAAAGTAATAAATATGTCAGCTGCCCACCATGATCAGGTATTAGCAGCTACTAGCCATTTACCACATTTGTTAGCATATAGTTTAGTTAATACCTTATCCAAGATGGATTCTAAGGACGAAATTTTTCAATTTGCAGCTGGTGGTTTTCGGGATTTTACTAGAATTGCTTCCAGTGATCCACAGATGTGGCATGACATATGTTTATCCAATAAAGACGCTATTTTGCAAATGTTAGAATATTTTAATACTGATTTAAATCAACTTATTGAGCATATTAAACAACAGGATAGTGAACAAATTGAAGCTATCTTTTCTGATGCTAAACAGGTTAGAGATGAATTGTTTTTAATAAATAGCAAATAACTTAAAATTACTATATCGAGATAAAAATGCTAATATCTATTATTCTGCCATGCCTCAATGAAGCTCGTAGTTTAGAAACTCTTATTCCTCGTTTAATCAAGCTATATCCAGATGCAGAAGTTATTATAGTCAATGATGGATCAAGTGATGATTCAGCTGAAGTAGCTGAACTAGCTGGAGCTAAGGTTATTACCCATCCATATACTAAAGGAAATGGTGCTACAATTAAAACTGGAGCAAGGGAAGCTAGTGGAGATGTATTGGTATTTATGGATGCTGATGGACAACATGATCCAAAAGATATTGAACGGTTGTTAACTAAACTAGAAGTTGGAAATGATATGGTAGTTGGAGCTCGTGGATCTAAATCCCAAGCAAGTTTTGGACGTTGGTTTGCAAATAGTTTTTATAATTGGTTAGCGAGTTGGATAGCTGGACATAAAATTACTGATCTTACCTCTGGATTTAGAGCGGTTAAAGCCAAAAAATTTAAGGAATTTCTTTATTTATTACCAAATGGATTTTCTTATCCAACGACAATTACTATGGCGTTTTTTCGGTCTGGTTATAATGTTAGTTATATACCTATAATTGCACATAAACGGATTGGCACAAGTCATATCAAATTGTTAAAAGATGGAATACGATTTCTATTGATCATCTTTAAAATTGGCACATTATATTCCCCATTAAAATTATTTGGGCCGTTAAGTTTCATTTTTTTTGGTTTAGGATTAAGCTATTATAGCTATACATTTATAACTGATGGTAGATTTACTAATATGGGAGTCTTACTTTTTATAACCTCAGTATTGATTTTTTTAATTGGGCTACTATCAGAACAAGTAACCCAACTTTTATATAGTAATTCTGACAGAGACTGATAACATTCTCATGTTTATCCTATTAGCTATAAAGGATATGATTTAAATTACATATGTATCTATTATTTGCAAAAAATTTAATAAGTCGTTATATTATGTTGCCATTTACCTTGATAATAAAATTCTAAAGGTTTATAGTTAGTTTTATAATTCATCTTACGACAATCTTTAACCCAATATCCCAAATAAAGCCAATTTCGATTTAATTTTTTGCATTCCTCTATTTCCCATAAAATAGCAAAAGAGCCTAGACTACGTTCAGAATAATCGGGATCGAAAAAAGTATATACTGCTGACAAACCACTTTTAACGTGATCAACAACTGCTACAGCTAATAACTTATCTGCTAATCTAAATTCGTAAAAAATAGTTCTTGACCAATAACTAGTCAAAAATCTTAAATAGCTTTCTGGCGTATGATCATCATTTTCTTGATGGCGAGATTTTATATAACGACAATAAAGTTCGAAATGTTCTTCTTCAAACATTGGTGCTACGATAGATATGGTTAAATCCTGATTTTTTTTCCATATTCTTCTTTGGCTACGACCTGGAGCAAAATCTTTTATTGGAATTCGCACTGATATACAAGCATCACAATCTTTACAATTAGGACGATAAATATACTCTCCACTACGTCTAAAACCATATTGAGAGAGTTCATCATATTGAGATGTTATATTAGCAGAAAAATATGGATCTATGAATGTCAATACTGACAAACAATTAGGCAAATAACTGCATTTTTGAGGTAAACTTGTCTGACTATTCATTAACTGGGTTTTATTTAAGGTTGCTTTAAATTCCAGAAAATCAAAATTTGGAAAACTTATACCAATTATTCTGCTAACTTTTGAGTCAGAATTGCAAATTCTTGTTTCATTTGTAAACTTTCAAATACTAATAAATCTGGTACTTGAATATTTAGCAAAGTATCAAAAGATTTTTGACTAGTACGCAATAAATTAATCAATTCTCCACTAACCCTAACGGTTCGATAAGTATTTTGAGCTATCTGTAAATCTGACTTAGTCTTATTTTTAGCAATACTGACTTTATCTCTTTGTCTATTCAAATGTTTTTTATATACTTCAGAGGTTTGTAATGTCAACTTTTGAGCCCCAATATTAGCCATTAAGTGTAACCGATGATTTTTATCAACTTCCCCACTTAATAGATTTCTAGTTGTTTCATTAATTATATTAACTTCATCAACTATTAGAGCTATCTTAGGTAAATATTTAACATCAATATTATTAGTAAAAGTAACTTGCATATGCAATAAAGTCTTTAATAAAACTGTATACATACCATAATAACGCTGACTAATTTCAATATCTTCACCACTATTTTTAGTGAGTACCATCAATTGTTGGCTAATCTTTTTAACATTATCATACACAACGCTGCTTTGAATGATATCATCTCCTACTACACTAGATAACAATACATCCAATTGCTCTTTACTAATATTCAAACCACGATCAGCAAGTTCTTGAGAAAATTCGGTTTTTAATTCTGTAATTTGTTCATGACGTTGTTGAATAAGTTCGGTCAATTGCTCAATTTTTTCTTCATAATCAGATACTGTAGTTTTCCATTTAGAACGGATTGGGGCACTTATTTGAGCTTGACGGTATTTAGAAATAGTCTGCTTTAAACCACGAATATCTTCTTCAATACTACGAATTTGTTTTCTTATTTCAGAAGTTTTAGAAATACTTAGAATCCCAATTGCTTCATCAAGTAACGCATTTATTTTACCTTCATTATCTGTTTTATCTTTTCCTAACCAGGCAGAATCTGGTAAATCTTCATTTTCTTGTTCAATATCCAATACTTGATTTAATGCTGGAGTAACTTTATCCCAAATTTCTGCAAATGCTTGGTCTTTTTCAAAAAATTCTGGAACATTTTCTTCAGTAGTTTGAACTAAAGTTTCAACGCTTTCCACAGTCCCATACCACATATTATTAACTGCTTGTTTGGTTGAATCCCACCAAGAAGATGATTCATTATCATCAGCATTAACACATGTTGCTAATAATAATAACAATATTAATAATAAGTTACTAAAATATTTCATAATTAACTCCATTAATTTGTTGTAAAAATTTAATACTTTTGGATAATTTATTTCCTATTTCCCAGTTATTTTAACTTGTGCATTACAATTTTCTTTCATATAAACAACAAATGGTTCTTTTTCAATTTCTTTGTTCATATAACGCTGGTGTTCTTCTTGCACTTTTTGTTGTTCCATTGCTGGAGTTTCAACTTGATCATCAATACGAACATGTACAGTCTGTGCCGTACCATAATACTTCTCTAATGACTGTTCTAAATCCTGTTTTCTATTTAATGTTAATGTTATTTTATATTGGGGATGCAAACATAAATGCCAAGAATTTCCTTCATGTTTTTTCAGTTCACAATTATTAGCTAACTCTCTAGTTCCACCATTTAATTTCAAAATTTGGAGGACATTACCCCATTCACCACCACTAACTTTAGCTGGTAATTTAGTTGGCAATTTATCCGTTGGAATTGGTGCAGAACTTGGTTTATTAATAATTGGATTAGAAGTTTGAACTGCAACTTGAGTTACTGGTCTAAATGTTAACATGCGTAACATAACCATCTCAAAACCGCCACGAGGTTCTGGTGCTAATGGCAAATCTCGTTTACCAATTAAGCCTATCTGATAGAATAATTGCACATCTTCAGGAGACATTTGGTTAGCTAATTTCAAAATTAATTCATTTTCTGGCTGATTTTTATCAATGGTTTCTGGTACTATTTGAACCAAAGCGATTTGTTGTAATAAAGATAAAATCTCATTTAAAATAGTAATAAAATCAGGATTTTGTTCTGCTAAAGAGGCAATTTTTTGTAATAAGTTAACTGGATCATTTGTTGCTAATGAAGTTACTAACTCTAATACTAAATTTTGGTCTAAACTACCTAACATTCCATTTACATCATCAGTAGATAATTTACCTGCCCCATAAGCAATTGCTTGATCCAGTAAACTTAAAGCATCTCGTAAACTTCCGTCTGCTGCTTGGGCTAATAAACGTAATGCTGATTTCTCATATTCAATATTTTCATCAATAATGATTTTATCCAAATGCTGGATAATTTGTTCGAGTGGAATTCGTTTAAGGTTAAATTGTAGACAACGTGATAGAACTGTGGGAGGTAATTTTTGTGGATCTGTGGTGGCAAGTAAAAATTTTACATGCGAAGGTGGTTCTTCCAAAGTCTTTAACAAAGCGTTAAAACTATGGGTGGACAACATATGAACTTCGTCAATTAAATAAACTTTATAACGACCTCTAGTCGGGGCATATTGTACATTATCCAATAAGTCTCGAGTGTCTTCAACTTTAGTACGAGATGCTGCATCAACTTCTATTAAATCAATAAATCGGCCTGTATCTATTTCACAACAAGTGGAACATTTCCCACATGGATATGCTGATACACCTTGTTCACAATTTAATGATTTAGCTAGAATTCTAGCAATTGTAGTTTTACCTACTCCTCGGGTACCGGTGAATAAGTAAGCATGATGTAAGCGATCATTATCTAAAGCATTAGTTAAAGCTCTTAAAACATGAGCTTGTCCTACCATTTCTGGGAAATTATGCGGTCGCCATTTACGAGCTAGAACTTGATAAGCCATATTATTATCTTAAATGACTAGAAAAGAAGGGAAAGCTATAAACTTTCAAAATTATGAGGGTGGCAATCAATATCAGCCACACCCCGGCACCCACATCCATTGCTGCCGTTGCTTCCTTCCGGACCTGGCGGAGTTCACAATTTCGTGTTGCGAGGGGACCGATACTGACTACCATAGTTGGCGGAGAGAGAGGGATTCGAACCCTCGGTACGTCATTAACGCACACACGATTTCCAATCGTGCTCCTTCGACCACTCGGACACCTTTCCATCTTTCAAACTGAAATAATACCAGCATTCTAACAAAAAAAAAATGATATGTCCAGTTTTATTTATAAAATTATTTACATTATAGTTTTAGAATATTTTTGCAAAAGTCAAACATATTATGTGACCTTCTGGCCGATCTTCAGCATTAAATTCCCATTGACTTCTAAAAGAAATTACTGATTTTAATGAAGGAATAAACCATTTAGCCTCTGGACCAATTGCAAAAACTTGATCACGAATAGTTTTATCCCATGTTATATCAGCACCACTATCATCACTTACTTGCCATTGGGAATAACCACTTATTCCTAAGTCTAAACCTGGTGCTACTGTTTTAGCAAGTCCCAATTCAAAATGAAAATCGTTACCTGGTTTTATATCTACACTATCTTTTGTGCTGTGAATTTCATAACGTGCTAAGATAGAACCTGACCAAGTTTTACTTTCATCAAAATAATAAGTTCCACCAAATGTTAACATACCAGTCCAGAAATCCTTACCAGTAGATGCTAATTGATCATGGTCGGCAGTGGGTAAATACACACCAGCTCCAAGAGAAGCATCATAACGAGCTTTACTCCACCGTAACAATAATGGCCCTACATAAATATCTCCTAAATCAAATTTTTCATCTTCAAAACCACGCACTTTAATATTAGTGTTGATCAATGGGAAAAGTATGTTCATTCCATAATTTGCACCTAAAAATTTGTGATCAGTGATCCAAACAAACCGATTTACCATCGCATAAATATTAGCATCAAATCCAATATCTAACTTATTACCATTTTCGTCCATTGAATCATCAGCATTATAGAAAACATTATACATAAGGTAATAAAATCCTGGTGGTGGAAGACTAGCAGCTTTAATTCCTTCTGAACCATTCACATAATGACCAGTTTCACCAGCATAAACTGAACTAATCGCTAAACTCAAAAATATTTTAAATCCTAATGATTTCATCTATAATTCCATATTAAATGCTATTTCAATAATTTGGTTAAAACTAACTCAGAGAAAACTTATAGCATATTTCGATTTGATAAACTATAGTAATATTACAATACCTTTACTTAGGTTTCGGGAAATCCGCTATGTTCCATTCCCGAAACAACAATCTATTGATATTTATTTTGAAGTTAATTAAGAATTACTATAAGTAATTATACATAGTGCTTTATAAAATATGTAGTTTAAACATTACCATCGCCATATATTACAAAAGGGGCCCAGTAAAATGGATGACGATAATGAGGTTGTTTTGCTTTGCCAGCTATCATTTTTAATTTAATTTGCCGAATAGCTTCTGCTGTGGTTTTACCATCCTTAAAATTGGCAAAAATTCCTACACTTAGATTTTCTGCTGAAGCTGATTCCACTGACCATAAAGTTACTCCAATAGCCTTAGTCCCTGCATACATAAAGGCTCTAGTTAATCCTAAAATTCCTTCCCCTTTAATTTTTTTACCACCACCAGTATTACAAGCTGATAAATTAATAAAATCTGCATTTAATCGTAAATTAAAAGTATCTGCCATAGTCAAATAACTATTATTTTTGGTATCAGCTAACACTAATGAAGATTGGGCTAATCCTTTAATTTCATTTGGTAATAAGCCGTGTAATGCAAATAATAAATAACGATAATCTGCCATTTTACCAGCCTTATTTAAATTAATTATGATCTCTTTATTAGCTTGTTTACCTAAATATAAAGTGCTATCTGTATCTGTAAAAAATGCCGCAATAGATTTAGCCTCATTAGCTGTTTCTGGTAAACGTGGAAAACAAATAGCACCCATTACCTCACGATATGAATTACCACGTAACTGACTAATAGTACGAGATTTAACTGATCTATCATCAGTATCTTCCTCACATACCGTATAAGCAGGATCGGCAAAAGCTAATAATTTTTTAGTTGGTTTAATTTTATGTTGATCATTGCGTAATATTCCTAGTACAGAAGCAGAAGATAAATATACAATAGCATGATTTTGAATGAAATAATTTGGTGGTTCATTAACATTTGTTACCAAGCTTTCAAAAGGTAATGCGTACAATGCTCCTGTTGGTACTATATAAATAGTTTTTGCTTTAACTAATAATTTTTGAGCGGCTTTAGGTAATAATTTTTGATAAAGTGGGTATCCTTCAGCTACAATTTCTGGTAATCGGTTGAGGATAACATCTCGCATATAATTAACATTTTCATTTATACTATTAATTCCTAAAGATAAATTAAACATGTGAAATTGTTGAGTTCCAATTACCCATAAAATAGTATCCTCTTCCATTACTGAATAAACTAACATTAATTCATCATCATGTAATACTTGTTGCAGTATTTCTAAACTAGCTGGTTGTGGGTACTTTAAAGCATAATAATCTGGATATTTAACTTTTATCTCTTGTTGTAACAGCCGTTGTTCAGAGCGTAAATTAGTTATTTCCTGACGAACTGTTTGTGAAGTATTTTTTAATTGTAAGCGAGTTATTTTATCAGCAATTAGTTGTTCTTGTTGATTAATTTCAATTGGTAAGCGAGCAAATCTACTAGCTCCACTTTTGCCGATTTCTTCTAAAAATACCCTTCCTTGTTTACGTTCAAAAACTTCTAAGGCTTTTCTATCATAATTTTGAGTTGGGTGTTTGGTGTGCATGGTATACAATAAAGCAATATATTCGTCATACACATACAACTTGTCTTGAACAAAAGATAATTTAGCTTGTTTATCAGTCAGATTAGTGCGTAAAGTTTCAATATAAGTTATAGCTGTTTCATAATTATTGATTGCGGCTATAGTATTATTTAACGCAACTTCAATGGTAGCTAAACCACGTTGAGCATACCACTGGTTATTAGTATTTAAAGAAATTAATTTTGTAACACTAGTTTGCAAGTTGATATGAGCTAATTTATCATTGCCAAATTGATGATATATAAGACCAATATTAGCTTGAGTTGCTGCTATACCAGCCTGATTACCAAGTTCTTGATCTATTGTTAATGCGGATTGAAAATATTCTAAAGCCTGTTGATATTGTTTTTTATTAGCATAAGTAGCTGCAAGATTAGCTAAATCAATTGCTTCTCCACGTTTATCTTTAAGAGTGCGTCTAATAGTCAAGCCAATTTGATAAGTTGTAATTGCTTTAGTACGCAAATTTAAATCATCATAGGCCACTCCAAGATGAGATAAATCAACCGCTTCCCCATGTTTATCATTAATCTTACGACGAATTGTTAAAGCTTGAAGCAAATAACCAATAGTTTTTTTAGTTTGACTTAAATTATAGTAAAGTACTCCAATATTGCTAAGATTATTAGCTATTCTAAGTTGATCGCCAGTAGCACGTTGTATATCTAAAGCAATGAAATAATGTTCCAAAGCTTTAGCATATTGTCCAAATAAATCATAAACAATTCCTAAATTAGTCAGGCTATTAGCTTCGCCACGTTTATCACCAATATCAGTTTGAATAGTTAAAGCTTGCTGATAATAGTCAATTGCTTTAGCAAAATTTCCTAAATTTTTATATACAATTCCTATATTAGATAAATTATTGGCAATACTATACTTGTCCGTCGATTGCATTTGTATGGCTTGCTGAAAATTAGTTAAAGCTTGTTGATATTTTCCAAGATTATCATAACTAACTCCAATATTTGCTAAATTACTAGCTTTTAAATTATTATCAATCTGCATAGATTGTTGATAATATTCAATTGCAGTATTATATTGTCCTAAACTATCGTATACAGTGCCTATATTAGTCAGATTACTAGCTATAATAGTTTTATCGTCTATTTGATTCGCTATGGCTAATGCTTGTTGAAAATATTTTAATGCTTCTGAATAGTTACTAAGGTTTTTATATACCACTCCGAGATTGGAAAGATTGTTAGCTGTTTTAATGCTTATATCTGAGTTTGATAATAAAGCTCGTTGATAATAAGTTTTAGCTGTTTGATATTCACCTATACTATCATAGGCTATTCCAATATTATTGAGAGTATCATTCTGATTAATATTAAGTTTTTCTTGTAATATTAAAGCAATTTGATAATTTTCTATAGCTGCTGAATAATTTTGTAATTGATAGTAAATTAAACCCAAATAATTGTAATCTGCACTTTGGCTATGTTTATCATTTAATTCTTTATCTATAATCACTGCTTGCTGATAATACTGTAAAGCTACTTGATATTTACCAATATTATAATTAACTGTTCCTAAGTTTACTAAAAATTTACTAATATCTGTCTTATTATTAAGCTTACGTGCATAATCCAATGCTATTTGCCAATTATCTATAGCAGTTGCATAATCAGCCTTAAAAAAAGCTTGTTTAGCATCATTGTGTAATTTATCAATATCAGATGCTGTCATCACAATAGACAAAAAAATCAAAGCTAGATATTTCATTATAATTTCCTTTTGATAATATATAGTAATTACCTACTCAAAAATAATAACAGATATACAAATATAAAGTATAAATATTAAAGAACTACTAAATATGATAAAAGAAATTAGGAGAGGAGATACTATGTTTTTCAAATTTATGCTGACTTAATAAAGTTAACTAATTGAAATTTAATAAGGTTTTAATGCAAAAAGCACTTTAATAACAATTAGTTATAAAATCTATCCGAACTATTGTAAGACATATTGGAGTATAGTTTGTGTTAAAATAACAAAATACTGGAAATATTTTACAAGATAAACATGAAAACTAACCAAATGATGGAAGTCAATATTGGTGGCTTTACGTTACCAATTGGCCATAAAACCCAGATGGGTTCACTAAATGCGTTATGGTCTTATGGTGTGCGACACGTTTGCTTAAAAAATTGTTATAAAACAATCCAATAAGCAGGGTTACAATTAAGTAATCACAATTATGTTATTTATGGGGATGAAAGGCTA
>DAOUSL010000382.1 GCA_030627235.1 Thioploca sp.
GGGAAGCCTTTCATCCCCATAAATAACATAATTGTAACTACGATGTTTTGTAGCCCTAATTATTGGCTCTACTCCTTACTGGCAGTAAAGTTTCTAACTAAACGTGTCGCACTATTGAGTCATACTCCAATGCAAGCTGTGCTAGATTGGGATTTTGAGCCAAAAGTGCCGGAACCTAAAGCTTTTTTAGTGGATAGTTTAGCGGATAATATTACTTTGACTCCGGTGTTTATTGGAGGACTGCATCAAAGTAAAAATAACCTAAATATAACAATAGATTAATTAGTAAAAAAGATTTTCATAATTAAATAATTAGCTGAAATTAAAGATATTTTTAATATTGACAACATCCCAAAGTTTACCTATTTTTCCTTCTGCCATTGCATTAGTTATAGAATTAAAACCCTCCATAAAGATTAAATTCTATATTACGTACAACTCCTAATGTAGCTGCTTGTTCTGGTTCAGCAGACAATTATCTTCATTGAGAATTACATCTTTAACCCAATGCAAGTTATTCTCTATCCTTCGATGTTTTCGAATTGCTTTCGATATAAGCACTGGTTTTTAAACTAGTTATATAGAATGTTTCGCTACTAAACTTCTTCCCATCACGAATACCTTTCCTAGTGACAGAAATTACCTTTGAAAGACCTGTCCATTGCCATTGATGCAGGTGCTTCCCAAACTTTAATACGACAACTTACTGAATGATCATGTTGCTTCCAACTGAAAGCATCTTCTGGTTGAGTTTTAGTTTTTTATGGAATCATGGAGTTTAGGTTGATTTCTTTTCACTGTAATTATGTAATCATTGTCACTTTCAATTATGATTTTTACTGTTTGACAAGAGCATCTAAGGTAAATACTGATTTCTTTATATCAAATTTTTCAATTAAATCTTGTACTATTTCGCTTTCCCATTTTCTAATTTACCTACATGCCAAATTATATTGCTGTTTTGACCAGGATACTAAACTTACAAAATTTTGTTTTGAGTCATGGCATGAACTTACTGTGCTATTTATGCTTTTTCCATTGCATTCTTCCTTAAAATATTGCATCATCCATTCATTGAATGCTTTACTGGTCAAAATTTATTGCTCTGCTTAATCTTGTTGAAGATGAAGGATATTTTCCTCTTGGTAATGGCATTACTTCTACTAAATCATCACGATGGCTTTTGGCGAATCTTGCCATTGCATTCAATCCTGTATGATCACACATTATCATTATTAATAATGTCTGGTCAGTATTCCTTTGGCTTTACGTGGGTCTTTCTGCTAAGTAACTTACTAAATTTTTCATCGATTCATTGGGTTAGTTTTATTCGCTTTATAATACCATGTTTTTCTTTTATATACTTTGATGTAGCCCTCCCGTCCAAGCGGCCTTGGCAACTGCTAACTCTGTCAGCTAAAACTAATTCGGCTCTTGACACTATAACTGTTAATTTAGCTAAACATTTAGAGCAGAATAAACTAAATCTAGCCGATGTTGCTTATACTCTGCAAATGGGTCGCA
>DAOUSL010000377.1 GCA_030627235.1 Thioploca sp.
AACAGTATTGCAACAGCTCAATTCACTGATTCAAGAATGTGAATTAGAAAGCTATGCGCATGATATTTTATTTAGCCAGCGCTGTTTTAAGCAACGCGGTGCGATTTATTCCAAGAAATTATAAATACCCCTCCATTTCCTGCAAGGATTTACTTCCCTTAATTAGAAGACCCTTGATTTTTCCACCACTCTTCGCTTGTTGGAACTTGACACAATCAAACCTAACAAATAGACTCAAGAGAAATTATAAGTTAATTTTCATGTTATTAGTGATGAAATGTTAGTTGATATTACAGTACTCACTATAATTAAAGGCCATACCTTAGCTTCAGAAATCCTATCTGCTTACAGTAAAGAGCCAATCTCGAACTCCCCATTTTCAGAGTCATATGAAAATAAATATGTAAACTGGGTAATGGAGAGAGAGGAAATATAACAAAAAATCAAACGAACTTCTAAAATAAGTCATGCATCTAAAGGAGCGCACATGACAATAGGTAAATCAATAAGAGTCTATTTAGACGATGCAACAGTTACAGGGATTAGGTATGCAGAGCTAGTCAACTGGACAGGACAAGCAATTGTTTGCCCAAGAAATAGATTGAATGAGTTAAAGAACTGGCCTGAAACATCAAAACCAGGGGTATATTTTTTATTTGAAGGTCACTTTAGTGATACAAAACCATTAGCGTATATTGGAGAGTCAGAAGATGTTGCAGGAAGACTCACAAGTCATGATAGAAATAAAGATTTTTGGAGTGAGGTTGTCATCTTCACAAGTAAGGATAGTAACCTTACAAAGGCACACATAAAATATTTAGAGTCCTCGTTGGTAGCTATTTCCAAAAATGCTAATCGTTATAATTTAGAAAATGGCAACTCTCCAACAGAATCCAGTCTGCCCAGAGCAGATAGTGATGCTATGGAAGAGTTTATTGAAAATATGAGAATGGTTATCGGGGTACTTGGCTACTCAATTCTAGAACCTATTTTAAAATCAAAATACCATAATGATATCAATGATATACAGGGATCCACCGAAGAATCCCTAAGTAATTTGTTTTTTAATGTAAATAATATATCGGCTCGTGGCGCGGTAACCGATGAAGGGTTTGTTTTGAAAAAAGGCTCTCAATTTTCCACATATAATACAGAAAGCATTCCTGGAAAAATATTAAGTATTAAAAATCAGTACATTACTAATGGGAAAATAATTAATGATAACGATACGTTAGTTGCTTCTGAAGATATTCTACTAAGTTCTGCAAGTTATGCTGCAGCAATTGTTGCAGGCACGTCAAGAAGTGGGCCACAAAGTTGGAAAACAGCTAGTGGAAAAACCATGAAAAAAGTTGAAGATGAGTCATTAAAAAATACCTAACAATCAAATAAAAAACCAATGAGATCAATAGGTCGACCAGCTTGAAAAATCAATAACCTATCAAGCATACTGGTAATGAATTGCTGGTTGTTTTATCCATAGTGCAAAGCACTTTAAACACTTAATTTGGAGCAGTAAAATGAATTTTATTAAATTTTTAACGGTCTTGATACTAGCGGTT
>DAOUSL010000176.1 GCA_030627235.1 Thioploca sp.
TGGTGGAAGAGGTGTGACGGAGATGCTTTGTGCGGAGTCGCCCTATGAGACCGGACGTGTCAGGGCAATTATAACCGTTTCGCTGAAAAATTGATTAGTTCACGGAATAAGGACGTTCCGTGAACATTATGAAATTTCTGCGAAACTCCTTAACAAAGCTCTATTAAGTTTATTCTGGTTTTTGTTGAGCTTCAAAACCTAATTTCATCAAACCTAAATCACGAGCTGCTTCCATGGCTTTCATTACTGCATAATGAGGAGCATTTTTATCAGCACTGATCAACAAAGATGGATCGGACTGTTCTCCAACAGCTTTTTTAAGAGCTAATTTAAGAGTATCTAATTTAGAATTAATCAAAGTATGTTCAAAGTCATCAATAGCGTATTCACCATTTTCATCAATAATTATCCGAATTGATTGCTGTTGTTTGATAGATTTTTCAGTTTTTGCTTCTGGTAAATTAATCTTTAGCTGAGTTTCTTTATTAAATGTAGTAGTCATCATAAAAAAAATCAGCAATAAGAAAACAGTATCAATCAATGGAGTCAAATTTACTCTAAAACTATCATTATTTTTATATCTCCTAAACTTCATGATTTTTCACGGTTTCCATGTAAAATATCTAACATTTTGACAGCTTCTTGTTCCATTGACATGATTAGTTCATCAACTACCGAACGAAAATAACGATAAAAAATAAAAGCCGGAATTGCTATACTCAATCCAGTTGCAGTGGTTATCAAAGCTTCTGATAATCCGCCGGATAATACTAAAGGATTGCCTAATCCAACTTCACCAATTGCCGCAAACATTTTAATCATGCCAGTTACTGTACCTAATAAACCTAACAATGGTGCAATTTCAGCAATAGTTCCTAAAGTATTCAAATATCTTTCTAGAGAATGCACAACTTGGCCACTAGCTTCTTCAATACTAATTTTCATCATAGCTCTACTATGAGTCCTATTGTTCAAACCAGCGGCTAAAATTTGACCTAAAAGGGAATGGTTATGCAAAATAGTTATTTTTTGTTTATCTAACTTATTGCTTTTCACCCATTTCCATACTTGTGGAACTAAATTTTTTGGGACTATATTTTTCTTGCGTAAAAACCAAAATCGTTCAATAATAATAGCTGTTGCCAATATTGAACATAAAATAAGTGGCCACATAATCCAGCCGCCAGCATTAATAAATTCTAACATTTTCCTTAACTAATTTGATGAACTGAAGTTATGCTGATAGTTATAAAAAATAGATTTTATAAAATTAATCTAATTTACCAAACCGCAACCATAGGTTATTAGTTTGATAACTATTTTGCGTAACGTCAGTTAATGAAGATTAAAAGTTGTAATAATAGCTTTGTATAAGAAATTATTATATAATCCATTGACTTTGTGAGATGAATAATTATTCAATAATGATAAAAAATATATAAAGTAATTATCCTTAGACCATGGGATATTTTCTTATTCTTGTAAATAATATCTTGTACAAATTATCTCATGTAAATTATTATCCTGCAAGATATTAATTTGTTGTTCCCAATTCTTAAAATCTTTGTACAGACTAAAGAATCTATTAATTTTTGTTCTGTACAAGGGTTAAACATATTAAAATAATAGACATCGTTTCCTAAATAACGAAATATAGCTATGTACGATTGTATTAACGACTACGGATTTTATGTAGGATGTAATGAGTTTACGAATTACATCTTGATGCAATTCACTTCGTTCATTGCATCCTACATTTATTTAACCTTATTTAGGAATTATGTCTAATGAAACCAGCATATTTAACAATTTGGTGGTTATGGTTAGTTTTAGCCATTATAGTTGCCATAATTCCATCATTACTAATTTATTGGCAAATTGTCGGAATAATTTTATTAGCATTAGCTTTGATTTATGCTTGGAAAGTCTGGCAATTACCCGATATAAAAATTAAACGTCAAGTTGCTAATTCATTATCTTTAAATGTTTGGACTGAAGTAACCTTAAATCTGAGTAATTTTACTAATCGTTCTATTTCACTAGAAGTATTTGATGATTACCCTATTAATTGTGATTTACAAGATCAACCACAAACTATCATTCTGCCTCCTTTAGCTACATTAAAAATTCAATATTGTATTTGTCCTCAACAACGTGGTTCTGCTAAGTTTTCTGGGGTACATTTATTGCATTTATCCTCACTGAGAATTTGGAAACGATACCATTATATAAAACTAAAGGCTCATATACGAGTTTATCCAAATTTTGCAACAATGACAAAATATGCATTATTTGCGACTACAAATAGATTAGGTCAATTAGGTATCCGACAAATTCAAAGACGGGGAGATGGACTAGAATTTCATCAATTGCGAGAATATCGTATCGGCGACATGTTACGCCAACTTGATTGGAATGCTACTTCTCGTCACCAGAAACTAATTTCTAAAGAATACCAAGAAGCAAAAGATCAACAAATTAATTACCTTGAGGATGCTTTGCGTTATACTTCTACCTTATCTCTATTATAAATAAAATATTATGTTTAAAAACTTTAAAATTAATAGTAAATTAGCATTAATGGTAGCTTTACCATTGCTAGGTCTAATTTATTTCACAATAGACAATACTTTAAACAAATTAGTAATAGTTGAAAAAATGAGTTCATTACAAGAATTAGCGGAGCTTGCGATTAAATCAAGTACTTTAATTCATGAACTACAAAAAGAAAGGGGTATATCAGCTGGTTTTATTGGTAGTTTAGGACGTGAATTTGCGAAAGAACTTGAGCAACAAAGAATTATAACTGATATAGCTATTTCTGAACTAAAAGATTTTATGGAAACATTGACTCTTAATGATTTAGAAATTCAGACAGCATTGCAAGCAAGTTTGAATCAATTAAAAAAAATTAGCACTAAAAGATTTTTAATTAATAAACTAGAAATAAATGTAGAAGATGAGTTGAGTTATTATACTGGTATAGTTGACTCTTTATTATTTAATATAAATTACTTATCAAAAATTATAACTCATGGCAAACTATCACATAATGCTATGGCTTATGTAAATATATTACAAGCGAAGGAAAAAGCTGGGATTGAAAGAGGTAATTTAAACAATGCTTTCAGCAAAGGGCATTTCGATCCAACTATTTATAAAAAATTTGTATTACTAGTTGGAGCTCAAGACATTTATATTAAGAACTTTTTCTTTTTTGCGACTAATAAACAACAAAAATTTTATCAAGAAGTAATGGATATTAAATCTGCTAATGAAATTAAGAAAATTAGAGATATGGCTTTCAAAAGAGCTTCTAAATCCCAAATTTTATCAGAATTGAGAGCTAATTTTTGGCCTAGAGGTTTGATTCAACAATTAAATAATTATATATTATGGAATGAAATACGTTATTTAGAAGAATTTTATCGGCAATATAAAAATGCTTTCACTTTATTAGAAAATTATAAGAATCTACCTTATATATCTAAAACAGAATATGCTAATATTAAAACTATTCAGGATACTTTCAATGAATATAAAAAGTCTTTAGCTACCATAATCGACCTTAAAAAACAATTAGATACATCAGAAGATATCGAAAATATTATTTATAATATAGATTATACTCCGGCTACTAAAGCTTTCAACGATTTATTGAATGGTAGTTATTTAGGAATAGAACCTATCTACTGGTGGAAAATTGCTACTGATAATATTAATCGTTTAAAATTAGTAGAAGATAAAATTGCCAATGATTTGAAACATTCCGCTATTTCACTGAAAAGAAAAGCCCATTCTACATTTATATTTTATTTGTTATTTAGTGGTATAACTATTTTATCAACTATTTTATTAACTATTTTGTTTGCTCATAATATAGTTAATCCATTGAAGTCATTAGTTAAAATTGCTAACCAAATAACTTTAGGTAATCGAGAGATTGATATTCACATTGATTCTAAAGATGAAACAGGTCAATTATCTAACGCAATGTTACAAATGGTTTATTCTATAAACTGTTCAGAAAGTATGTTAAAAGATACTAGTATAGCTTACTCTCGTTTTGTACCAGATGAATTTTTAAAATTGTTAAGTAAAGAACATATCTTAGAAATCCAGCTTGGCAATCATATAGAAATGGATATGACAGTATTGTTTGCCGATATCCGTTCTTTTACTAGTATTTCCGAAAGAATGTCACCTCAAGATACGTTTAATTTAATTAATTCTTATCTGAAAAAAATGGGACCAATTATCCATGAATATAATGGTATTGTGGATAAATATATCGGTGATGCGATCATGGCTCTATTTATTAATTCTGATGATGCTTTAAAGGCTTCCATCGCAATGCTACAAACTTTAGATGAATGTAATCGTAGTTGTAACCCAATTCGCCAGTATCAAAAACTTAAGATAGGAATTGGATTAAATACTGGTAAACTTATGTTAGGAATTATTGGTGAAGCTAATCGTTTGCAATGCACAGTTATAAGTGATGCAGTAAATTTGGCTTCCAGATTAGAAGGAGCAACTAAAACTTATAAATGCTCTTTAATAATTAGTCAAAATACCTATGATAATTTAAATAACCATGATGATTATGCAATTAGATTTCTGGATAATATTAGAGTAAAAGGTCGTTATGAAAGAATTAATATATTTGAAGTTTTTGACTGTGAACCACAAGAATCTCAGTTTAATAAGCAACAAACTTTACCGATATTTGAACAGGCTGTACATTTATATCAAGAACATAAATTTCTCCAAGTTGGTAAATTAATGCAGAAATGCTTACAATTGAATCCATTTGATGCTGCTGCTGATATCTATTTACAACGTTGCCGACGTTTTTTAAAAATTGGTAGTAACGAATATTGGGAACAGATTGCTAAAAAAATTAATTGGACTAATGCTTTATCAGTGAATGACTCCAATATTGATCGTCAACATCAGGAAATATTTATTAGAGTAAAAAATTTAGTTATGTCAATAGGTAGTGGAGTTTCAGAAGATGAAATATTTGATATGTTAAATTTTTTAGGCAATTACGTTACTTCTCATTTTATCTTAGAAGAAATGTATATGGATATATATAATTACCCACATTATGCTTTTCATAAAGAGCAGCATACTATATTTATAAAAACCTATGAAAGATTTAAACGCCAACATAAAGAAAATGGTGGAGACATATATTTTGTTTTACAAATTCAACAAAAAATAGTTGAGTGGGTTATTGAGCATATTAATAAAGAAGATAAGGATTTATGGAATTTTTTATTAGATAAACGATAATTATTTAAAAATAGGTTTATAGTAGACATATTTCCTAAATAAAGTTATATAAATGTAGGATGCAATGACCGAAGGGAATTGCATCAATAATACGACTCGAAAGATGTAATTCGTAAACTCATTACATCCTACATAAAGTCCGTAGTCGTTAATACAATCGTACATAGCTATTTTCGGTATTTATGAAAAATGTCTACTAAACTTATACAAGAAATTAATCCTAAAAAATAATTTTAAATTTACTAAGACCATTATGCTAGAAAAAATAAAGACAACCAATAAACTAGCTTTTATATTAGCCATTCCAATGATAGGACTGATTTACTTAGCTACAACTATTACTATTGGAAAGTTAGATATAGTTAGACAAATGAATATGCTCCAAAACTTTTCTGAAATTACAGTCAAAGCAAGTGCATTAATTGATGAATTACAGAAGGAAAGAGGCCTTTCTGCTGGTTTAATTAGTAGCAATGGTAGCAAACTATTTCTTACTTTACAAAAACAAAGATTAAAAACCAATAAAGCTAAACAAGAATTGGATAAATTTTTAATCAGTTTTGGTACTGATGATATTCGTAATAAATTTCAATCGGTTCTAAATAAAATAGATAATATTACTAATATAAGAAGCTCTATTGATAATTTTACTATATCTGTGCAAAAACAAATAAATTATTACAATGAACTAATCGATATAATTTTAACCGATATCAATCATATTGCAAAAGCTATCGCTAATAATGAATTTACCCATAGAATAATGGCTTATGTCTATCTTCTGCAAGTTAAAGAAAAAGCTGGTATTGAAAGAGCTATTATATATGCTGCTTTAACTCAAGGTTATTTTGATTTTAATCTACATAAAAAAATTCTAGCCTTAATTGAAGCTCAGGATATCTATACTAAAAATTTTTTACTTCTTGCCACTGATGCCCAACAACAATTTTATAACAATACTATAAAAGGACAATTTATAGAAGAATTACAGCATATTCGGAAAAGCTTCCTTACCGAAAATCTTAATTCACACCAAAATATTAATAAAGTTATGAATATGTTTTGGTTTAATAAACAACAATTAGATTATGATACATTACAATCACATATATTAGAAACAGAACCAACCTACTGGTGGAAAATAACAACTGGTAGAATCAATCTATTAAAAAAAGTTGAAAATAAAATATCATTTGACTTACAAAAATCTGTAATAAAGTTTAAACAGAATGCTAAAATTATTTTTATTGGCTATCTTATCTTTACTAGCTGTATAATTTTATTTACTTTTTTTTATGCTAAGATGGTTTTACAAAAAACTAATAAGGCCTATTCACGATTTGTACCCAATGAATTGCTACATCTATTAAGCAAAAAAAACATCCTTGATATTCAGCTAGGTGAACAGGTTGAGTTAAATATGACAGTATTATTTTCGGATATTCGTTCTTTTACTAGCTTGTCTGAAAAAATGTCAGCCCAAGAAAATTTTGATTTTATCAATGCTTATCTCAGTGAAATTATCCCAATAATCCATGCGAATAATGGTATTATCGACAAATATATTGGAGATGCTATTATGGCATTGTTCATTAATGCAGATGATGCAGTAAATGCAGCTATTGATATGGTAAAAGCCCAAAGGTATCAGGGAATTGAAGCAGGTATAGGACTTAATACTGGTAATTTAATGTTGGGTATAATTGGTGATACAAATAGACTACAGTGTACTGTGATTAGTGATACAGTAAATGTTGCATCTCGACTTGAATCTATTACTAAAACCTATAAAGTTCCATTTATTATTAGTCAAAGCACTTTTAATAATTTAACAGATACGTCATTATATAAATATCGATTTATTGATAATATAAAAGTTAAAGGTAGATTAGAGCATCTTAACATTTTTGAAATTTTCAATAGCGAAGAAAAAACTATTCAAGATAGAAAATTAGCTAATTTAGAATTATTTGAAACAGCGATTAATTTATACCAACATCATAAATTTGTTGAAACTGAAAAAATAATGCGGCAGTGTTTACATACTAATCCTTATGATACAGTTGCAGAATTGTTTATCCATCGTTGTGAAAAAATTTTAAATACCAAAAATATTGAATTATGGGAAGATTTAATCAAAAAAACTGACTGGGTTCCATATTTAGCAATTCATCATTCAATTATAGATAATCATCATCGAGAAATATTTGTAAGAATGAAAAGTTTGATGTTATCAATTGCTAAAAATCAATCAGATAAAGATATAGTTGAACTTATTCAGTTTTTAAAAAATTATGTGATTGTTCATTTTTCTACTGAAGAAACTTACATGAAAAAGAAGAATTACTCATTTTATACCATTCATAAAAATCAGCATAAAAAGTTTATGTATAATTTACAAGAAATAACAAATTATTATGAAAATAATGGTAGTAACCTATATTTGACATTGCGCATAAAAGAAGAACTAATTGAGTGGTTTATTAAACATATTAATAATCAGGATAGACAATTAGGAATATTTCTTAACTGTTGATTTAGATTAGTAATTTCATATTATTTACAGTAAACTTAGTGTTTAATTTAATTTGTAATATATCAATAAGGAGTATTAAATGGAAAAAAATATTTATATAACTGTTGTAGAACAATATGATAAACAATTAGTTAAATCAGTTAATGAAAAAATAGAAGAAGGTTATCAACCATATGGAAATGTGGTAGTGGCTTTTAATGAAGTTGGTGTGGTTAAGTCCTATATACAGGCTATGATGTTACAAGATAAATAGTATCTGCGACTTCAATTGTGTAAAATATTTGGTAGTCCTAAAGAAAGTAGTGATGTATAATAAGAGATTAATTTATATATAAATAATAATGATGAACTGTCCAAGTTGTAATTCAGAAAATATTATAAAAA
>DAOUSL010000028.1 GCA_030627235.1 Thioploca sp.
TAGAAAGGAGTGGGATAAAGACAATCAAATGTAACGGGATTATCGGTTTCTGCACTAAAAAAACCTCCACATGCTTCTGCATTAACTGGTATTACTACTAGACTTAGCAATAATATTACTGCTAATACTGATAAGTATATTTTATTCATTTCTGTAATTTACCTTTTTTCATTTAAACTAACTAATTCCCAATATTTAATGGTACTAAACAAGGAAGTAAAGTGTCCGCCTTAACAAATGGTTATATAATTTATCAGAACAACATCAGATATAATAGTTAATTCAACCAAACTGATAAAATATCACCATCTCGTCGAATTTGAATCGAACGAGTACTATAACGCTTGAAATAACTAGTTAAATCTTCTATAGTTTCAACTTCCCTACGACTAAAACCAATTATAATATCAGCTTTGCGAAAACCAATTTTCCAAGCATTACTATTTTTAGTTACTTCTTTAATCCGAATCCCATCACTACTATCTTGCAAAACTGTACCTTTTAAATACATGCTGATTGTTCCACCATTTATTTTACTATCAGCAATAATCGCATAAATATTATAGGTTTTATTTTTTCTAATAACAGTAACTTTTACCTGTTCACCAACTCGTAATAAGCCAATTTTATTCCGAACATCAGTGGCAGAATTGATAGTTTTATTATTAATTGCAATAATGATATCACCAGATTGTAAACCAGCTTTATCAGCAGCAGTTCCTGATTCTACTTTAGATATCACAGCGCCTTTATTATCAGTCATTCCAAATGCAGTAGCTAATTTTGGAGTTAACTTTTGTAATCTAATTCCCAATTGACCACGTTGCATTTCACCAAATTCAATGAGATGACTAATTACTTGTTCAACCATATTGCTTGGAATAGCAAAACCAATCCCAACATTACCACCTCCAGGAGCAATAATTGCTGTATTAATTCCAATCAATTCACCACGTAAATTAACTAATGCTCCACCAGAATTACCTGGATTGATCGAAGCATCCGTTTGAATAAAATCTTCATAACCTTCAATGCCTAAACCACTACGGCCTAATGCACTGATAATTCCTGAAGTTACAGTTTGTCCTAAACCAAATGGATTGCCAATCGCAACTACAAAATCTCCTACTCTTAATTGCGAAGAATCAGCTAATTTTATAGACGTTAACTTTTCTGGTGGTACTTGTAGCAAAGCTATATCAGTTTCTGAATCAATACCTATTACTTCAGCATTTATTTGTTCTCCATTTAATAAAGTTATAGATATTTCATCAGCCTTATCAATGACATGATTATTAGTTACTACATAACCAGCTTTAACATCAATAATCACTCCTGAGCCACGACTTTGTTTTTCTTGTCGTTGTTGTAGTGGAATGTTGAAAAAACGCTGAAAAAATGGGTCATTAAACAGTGGATTATTGGATGAACGAGCATGAGTGCTAGAAGAAATATTAACAATTGCTGGCATTACTTTTTCTAACATAGGAGCCAAACTTGGCAAAGGTTGACCATTTACCCTAGTTGGTAATTCAGCACAAGCGGATTGAAAAAATATTATTATAATTAAATATATAGAGTTATAATTACGCATGTATATCTCCGATATTATTGATTTCAGATATGAATTATTGTGACATAGTAAGATATTTTTGAGGCTAAATCTTACATAAGAAATTAGATAGTAAAACTTGAAATAAGGATATTAAGATTTATGAATTTTGTAAAGTAAATTGATTTGATAATTGAGCAAATTCTATAAGGGTTAATGCTTCTCCTCGAATTTGTGGATCAATTCCAACTTCTTGTATAATTTCTATATTAAGTATATCTTTCAAATTATTACGTAAAGTTTTACGTCGTTTAGAAAACGCAGCAGTTACGATTTTATTAAAATGTTGTTGATTAATAATTTTTACTGGTGGAATTGAATACGGAATTAATTGTACAATGCTAGATTGTACTTTAGGAGGTGGCCAAAAAGCTTCTGGTTCTACATCAAATAATTTATATATCTGATAATGGTATTGTAAAACCACTGATAAACGTCCGTACTCAGATGTAGATGGAACTGCTATTAAACGTTCCACAACTTCTTTTTGTAACATAAACGTCATATCTTGGACAAGATGCACATAATCCAACAGATAAAACAATAATTGGGTAGAAATATTATAAGGCAGATTACCAATAATTCTCAATGGAATTGGTTGTAATTGGTTAAAATCAAATTGTAGAATATCTTGATTGTAAATTTGCAATTGTTCAAAAGAACTCAATTCTTCCACAAGCATTTTAAATAAATCATTATCCAATTCTATTATATCTAATTGGCAATTATATTTAAGTAAATATTCTGTTAATGCTCCTTTGCCAGGACCTATTTCAACTAAGTGTTGTTTAATTGTTGGAGATATTGCATTGATAATACGCTGGATGATTTGGTCATCTTGTAAAAAATTTTGACCAAAACGCTTACGGGGAGAATGGGAGATCATTAATTATTATCAATGAGGGACTTTAAATATCCCTCAATTGATATGCCTGTTTATAAATTATTTAGCAGATTTTTCTTCAGCAGGAGCAGCTTCTGTGGTTTCAGTAGTAGCAACACATGGGTTAGCAGCAGGAGCTTCTGTGGTTTCAGTAGCTTCTGTGGTTTCAGTAGCTTCTGTGGTTTCAGTAGTAGCAGCACCACATGGATTAGCAGCTTCTGTGGTTTCAGTAGCAGCTTCGCCTTCAGTGGTAGCAACAGCAGCACCACATGGGTTAGCAACAGCTTCAGTAGTTACAGGAGCAGCAGCTTCAACAGCACATGGGTTAGCGGCTTCTTCAGCAGCAATTGTATTAGCACTCAAAAAAGCTAATGGTAATGTTATAGCAGCAGCAAACAAAACACGTAAAAATTTAGACATTTATTTCATTCCTCAATATAAATTATTATGATTAATACTTGGATTATATCCACTCAGAAATTTACATAAGATAAATTTTATAAACATCTGAGGGATAATATTTTACAAGCTTATTATATTTAAAGTCAAGTCTAAATTTAATTTTTTTTGGAAAACTACATAATATTTTTAATAAAAGTAATTACAAACATTTAAATTCAGTGACTTCAACTACCCAAGCTTTTCCTTCTCCAAGGTCTAATTGTTTTAAACCACCAATAACCTCAATATTTTCTGGACATTGAACTTCATCTTTAGTATGCAAGATAATTTTAGTATCGCCAATACTCATATAATCTTGTATACCTTCTCCTCCACTAAAACTTGGATCTGCTGTTGAAAAATATTCTGGTACATCAAACATTTCTACTCTAGGTCCAGAAGCTTTTATGGTTTTATCTTTACAACCTTCTAACGTACCAGCATCTGTAGTAGAACATTCTTCTGCAAAAACTGATACTGTCATTATGGTATACAATAATCCAAAAATTAATGTTCTAGATAAAAAATTCATTTAAACTTTCCCCCAAATTCTAAATTTCCAATAATGTATATTAAGTAATTATTTCTAATGCTAATTAAGTTTATCATAGCTATAATATCTGCAAAAAAATTACCAATTTAAGAAATTTTTCAATAAAGTTAAACCAACATGCTGACTTTTTTCTGGATGAAATTGCACTGCAAACACATTGTCTTGTGCTATTGCTGAAACAAAGTCAAGATTACCATAGGAGGTTGTTCCTGCAACAACAGAATTATTAAGCGGAGCAACGTAATAGCTATGGACGAAATAAAATCTACTATCATTTGGTATGTTAAACCATAACGGATGATTTTGAGTTTGCTGAACTCTATTCCAACCCATATGAGGTATTTTTAGATTTTCACTACTCTTTAAGTCTAGCAGCTTATCAAAATTGCGTACTGTACCTGTAGTCCAATTAAATCCAGTTATTCCACCACTTTCTTCACTACTGGTCAATAAAGTTTGCATACCCAAACAAATACCTAAAAAAGGTTTTTTATCGGCAAGAACTTGTTCTATTGCGGTTGTAATTCCAGATTGTTTGAGCAAATCCATACAGTTACCTATTGCTCCTTGCCCTGGAAATACAACTTTATCAGCTTCAATTATTACCTCAGCTTTATTGCTAACAATAACTTGCCATTCATTGCCTGCAACATGTTCTAAAGCTTTACTAACAGAACGTAAATTACTCATGCCGTAATCAATAACGGTAACGGTTTTCATGTTATATTACCTTTTATCTTTTCAAAGTTATCTGGTCAATCTGTAGATTATTAGGTATCTTTAGTTGGTTCTTTTTCCATAGATCTATCTTTTAAATGTATTACCAGTGGTTTTTCGGATTCTTTATTTTCAAGTTCAGGTTTAGGCTCAGATTTAGGTTCAGGCAATAGTTCCATTGCTAAATCTTCTTTTAATGGTTGAACATGAGCATTTTGACGTTGAATTTCTTCAGTAATCAAATCACGAATATTATTTTTTCTACAATGAAATACTGGAATTTCTATTCCAAACATCAAGCGATAAGTTGCTGAAAATGGTAAAATTGGAATAGAGACTAGTACAGCACAGGCAATAATCAATCCAGCTATTTTAAGAATAGCAATTTCATTGGATTCTGCTGGTAGATTAAAAATATCTAACATATTTGATTCTGTTAAAATCATTAATATTTCTGAATAATATGGCTGAATATGATACGCAAGCACAGCACTCAAAAAAGCTATCCCTACCAGAACAAGATCTGCAAATAAACGAATTATAAACCATACCAAATAAATACTTATAAAAACTAAACAAGCTATGACAATTGGTGAATCCATCATTTTATTTTCCTGAAGTGAATTTTAAACATGTCAAATTTTATTGCCCCAGTTCATTTAGAATTATATTTTTCTAAAATTTTCACTCTAATATTAATTATATTACACAATGGGACATTTTTGTTATTATTACTTTTAATATTACCAATTTTTATTAAAATATTTATTAGTCTATTGATTTTAATAAGTGCATTATACACGACCCGTAAACATTTGTTATATATTAATCATCCTCTACATGGATGTATATTATACTATGATGAAACATTAAATTGTATTAAAATACAATTAAAATCAGGTCAAAAAGTTAATATTGCTCATAAAATTTATATTAATCCTCAATTAGTCATCTTGAAGATAGACGGATATTTTGATAGACTAATTATTTTTAGAGATGCTTTGGACATAAAAACTTTTCGTTATTTACGGGTATATTTGCAACATGCCAATATTTGCGATAATTGAAATTAGTTTATAGTATGTAAAATAATATTTCTCATTAAATTTAAAATATCTTAATTTTAAGTCTAATTTTAACCGAATTAAATAATAGGAGACTTTTATGAATTTAACTATAAGGGCGTTATCTTATTCCTTATTTTTTATTATGACCTCAGTAATGGCAAGTGAATCTGGATTACTAATTGGTTTACGTTATGGTTCTAACTATAATACTACAGCCGAAACCATAAATGAAAATACACTTGAAGGAATATATGAACCAGCATCTTATCGTACCTTTTTATTACGAGCAGAAAATGGTCAAATTGAATTAATCGCTGAACGTACTAATTTATTATTACCAAGAGATGATGGCTTTTGGCGAATTGATGTTCAACATAGTAATTATAATAATTTTAATGAAGATTTTATCTGGATCAATCCAGCTCCTGATTATGATTCCTTGCCTGATCCTTTTTTAGCTGAACAAGAAGGGACAAAAGCATTTGATATTTCAATGTTAGTCTCTAAACGAGGTATTAACTCTGAAGTTGGAGAATATTGTAGAGGTCATATTTCACGAGATATTTTATTTGTTGGAACTAACTATTTATCAGTTGGTTATACTCGTAATGAAATTTGTGATAGTTTTGACATAGAAGGTGGAATGGAAAGTTCTTTACAAATATTATCCTTACAAGAACTTAAACCTATAAAAATAGATGCTTTATTAGATTCTACTGCTAATCAAGTTTTTATGGATACTGTGGCTAAATATAAAAATGCTGATTTAGGTGATTTTAGTGGTGGTATAATGCGTCATCAAGGTCAATGGGTTATTAAAGGACATTTGCCAGTACCTGAAGAAACTAAATATAAAAACTTTATTGTTCCAGTAGCGGTTAATAAAAATATAAGTACAGATGTTATTTATCCTGATTGGAAAACAATTAAAGAACATATACCTAATGCAATAGACGCTTTAACGTCTCCAAATAAGGATTTATTGATAGTATTTACTGATTCTGGCGAATTGTTGGCATTTAATATTAAAGAAACTAAAATTAGTCAGCAACCTGCATTGCATATTTTATTTAAGCAACCTGTTTCTCTAGTAATGTCTTATTGGACAGAAGGTCAATATGTATCAAATTGGATGCAGGAAATTCAAAATTTAGGCCCTGACCCAGAGCAAAGTTGGTTTACAACTGCTGATATTCCTAGCAAGAAAAAACCTTCTAATATTACAGGTGTTGTTATCACAGAAAATTTGAATGTAAATCAAGGTATTGGTCAACATTCTAAGCCAGTCGCTAAGATTAAACAAGGTGATAAAATAAATATCTTAGATGTATTGGGAAAATGGTATAAAATAAAATTATCTAATAATACAATTGGTTATGCCTATAATGATAGTATAAAAATCTTGCCTCAATTACCTTATATTAATCAAGCTTGTCCAATTGATAACTGTAGTTATGGTAAATGGCAATTAAAGAAATCAACTATTCTTTATTCTGACTCATCATTGAAATCAGATGCAATAACAACATTAACCGCTAAACAATTTGTTCAAGCTTTGCGTGGCGAAATTCATACTTCACAGTTTGGTGAAATTGAGGTAAATAAAACTGAAATTCAAGATAATGAATTAACTTTGAAAAAAGGCGATAAATTATTTGATTTAGCAGAAATCAGCTCAGGTGTGAATACTGTATGGTTTAATGGTGGTATTTACCAGTTAAATAATGGTTGGAATACTAATATTGTCAGTGAAAAAGCAATTTGGGGAAAACCGATAACTAAGCGATTATCAGATTGGTGGGTTAAAGTCGAACTGCCAGAACAAGGGCTTAGTGGTTGGATAGTTAATCCAGATATCGAAGGTATTATAAAGTAATATTATGTAATCGATTTTACCTGTGGCTATTTTAAAGAACCCTTAAAAAGGGTTAAACTTGAATAGCCACCGATGAAATCGGTGGAATATTATTCCCAAATTCTATTTGGTAACATAATATTTTACAGAAGATATGCTTCAATAATTATATTCCACCGATTTCATCGGCGGCTATTCATATTTAACTCTCTTTGAGAGTTGAATCTCCAATGTGATTAAATATTAAGAACTATTCAATTGGCAACCAAACTGAAAATGTAGTACCTTTTCCAATCTCGCTTTCAACTTCAATTTTACCTTTATGCTTCTCAATAATTTTTTTCACAATATCAAGTCCTAATCCACTACCTTCTCCAGCAGATTTAGTGGTAAAAAATGGAGTAAATATCTTTTCCTTAATTTCAGCGGACATACCTTCGCCACTATCAGTCATAGAAATTACGGCATAGTTATCTTGACCAGTTATAGTAACTTTTAAACTACCTTTATAATCCATTGCTTGTAAAGCATTATGTAAAATATTAGTCCAAACTTGATTTAATTCATCTGGATAACCAAAAATATTATTAATATTGTCATCATATTCCTTAATCAATTCGACACCATGTTTAAGCTGATTATGATATAACGTAAAAATAGTTTCCAGACCTTTTTGTAAATCAACCGCAATTTTTTCGCTATTTTGATCATATCTAGCGAATGTTTTTAAAGCAAATATAATTTTAGATGCTCGTCCAACTGCAGTAATAATATTATCTGTGCTTCTGGTTAAAGTAGAAATTTTATAAGCAATTTCAAATATAAATTCGCTGTTTTCTGCTTGTAACAAAGAAGAATATTGTCCTACTTGTGAACAAACCCCTAAACTAATAAAAGTATCAGCAAAATTTCTAGGATTTTTGATTTCTTTTTGTTGTAGTTCAGCAATTATGATTTTTTTCGCAGCTCTTTTTTCTTTAGAAGTTAATACTGTTTGATTTTGGGATGAATGTTCCAATAATATGAAAAAAGACTCTTGTTGAGTAGAAGTAAGGATTTTAAGTAATTTAGGAAATTGTTTTAATACTTGAGTTAAACCATTGGAAAGAGTACCAGCTGAAGAATTAATTGCGCCCAATGGAGTATTAATTTCATGAGCTATACCAGCGACTAATTGCCCTAATGCTGCCATTTTTTCACTTTGAATAAGCTCTTTACGAGTTCTAGTCAATTCATCAATTTTATCATTTAATTGAGAGGTTCTTTCGGTTACACGTTGTTCTAATTGCTGATTTAAACTGATTAATTTTTCTTGTTGTTCGGAAATTTGGCCTGCCATATTATTAAATTCTTGGCTTAAAATCCCAAATTCACCTTTAAAATTAATAGCACGCTTATTATAATCACCACTAGCAAATGCTTGTATAGTATCTTTAATATGTGTTAATGGATATACAACGTTACGTCGAATTAATAACATCACTAGAATAAAAATAGTCATAAATCCAACCAATTGTAATAAAACACTTTGTTGAAATGACTGCCAAACTGATTCTGTCAGTGTAGTAGCTGGTACTTTGATACTTAGAACTCCACGTAAATCACCAATCTTATAATTCCAAGCAGAATCATATAGTTTACGAATAGTTTCAGGAGCATCTTCACGCTTGCCATGACATTTTATACAGTATTCTTCAATCCAGATAGGACGAGCATATAAATAAAAAGGTTTACCATCTGATTTAATAAATGGTTTAAACAATAGATTTTCATCTGGATTACTTCTAAAATAGGCCATTGCTTCTAATTCAATTTCGTCTGCGGCATGATCAGGATTGCGTGGTTGATCAGAGACATTATTGAAAGTAAAACCAGATTTATCCCAATTTGGATAGTCCTCAGAAATTTTACCCAAAGCATGAGCTGGTAAAAAACCAACTGTTTTTTCTGTTAATTCAATACTACTATCAATAAATTGATGATGATAAATGCGTCTAGTTGCCATTAACAAACTTCTTACTTTTTCCGCTTGAGTTTGTAATTCATATTTTTCATTTTGCATTTTAGTTTGATAATCAACAAATGCAACTCCAACAAATATTAACAGTAAAATAACACCAATAACTAACAACAACTTAGTTTGAATTTTCATAGATGTACACCAATTTTAAACTAAAAAATTAATAATTCTAGTAAATATATTTTTTATTGTATTAGGATAATGTGTTACATATTGTTTTAATTTTACTTTATCCGTCATTCGCATTCTATTACCCTCAAAAAGAGGACCGACAATTAAGGATTCATTAGTTTTAACTTTTTCTATTACTGGTTGTAAATTTATTTGTAATTCTTGCTGAATAAATTCTAAAGTTTCAATTGGTTGAGCAACTAATTTTTCATATTTAACTTTTATGACTTTATATTTTTTGCTTAATTTAAAAATGGTAAATTTACATAATAAGTTGACTGATAAATAATAAATATTCGCTGATAACCAAGATTTAGATGCTTGAGTAATACCTTGTTTAGAAAATGAGTTAACTACTCCTCTAGGATCACGTTGTAAATAAATAAAATCAATGTCACAATCCAGAATTTCAGCCAGTTTTAAGGCTCTAGCTGGGTATTTAGAAGAGTCTACTATAATTGATTGTTCAATATTTTCAAATATAGTTGTATTTAACTTAGTAACGAAATCACTATAAATCTTAAATTTATCTTTATTAGAACTAAATTTTAAAAAATTATTATGATATTCATAATGTAACACAATGTCCCTTATTTTTTGCAACTCAAATCCAGCAGGAAACTTTGTTTCTAACTTAGTTTTAATGTTTTCCCAAAATACTCTAGTTGGAGAACCTTTTTTATGTCGCCAGTAAGTTGGGCTACCATCTCTTATAGCATAACGATTTAATTCTCCACAACTTAAAATATCTTCACCATTACCAAGTAAAATATCTAAAATGGTAGACCCACTTCTGCCAGTGCTTATAATATATAAGATTTTCATAGATATAAGTTCAAGTAATTTTTTATTTAGGTAATCTGATTAAGGTTTAATCAAACTAAACACCTAATGTTACACAGAATAATTTCAAATTATTATAGATAAAAAGTTCTGCATAACATCAGTAGCTTATTATCAAGTTATCTTGGAAGTTCAGAACTACCGGTTAAATACTGATCTATCGCTCTAGCAGCTTGACGACCTTCTTTAATTGCATATACCACTAAAGACTGGCCACGTCGCATATCTCCGGCTGTAAATACTTTATCGATAGAAGTCTGGTAATTATCCATATTAGCCTTAACATTACCACGTTTATCTAAATCTACTCCAAGTTCTTCTAACATACCGATATGGACTGGATGTAAAAATCCCATTGCTAACAGTACCAAATCAGCTTTTAATTCAAATTCACTATCAGGGATTTCTGACATTTTCCAACGACCAGTATCATCTTTTTGCCATTCAACCCGAACTAAATGTATTTTTTTAATTTTTCCATTTTCACCAGTAAAAGATTTAGTGGCCACACTCCATTCTCTTTGACATCCCTCTTCATGAGAAGAAGATGTACGGAGTTTTTGTGGCCAATTAGGCCAAGTCAAACCTTTATTTTCTTTTTCTGGTGGTTTTGGTAATAATTCTAATTGGACTACTGAAATTGCACTTTGACGAATAGAAGTACCAACACAATCAGAACCAGTATCACCACCACCAATAACTACTACATTTTTACCAGTAGCTGAAATAACTGTTTCATTCTCAATTTCATCTCCAAACACTTTTTTTGTCTGTTGAGGTAAAAAATCCATTGCAAAATGAACTCCTTTTAACTCCCGACCTGGTGTAGTATCTAAATCACGTGGCTTTTCTGAACCTCCAGTTAAAACTACAGCATCAAATTGTTCTAATAATTGTTTGGCTGGAATGTCCATTCCAATATTGCTATTCGGTTTAAAAATTATTCCCTCGGCTTGTAACTGTGTCATCCGACGATCAATAATTTGTTTTTCCATCTTAAAATTAGGAATACCATAACGCAATAAGCCACCAATTCGATCATTTTTCTCGTATACAATAACTTCATGGCCAGCACGAGCTAATTGTTGAGCACAAGCTAATCCAGCAGGACCAGAACCAACAACAGCAACTTGTTTACCAGTACGATGTTCTGGAATTTGCGGCTTAATCCAACCTTCTTTCCAACCTTTATCAACAATGGCACATTCGATAGTTTTAATTATTACTGGGCTATCGTTCAAATTTAGAGTACAGGAAGCTTCACAAGGAGCTGGACAAATACGACCGGTAAATTCTGGGAAATTATTAGTACTATGTAAAATTTCTAAAGCTTCACGCCATTTTTGTTGATAAATTAGATCGTTCCATTCTGGAATAATATTATTAACTGGACAACCATTATGACAATAAGGAATTCCACAATCCATACACCTTGCACCTTGTTGACTTAATTCAGTGTCTGTTAATGGTATGGTAAATTCTTGATAATGTTGAGTACGTTCAAAAATTGATGCATATTTACGATCTTGGCGATCTATTTCCATGAATCCGGTAATTTTGCCCATATATTAGCTTCCTATTTTGATTGTAAAATTAATTATAATTTAAAAGCTGCGATAGTTTAATAAAAATCCTAGTTTATAATTAATTATATGTGTTAATTTTTTATTATACCATTTTAACATGCTTGATAATTGCTCATATAAAAAAATGCTGATTAATATAGCAATTCTTAATAATGAATGCTTAATTCTTAATTAAAATTAAATTCAAAATAAATGACTTATATTGCTGTAGTTTGTCCAATCGAAAAATTCTATATATCAATACCTTCAGTAAAAATGGCGATAAACTATATGAAAACAAAGAGGTGTTTAATGGAAGGAGATATTTAAAGAACTTAAAACTCTTATATAAATGATGTTTAAGCTAATTTTGAATGTTGGAGGAGCAGAATAGATGAACATTATCTTTACTAACAATTTAATTCTTTTAATTTCAAAACTTCAGCTGTTTCTGAATTATGTTTTTCTAATTAGCTTACCAGATGATTGACAATATTACCTCTTAATTTACTCATATTTTTTATTCACATATCTTTCAAACCACTAAACAAATATAAACTATCGTATCTAATTAAATTTATATAAAAATATGATATAATAACGACCTAACAAAAACTTTATTGGGAATTAATTAAATTCCAGTTTAACAGGTTGGAACACAGGAAAGTTATCAAGATATGGGTCAATTTGCCAAAGAAATTCTGCCAGTTAACATTGAAGATGAAATGAAACAATCTTACCTTGATTATGCTATGAGCGTAATCATTGGTAGGGCTTTACCAGA
The DNA here is from genome assembly GCA_030627235.1 of Thioploca sp. Classification (GTDB taxonomy): domain Bacteria; phylum Pseudomonadota; class Gammaproteobacteria; order Beggiatoales; family Beggiatoaceae; genus DRQV01. Next base: position 12,512 of record DAOUSL010000028.1, read on the forward strand.
TGTACGTGATGGTCTTAAACCGGTACATCGACGTTCACTATATGCAATGTACGAACTAAATAATTCGTATAATAAATCCTATAAAAAATCAGCCAGAATAGTTGGAGAATGTCTTGGACGTTATCATCCACATGGTGATGTTTCAGTATATGATTCTATTGTGCGGATGGCTCAACCATTCTCTTTACGTTATATGTTAGTGGATGGCCAAGGTAATTTTGGTAGTATCGATGCTGATAGTCCAGCTGCAATGCGTTATACAGAAATTCGCATGGCAAAAATAGCACATGAATTACTAGCTGATATTGATAAAGAAACTGTTGATTTTAATCCTAATTATGATGGTTCAGAACAAGAGCCAAGTGTTTTTCCAACTCGTATTCCAAATCTATTAATTAATGGGTCTAGTGGTATTGCTGTTGGTATGGCAACCAATATTCCGCCACATAATTTAACTGAAATAATTAATGCTTGTCTTGCTCTGATTGAAGAACCAGAAACTTCGGTTGAAGATTTGATGCAATATATACCTGGCCCTGATTTTCCTACAGCTGGAATAATTCATGGGATTAGTGGTATTGCAGAAGCTTATCGGACTGGTCGTGGCCGAGTTTATATGCGAGCTCGTACCAATATTGAAGAAGATGATAATGGTAAACAAAAAATTATTGCGACTGAATTACCTTATCAGACTAATAAAGCTCGTTTGATCGAAAAAATTGCAGAATTAGTAAAAGAAAAAAAGATTGAAGGTATCACCGCCTTAAGAGATGAATCCGACAAAGATGGAATTCGAGTAGTTCTTGAATTGCGACGAGGTGAAATTGCTGATGTAGTATTGAATAATTTATTTAAACATACTCAAATGCAATCTGTATTTGGAATCAATATGGTAGCCATAGTAGATGGAGAACCACGTTTACTACCATTAAAAAATGTATTAGAATTATTTATTCGGCATCGTAAAGAAATAGTAACTCGCAGAACAGTATTTGAATTACGCAAGGCTAAAGATAGAACTCATATATTAGAAGGTTTAGCAGTAGCATTGAGCAATATTGATGCGATGATTAAATTAATCAAAATTGCTAAAAATCCTCAGGAAGCTAAACAAGGCTTATTGGCTAAAACTTGGCAAGCTAGTATTGTAAAAAAACTGTTACAACAATCTGATGCCTCAGTTTCTCGGCCAGATAATTTATCCGACGAATTCGGTTTATTAAAAACTGGTTACCTTTTATCAGATACTCAAGCTCAAGCTATTTTAGAATTACGTTTACATCGTTTAACTGGTTTAGAACAAGATAAAATTGTTGAGGAATTTCAAACCTTATTAGTCCGTATTTATGATTTGCTTGATATTCTCAATAGCACTGATAGATTGATGCAAGTTATACGAGATGAACTATTAGTAATACGAGATGGATATGGTGATGAACGTCGTACTGAAATTATATTTTCTGAAGCCGAAATTAATATTGAAGATTTGATTCCAGCGGAAGATGTTTTAGTTACTTTATCCCATGAAGGTTACATAAAATCGCAAGATATGGATACTTATTCAGCTCAGAAACGAGGTGGTAAAGGTAAGTCTGCCACTAAAATGAAAGAAGCTGATTTTATTGATAAGTTATTTGTAGCTAACACTCATAATACTTTATTATGTTTTACCAGTGCAGGCAAAGTTTATTGGTTGAAAGTGCATCAATTACCACGAGCTAGTCGTATTTCCCGTGGCAGACCAATTGTTAATTTACTCCCATTGGAAGATAACGAACGGGTTAATGCAGTATTACCAATTAAGGAATTTACTGAAGATAAGTTCATATTTATGGCAACTGCTAAAGGTGTAGTAAAAAAGACTTCTTTGAGTAAATTCTCTCGACCACGTTCTAATGGTATTATTGCAATCAATTTAGATGAAGATGATCAATTAATTGGAGTTGATATTACTGATGGACAACGTGATATCATGTTATTTAGTAAAATGGGTAAAGCAGTTCATTTTAAAGAAGAAAATACTATTCGTGATACTGGCAGAACAGCCCGTGGAGTGCGTGGTATTAGATTGGCTCCTGATGATATAGTTATTTCCTTGATTGTTAATTATACTGGTGGTATGGTGATGACGGCTACTGTGAATGGATTTGGTAAGCGTACTCCAATCGATAGTTATCCAATTAAAGGTAGAGGTGGTAAAGGTGTTATCGCAATTAAAACTTCAGAACGTAATGGAGAAGTGATTGGGGCAGTTCAAGTTGAAGATGATGATGACATTATGTTGATTAGCAATGCGGGAACTTTAGTGCGCACTCCAGTAACTGGAATTTCTGTAGTTAGTCGTAATACCCAAGGAGTTAACTTAATTCGCTTAAGAAAAGAAGAAAAGTTAGTAGGATTAGATAAAATCTTGGACTTGGACTTGGATGAAGAGGAAGAAGAATAGTGAATTATGATTTAAAAACAGTTACTTGGATCTTATTAATAGTTGCTATAATATTAGAAGTTTCAGGTACTATTGCTATGAAATTATCTGATGGTTTTACTAAAATTATCCCCATAATTGCTATGTTAGTTTTTTATGCTGTTGGCTTAAGCTTATTGGCGTTAACCCTTAAAGTAATAGATATCAGCATTGCATATGCGGTATGGTCTGGATTAGGAACAGTTTTAATAACCATTGTAGGGATTTTATGGTTTAAAGAGCCAGCCAGTGTTACTAAAATACTCTCAATTGCATTAATCGTAATAGGAGTAGTTGGATTGAATCTAGATCATAACAGTTGATTTAATAAATTAGCCTTGACGATTATCTCAGTTCAAGGCTAACTAAAATTATCAGTCCCAATCTAACTGACTACCAGTTTGATATTCTCGTACTCTACCCTCAAAGAAATTAACTTCTTGATTTAATTCATATTCACTAATCCAAGGCATCGGATGCTGTTTAACTCTATATAAATGTTTAAGTCCTAAATTATCACAGATATTATTGGCGATAAACTTGGCAAATTTAATGTAAGTTTTTATTGGCATTCCTATAATGCCACCATCAGGCATAACGACCTGAGCATGTTTTTCTTCCAAAGCTACTGCTTCAGCAATTATATCTCGTACTCTATTTTGTAATACAGTATCCCATACTTTAGGATTTTCTTTAATTATCTGATGGATCAACCATAAACCATTAACAGAGTGTAAAGATTCATCTCGCCAAATATAACTATATTGTTGAGCAGTATTTCTTAATTTACCTTTCCTGGCTAATGCAAAAATTTGGGAAAATCCAAGTGGGAAAAACATATATTCAAAAATATAATAGCTTACTAAGTCTTCCAATAAAGCCTTGATAGCTTCTGACGAACCTAATGGTGCATCAGAATTAACCGAATTGAGCGTGAAGTTTAAATTCCAATTAACTTTTTCTACTAGCTCTGGCATCTCTTGATATAATTCATAGATTTGGCCTTGGCCTTTTTCATCTAAACCAAATGATTCCAAAATAAACACATAAGATTCAATATGGTTAGCTTCTTCACACATTATCCAACGAAAATATTGTCGCATTTCATTAGCAGTAATATGTTTAAAGATAACATTAATTAAATTATCTGGAACCATATTATCTCCAGCGGTTAAATATGATATATTAGTTTTAAATAACCACATCTCGGCTTCGGTTAATTGATTAGTATTCCATTGTAATTTGTCTTCTCCCATCGGAATTTCATTTGGCACCCAAAAATTTTTACGAGCAGATAAAAATCTATCTCTAACTTCGGTATATTTAACTGGTATAGGCTGGCGTAAATCATAACCCCGTCCTCCAACAATCTTAATATCGGATGAAGATGGCTGTTTTGAACCAATAGTTATTGGATCTAAAGTAGTTGTAACTGGTAAAACTTTCTTTGTTGGCATAAATTGTTCTCGAAAATATTTTATAGTAATTCTTAATTATGAATGCTTAGTTCTTAATTAAATTCAACAGAAATTATTTACTGGAATCTATTTCTATTGAGAGATGGTATATCTTATAAGTTAATAATATTACAATAATAATGCTGCTGCTACTTTTCTGCCTTCACTTCTTAATAGAGTATAAGTATGACAGGCTGCTATGGTATTCATTATTTCCAAGCCTATTTTAGCTTCTATCAATGGAACTAATAATTCTGTATCTGGAAAAATACTTATATCTCCAGTTCCTAACAGCACTAATTCTGGTTGTAAATCACATATCTGTTGGAAATCGCTAACTTGGAAATTTGTAAAACTAGTAGCATTCCAATCAACAATTTTATTTGGCATAACAATAATATTTTGCGAATAAACTTTATTATTCACAGTTATACCATTAGAATCTATTCGTTGAATTTGATAGCTAGTAATATTTTCATCAAGACTAAGTTTCATAATCTAATTACAACTATTGGATTGAAGAATATTGGAATATCAGCATAAGAACAATCACTTTGCTTAGGCTGTAATAAAGTCAGGACAGGTTATAGTGGATTCTAAAATCATATAACTTTAGAAAATCTTTGGTCAGTATTTTTACGCAAGTAGATATCGAAAGGCATACAAATATTTCTGACTAATAAACGTCCTGCTGGTAAAATATCAATTTGTTGGTCATTGATAGTTAACAAACCATCAGTTTGCATAGTTTCCAACTCTGTTATTTCAATAGCAAAATAAGTTTTAAAATCAATTTTGTATTCTTTTTCTATTATGGAAATATCTAAAGTAAAATGGCAAATTAATTTTGTTATTACAGCTCGACGCAACTTATCATCTTCATTAAGGGAAAAACCACGAAATATTGGAATATGTCCAGATTCAACCTTGGCATAATATTCTTCTAGAGTTTTAACATTTTGACTATAACTATCAGCAACCTGGCTGATTGATGTAGTACCAAGCCCAATTAAATCACAATCGGAATGGGTTGAATAACCTTGAAAATTACGATATAAAGTACCATTACGTTGAGCAATTGCTAACTCATCATCTGGCAAAGCAAAATGATCCATACCAATATATATATAACCAGCTTCTAATAATTGATTAGTGGTATTTTGTAAAATTGACAATTTTTCAGTTAATGATGGTAAATCAGTTTCATCAATCCGGCGTTGAGGTTTGAATATAGTTGGTAAATGAGCGTAATTAAATACTGATAAACGATCTGGTTTAACTGCAATAATAGTTTCTAAAGTTTTAGTGAAACTTGCTTCAGTTTGATGTGGTAAACCATAAATTAAATCAACACTAACTGATTTGAAACCTTCGTTACGGGCTTGATCTAATACTGCAAAAGTTAGTTCTGGAGATTGAATTCGATTAACTGCTTTTTGTACTTTAGGATCAAAATCTTGTATTCCTAAACTCATGCGGTTAAAACCTACTTCACGTAATAAAGCAATAGTATCTGGTTTAGTTTCACGTGGGTCAATTTCTATGGAATACTCACCAGTATCATCATCAAGCAATTGAAAATGTTTACCCATTACTTTTATGACTTCTCGTATTTGATCATGATTTAAAAAAGTCGGAGTACCACCCCCCCAATGCAATTGAGTTACTGGTCGTTGTTGACTGAATAATTCACCTTGCAAAGCAATTTCTTGATATAAATGTTGTAAATAGGGTATAGTTAAACCACGATTTTTGGTAGCAATTTTATTGCAAGCACAGTAAAAACACACCGTGTCACAAAATGGGACATGTAAATATAATGATAATGGTTTGGCTGGGTTGCTATTTTGGGCATGAGTGCGGTAAGATGTTTCATCAAATTCACTATTGAATTGCACTGCAGTTGGATAAGAGGTATAACGAGGTCCCGCTTTATCATAACGACGAATTAAATCAATATCAAAAATGGTAGTTTGTTGCATAGTTTCCTCTGTGTATTTTTTAAATAAATATGTCTCTTAAATTTTTATAAAACTTAAATAATTTGCAATTATGAACTTAATAAAATTTATACTTATGGTTAGTATATTGTTGTCTGGTTGTGTAAAAATTCCACTTCGTTATATACCAGCTGAAGATGGAAATGCACCTCGCAAAGTCATGCCAGGTAATAACAATTTTGGGTTAACATATACTGTAAAGCCAAATGATACTTTAGCTATAATTTCCAACCGACACAATATTACATATCATGACCTAGCAAACTGGAATAATATATATCCACCATATCAGATACTTATAGGCCAAAATTTGGTTTTATACCCTCCTCAACAAGCATCAGTCACTAAATCCGTTAGTAAGATTCAAAGAAATTCAATGACAACTGGCTCATTAGGAACAGAGGTGTCAACTCCTGAATTATCCCAAAATGGTTGTGAGGTAAGTGTAGCTAGAATTAAAGCTTTTTATCACAATAGTCGAAAAAATAGTTTTTGTGTTTTATCTGCATGTGTTGGAGCTAGCTATATAATAAAAAATAATTCAGCTCAGGCAAGGATTATTGATGTTAAATATGCCAGTGGTGACGAAGAACGAGTACTGCATCGAGCCTTAAAAATAGAAGGCCAAAGTTTATTTACTGATAAAGTTTATGATGTAGATCGAACAAGAGATAATTGGAATATTGTTATAACAGATTGTTTTTGGTAATTTTAACTAAGAATTATTCCTTTTATCATAACAAGCTGAACAAATTCCATAAATGTATAAGTAATGATTGGTAATTTTAAAACCATGCTGTCTGGCTATATTACGTTGATGTTCTTCAATTACATCATCTACAAACTCTACGACCTTGCCACACTTAACACATAATAAATGATCATGATGATAACCTGCATTTAATTCAAATACAGACGAGTTATCATCAAAACGATGACGAATTACTAAACCAGCAGTTTCAAATTGAGTTAATACCCGATAAATAGTAGCTAAACCAATATCTTCTCCTACATCCAACAATGCTTTATAGACATCTTCAGCACTCATGTGACGTTGGTTATTAGTTTCTAATAATTGTAGTATTCTTAAACGAGGTAAAGTTGCTTTTAGGCCGAATTTTTTAAGTTCTTCCATTGTGTTTTTAAATTTATATTAAGTTAATAACCTTATTTTAGTAGGAAAAAATCTAATGCTGAAGTTTATTTTTACAATCTTTATATTATCTGGATGTTCAATGCATTTGATAGATATTCAACAAGGCAATGTGATCACTCAAGAAATGTTAGATCGACTTGAATTAAAAATGCCAGCTAAAAAAGTGCAATTTATTATGGGAACACCACTTATGATCGATGTATTTCATCAATATCGTTGGGATTATATTTATACATTTCAAGCTAGTTATAAAAAACGTGAACAACGTCATATTTCTCTATTCTTTGATAAAGATAAATTATTACAAAAAATAGCAGGAGACATAAAAATCGGTGAACGAAGTAAAACCAAGCCAGCTCCATTACCAGATTTAAATCAAGAACCAATTTTATAAATTTCAATTTTGGAGTCCAAATAAATTTCTAGTTTTGGATTCTAAAGTTTTACTAAATCTAGTTTATCATCTATAAAGTAATTTGTCATATAATATATTACTAACAAATTTATAACAATGTCCAACCCAAAAAATTTTACTACATATTGCCCCATTATAGTTATTTTAAGTTATTATGTATAAATATCTTTGTTTCAAGTAATAATATTAAAGATTAAATTTGATAAAAATCAACGCAATCATAAAATAGTCAGTTATAGTAATTATAACATTCGTAATAGATTGTATTAAAAAATAAATTTCTAATTAATATAACTGTGAAATTCATAAGTTTTATTAATTGTGATTAATATAGCAGATATTTTTACTTAAATATATTTGTAAATAAAGATTACTAAAATCCAATAGGAGATATTTTAAATGATCAAGCCACATGGCTCTGACACTCTAAACCCACTCTTTGTTTATGACGAAGATAAACATCACGCATTACAAAAAGAAGCTGAAACTTTACCTTCTTTATTGCTAAATTCGCCAGCTGCTTCTAACGCAGTGATGCTTGGTGCTGGTTACTTTAATCCACTAACCGGTTATATGAATATTGCCGATGGATTAAGCGTTTCCAAAGATTTTAAAACCACCAGTGGCTTATTTTGGCCAGTTCCAATTTTTAATCGCACTGATAATATTGATGCCATTAAAGATGCCAAACGGATTGCTCTACGTGATCCAAATAAAGATAATAATCCAGTATTAGCTATTCAAACTATTGAATCTATTGAAGAGTTAACTGATGATCAGATGAATACAATGGCAACAGAGTTATTCACTACTACTGATAGTGAGCATCCTGGGGTTACTACTTTTCTTAATTCTGGTAAATATGTAATTTCAGGTCCTATCCAAGTATTAAACTTCAGTTATTTCCAAGAAGATTTTCCAGATACTTTCCGTACTGCTGTAGAAATCCGTAATGAAATCAAAGAACGTGGTTGGGAAAAAGTTGTAGCTTTCCAAACTCGTAATCCAATGCATCGGGCTCATGAAGAATTATGTCGGATGGCTTATGAAACCTTGAAAACCGATGGCATTTTAGTTCACATGTTATTGGGTAAATTAAAGCCAGGTGATATTCCAGCTCCAGTTCGTGATGCAGCTATTCGTAAAATGGTAGAAGTGTATTTCCCACCTAATACAGTTATGGTTACTGGTTATGGGTTTGACATGTTGTATGCTGGGCCACGTGAAGCTGTATTACATGCTACTTTCCGGCAAAATACTGGTTGTACTCACTTTATTGTGGGACGAGATCATGCTGGAGTTGGTGATTACTATGGTGCTTTTGATTCTCAAACCATTTTTGATGATAGAGTTCCAAAAGGTGCTTTACAAATAGAAATTTTCAAAGCTGATCACACTGCTTACTCTAAAAAATTGAATAAAGTAGTAATGATGCGTGATGTTCCTGATCATACTAAAGAAGATTTTGTAATTCTTTCTGGTACTAAAGTGCGGAAAATGTTATCTGAAGGTAAAGATTTACCACCAGAATTTTCCCGACCAGAAGTTGCTAAAATTTTGATGGCATATTATCAAGAACAAGAAGCTAAATAATAGTTAAATATGGTGGGTAACATTGTTGCCCATCAAAAAGTTCCATTTTCATTAGGCGAACACATATATTTACCCCCACGAAATATAATATTTATCATTGTCCAATTTTAAGTGTTTATGATATATTCTGATATTTTTCATAAAGATTAACAAGATAACCCATTCTAAAAATTCTGATTCAACTCATTAAAGATACAAGCAAAACGTCATACACCAAATCCATCCATGTGGCACATGACGCTATCGTTTATGCACTCTACACATTACGAATTATAATTTATATATCAGATATAGCATCTTTCGATTAGATAAAGCAATATAAGTAATTGATATTTATTTTGAATTTAATTAAGAATTAAGCATTCATAATTAAGAATTGCTATATATGCGGCTTACAAGTTATTTAGATCAGAAATTACTGCGTTGATATGTGTTGTTGCCAATTCTGCTACTTCCTTTACTATAGGATTTTTTTCAAGACCAAGTACTGGTTCTGGTGCCATAAAGTGGAAATGAGTCTTTCCATCTTCCTCACGAGCAACAATTGTGCAAGGTAATAATGCTCCAGCCTCTGGTACTGCCTCGATAATTTTTTTAGCCATACCGGGGTTACAAGCACCTAATATACGGTAAGGTGCAACTTTTTCACCAAGCTTATTCTTGATGGTTGCTTGTACATCTAATTCACTAACAATACCCAGTTTATGATTCATTAATATCTTTTTCAATGTTTCAATAGCATTATCAATTGGTTGATCTAGTGTAGCTGAAAGTGTGTATGACATGTATATACCTTTGGTTTATAAGTTATAGAAGATAAAGATTTCTGATGTCTGAGTATTTGATAATTATATTCACAGAATTTTAAGCGATATATGCTAATAGTTGACTTTTAGATTTGCAGAAGAAATATGGGCTTTTTAATCTTCTTCAACTCGTAAGCTGTATATCTTATGGTTTTTTATAAAATTTTGCCGCATATATGGCACAATTATAGATATTTTTAGAAGCATAAGATAAATAAATTGTTGATTCATATCGACAATATGTTGTTCAACTCTAATAGCAAGCATAGATGCAACCGTTTTTCTTGGAATTTTGAGCATTTGTAATAGCTGTAAATAGTTTTGTGCTTTCATAAAAAACATATTAATATCTTTTATAATTATTACAATCTATTTTTTAATATATTTGATTACTATCATAATCCACAATTCATATAATAAGTATTTTATTTTTATCAAGATTTAAATTCTAATTAATATTATTGATATAAATATCGTTCATAACAGTGGTATGGAAATTTGCAATCCTATTTGGTATGACTTACACTTTAAAAAAATTCTATTACCTGCTGCGGTCAGAACTTACTTTAAAGTCTCCTCAAAGTATGGAAATTTACCTTTAATTTATTTACGAGTAATTTTTATGAAAGATAGTACCATAACATTTATTGGTGGTGGCAATATGGCAACTAGCTTAATTGGAGGCTTGCTTGATACCGGATTTGTTGCTAAAAATTTGCGAGTTGCTGATCCAAGTTCTGAACCACTTGCCAGTCAGTTTAAAGTACAATGTTATACTGATAATTCTCAAGCATTAGATGGTGCTGATATTGTAGTGTTGGCGGTTAAACCACAAATTTTACCAGAAGTAGCTAAGGCGATAGTTATACCAGCTACATCGCCATTATTTATTAGTATTGTTGCCGGAATTAGGATTGATGATATAGCACGTTGGTTAAGTTTAGAACATCCAATCCCTATAGTACGAGTTATGCCTAATACTCCAGCTTTAGTACGCAGTGGTGCTTCAGCATTATTTGCTGGTAAACATGTAGATAATGAACAAAAAGAATTAGCTGAGAGCATTTTACGAGCTGTTGGTTTAACTGTATGGTTAGAAGATGAAAACCAAATGGATGTAGTTACAGCTCTATCAGGTAGCGGACCTGCCTACACTTTTTTAATGATGGAAGTATTAGAAAAAGCTGCTATTAGTTTGGGTTTGCCACAAGAAACTGCTCGTTTATTAACTCTACAAACAGCTTTTGGTTCAGCCAAAATGGCTTTAGAAAGCAATGAAGATGCAGCTACTTTACGGGAAAGGGTGACTTCTAAAGGTGGAACTACTGAACAAGCAATTAATACTTTACAAGATGGTGGATTACAAAATTTATTTGATCAAGCTTTACAAGCAGCCAAACAACGTTCAATTACGTTAGCAAAACAATTTGGAGAAAAGTGACGTGATAAATCCGTTTATTCAAGTCCTAATATTTTTGATCAATACGGTATTTGATATTTACATTTTATTACTTATGTTACGTTTCTTGTTAACGTTAATGAAAGTGGGATTTCGTAATGATCCAGTGTTACAATTATTATTGAAGTTAACTAATCCTCCTTTGCAATTATTATATAGCTTTATTCCAGGTTGGAAAAATATTGATATATCTGCTATCATATTGATGTTAATATTGAAAATGGTGGAATGGACTTTGGTTAAATCATTATGGGGTAAGGCTCTCAGTTTGTCAGGATTATTTATTTTATCAACTGCCAATATTATATCATTGATGATTTATGTATTTATTTTTTCCATTTTCATTCAAGTAATTTTAGAATGGGTAACTCCTCGTGACAGCTATAATCCGATCAGTAACATTTTATATTATTTGAATGAACCATTATTACGATCAGCACGAGATTGGATTAAACCATTACAGGGTTATAGTATTGATTTTTCACCATTAATTGTTACTATGGGTCTATATATAACAAATATTTTAGTAGTTGGCTTTTTATTACAGTTGGCATAAAGAATTTAAATATAAGTGAGTAGGGTTTTCCTTGCTCACATATTTAATACATAATTTTAGATACAAGTTCAATTGCTAAACTCCCACCTTATTTGACTTAATTGATTGTCAAAAGGTGAGACAAATCTTATTTAAACCATTTCTGGTCCATCATAATTAGCATTTGGGTCTTCTGGATCAGCTTGTATTTGTTCCCGACGATTTAGAGCCCGTTTTTGTAGAGCATCATCTTTAATCGCAATAGTCATTTCCCCAAATAATACCTGTTTTAATAGTCTAGAACCAAATTTTAGCAATTCTACGTCATCAGTTTCTAATTGCTTGATTTCTTCTGGAGTTAAGTCATATACTTCAGAAAAATTTTCACTTTGAACAAAAGTTCTAAAGCTATCAAAATTATAGCTACATAGAAAGAAAAATTTTAAACTACGTTGACTTGGTTTACCAATAGTTGGCCCAGCAGAACGTTTTTTTAGTATTATTTGCCGCCATTCACGGTTAATACTATCATATTCATCCACCCCTTGTTCATTACGATAATCTGTAATAGCAATTGTACGATTTTCATTATGACCTAAACAATGATCTTCTTTAATTAAAAAATAAGCATTTTCATCAGTAGGAGAATCTTCTTTACGCATGGACATCAAACCAAGTGCATAATATCTACATACTGTTGGACGATCCTCATAAACACCACAACCATCTTCTTGTAAAAATGGACAGGCTGGATTATCTTCAGTAGTCTTAATTTTTACCCCTGGCATACCATCTTTATCCAATTCAAAAGGTATTGTGTATTGGGATAAAAATTCGTTAGAAGTTAATTTTAACCGTTTTTGTAGACGTAATATATCGTAAGGAGTAAGACTTATATTAATTTTCTTACAACATTCATTGAAACAAGCAATATCCTTATGACAGCGAAACTGGATATTATCATCTAATTCCAATTTAACTGGTAGCAAAGGACTGTTATAAGGTAAATTTTCAAAAGGAGAATCTGTAGTCATAGTATTGAAATTAGTCTAAAAATATGAATTCAACCTTAATATAACGCTGAATTGGTAAGAATCAAGTTTTTAGATAGTGATAAGATTATATTTTTTATAACTTACAATGATATATTGGTTTATAGATAGTAGTTCATGAATTAATTTGGAAATGTTCATGTGGTTAATTGAGGTGTTAAATTTAAATAACCATTTTTTTAACATTCAATTTTTGAGCTTAACATTTGCAAATGTTTACAAATTTGTTCGGCATCATTCATTATTTGAGAACTATTTCCTGTTCTAGTATAAAGTTTTTTCTTACCTTCCTCTTTAATGAAAGCAACTTGAGTAGATTTTTTAACTGTTACTACACAAATTGTTTTATCTTCTATCTCTATAAAACTTATCTTGATAAATTTAAAAAATACTGTACCAATATGTGATTTGATCATATCATTTAGCATTAATTCAAATCCATCTTGATTTTGTTTTTTGCCTATTACAGTAAAATCATTTTCTATTCCATAAATACTTTTATCTTTGTCAATTATACCAATTAGTAAAGTGCCACCATCACTATTTAAAAATGCAGCAATGGTTTTTAAATTATTAAAGCGTAACTTGGAATTTTTATTATTTTCTTCTTTAGAATCATAGTAAAAAGATTCCTTGAATTCCAAAGTATTGCTTTCTCCTTTTTGAATTAACTTTTTAATATCAAATATCTTAATTTTTACGATAAGTGGCAATAAAAGTGGTAATTTATGTTCTGCAATTTGCTGTTTTAATTCTTCTTCATTATCAGCAAAAGCAATTACAACATTATTTAATACAGCTATATGTTTATTGGCATATTTTTCTAGCAAATCCGCTTCATTTTCTGTTACCCAGTCTTTGTCTTTACGGTTATCCCAATAACTAAGAGCAGCTTGAATAGAATTATGTAACTCTTCCAAAGCACTTCTACCATCTATAGTTTTAGTTTTAGAAATGTAATCCCAACAAAAAGAATCATGTTTCAAAGCTTTACGACAATCTTCAAGTGTGTCATTAGCGGTAAGAATAATGATAACGGAAGTAATATTATTTTTCTGTATCTCATCAAGGATGGCAAAACCTCCACTATCGTCTTTCTCTTCGCCATCATCTTTGTCCAGTCTCATATCAGCAACAATTACATCAAAATGTTCATTAGCTAATTTATTTTTGGCTTCTACTACTGTTGTTGCAGTATCAATATGTTGGTAGCCAAATTTTTCTAATCTTCTTATTTCACGTTCCAAATATCCTGCATTATCTTCAATTAATAATAGATGGACTTCAGGAATTTCAAAATCATTCATATTTCAGCTCCATAAGGTATTTTAATTTCAAAATTAACTCCTCGCTTGCCTTGTTCATTAATAGTGCCATTCATTTCTCTAAGGGTTCTTTTAATCATAAATAATCCTAGTCCACTGCTAATTTTTGGTTTAGTTGTTTTCAAAGGTAAAAATACCCAATCTTTTCTTTTTCTGGAAATTCCCTTACCATTATCCCAATAGTTTATGACAAGACATTTAGAATTAAATTCATTAATTTCTTTTGAACTAATAGTTATTTTTAACTCAGGTTCATTGGAATTATGTTTAATAGAATTATCAATTAATTCACTTATAAAACTTTTTATCTTTTGTGCATCACTATATAGTTCTGATTCAGGATTTTTAATATTTAGTGATATGGTAGCATTTTTTAATTTAGGATTATGTTGCCATTTTTCAAACAATTCCTTTACTTTAATTCTATTATTTCTAATTTTAATTCCTTCATTTACAGCTTTTAAATCATCTAATGCAGTTTGGGTAACTAGAAGTTGGTCTTGTAATTCAATAATACCCTGATAAAAACTATCATTTTTAGCTAAATCAGGCAACATAAATGCAATATCTTCTTGAATAATTGCTAGTTCATTGTTAACAAAGTCTACAATATCATGAGCAGTTTGGGAAATAACAGTCATAATTTCCGTATAATCATCAAGAGAAATTTGTTTTACTTTAGATTCTTCTAGCTGTCTTTTTGTTTGAATCTCATCTAAAATTGTCTGAATATGTTTACGAATATCTAATAAAATTTCATCTGATTTATCAGCTATTATTTCATGGACAATTTCCAGAAGGATGCTGATTTCATTTTTTATTTTGTGGTACATAGTGCGGTTGAGCATTTCTGTATCTTGTAATTCTGTATCTTGCAATTGATTCAAATCTTGTTGGTTAAACATTTCAAAATGTTCTTTGGTAGCTAAATGTGAAGATAATAATTTATGAGCTTTTTCATAAAAATTAGATTTCTCGGTAATTTCTGTCAATATTTTAATAGCATCTTTACTAAAAGGTTTAATAGAAAGAATTTGTTTAGCTGTTTTTAATCTGGCTACATCTTCTCGTTCCGAATTCTCAATAGCTAAATTAAAATATTTATTGGCTATATTCTTTTGTTTAGTTATATAATACAAATAACCTAATTTAAAGTAAACTAAGTTTACAATATATTGTGGTTGGTTTTCTAATTTTATTATTTCTAGTTTAGTAATCGCTTCTTTATATTCATTTTTATTCTCTAGCCAAGTTGCATATATAAATAATGTTATTCTATCATCAGGATCAATTTTTAAAGAAAGTTCAAACAGTTCAAAGGCCTTATCAAACTGATTATTATTAGCTAAAGCTGTGGCATAACTATTCAAAGTAACCGTATCATCAGGGTTAATATTCTTAGAAAGTTCAAACAGTTCAAAAGCCTTATCAAACTGATTATTATTAGCTAAAGCTGTGGCATAACTAGTCAAAGTAACCGTTTCATCAGGGTTAATATCCTTAGAAAGTTCAAACGCCTTATCAAACTGATTATTATTAGCTAAAGCTGTGGCATAACTATTCAAAGTAACCGTTTCATCAGGGTTAATATCCTTAGAAAGTTCAAACAGTTCAAACGCCTTATCAAACTGATTATTATTAGCTAAAGCTGTGGCATAACTATTCAAAGTAACCGTATCATCAGGGTTAATATCCTTAGAAAGTTCAAACAGTTCAAAGGCCTTATCAAACTGATTATTATTAGCTAAAGCTGTGGCATAACTATTCAAAGTAACCGTTTCATCAGGGTTAATATTCTTAGAAAGTTCAAACA
The DNA here is from genome assembly GCA_030627235.1 of Thioploca sp. Classification (GTDB taxonomy): domain Bacteria; phylum Pseudomonadota; class Gammaproteobacteria; order Beggiatoales; family Beggiatoaceae; genus DRQV01. Next base: position 28,587 of record DAOUSL010000028.1, read on the forward strand.
GTTCAAACGCCTTATCAAACTGATTATTATTAGCTAAAGCTGTGGCATAACTATTCAAAGTAACTGGATCGGATGGATTTGCCTCCAAAGCTTCCGCAAATAATTCTAATTTAATATCATTATCAGGAATCTGTTTAGTAATATCACATAAACTCTTAGCTAATCGTTTTTTATTATTAGCCTGATTTTTCTTTAAATAACCTAATTTTTCATAAAATTTTCTTAGATTACCTTGTTGAAACGCATCAATAATACTATATTTTAAATCATTAACTTGTTTTAATTTAATTTCCGCTTCAGGGGTCTTAGTCCCACCTTTAAATTCAGATGGAAAAAATTTATTTTTTCTTTTATCAGATGGATTCATAATAAACCTAATACTAAAATTCAAGATAGCCTATTCCTATTTTTGGAAGATGCCTCTGTGCCGCCAACTAATAATAGTAGTGAACAAGCTATTCGGATGAGTACTATTTTCAGGAAAGTTACAAATGGTTTTCGTTCCGATTGGGGTAAAAATCTCTTTGCTAATGTTCGTTCTATCGTTAATACTGGTAAACGCCAGGATTTATCCACTTTTGATTCTATCAAAAATGTTCTTTCTTCTCCTTTTAATTCTCTCTTTTCTTAATTTGGGGGGGGAATGAGCAATTACCATAAATTTAATAACAGCTAGTCAGGTAGGGTGTGCAACGTCCTTTTGTTGCCCACCATCAATCATATAACAATTACCAACAATTTAAACAATACATTAAATTAAAATGAATATAACAATATCTATTGATGAATTATCACAAGTATTAGAACCAATGATTCGTAAAGTTATACGTGAAGAATTAAATAATAAAAATTTAACTTTATCACCAGAATCTCAACTTTATTCAGACATGCAGACATTATTGCAACGAAAAAATACGAATGATATTCAATTGAAATCCCATGCTGAGGTTTGGGATTAGTGAATATATAGCAGTATATGAAAGAATGTTTGTAGATAATTTGAAACGTTATGCCCACTTATTCACTGTATATAGTAAATGAAATTGCCTAATTTAATAAAACGAATCAAGCAATTCCAATAATGTTAATTTATAAATGGAAGTTCCAAATGAAGAAGGTATTTAGTATCACAGAATGCTTTCCTAAGTTGAATAGAAAAATACAACTTGGGGAGGCATGGAATTTAGTAGATTGGAAAGCATGTCAGAACCACGTTGACCGTTTACAA
>DAOUSL010000020.1 GCA_030627235.1 Thioploca sp.
AATATGTGTTTTTATATCATTTTGTTATAAAATAATTTTGCAATATCAAATATATTTTATTATCACATAATCTTATTTATAACTTTACATCTATAACACTACCTCTTTTTTATACTTGACGCTGGTGCGTCATGAATGCATTCCCAACGAAGCCGTTGGGAACGAGGGATTAGTATTTTAATCGGAGAATTATAAACCACATTTCATATTACTTGGTACAGCTTGATCAATTAATTTAGGTTTAGGTAAATCCATTCCATCCATAATAGCAATATATTCTGCACTAGTCTTATTTTTACATAAACGAGGATTTAGGATTTTCTCCTCTCCAATACTGGATACTGTGAACCCATTATAATCATGACCAGGATATACTATCGTGTCATCATGTAAAGTAAATAGCTGATTGATAATAGAATTATAAGCTGTTTCAGAATTTCCTGATTGAAAGTCAGTACGTCCACTACCTCTAATTAATAATGTGTCTCCGGTAAATACAGCTCCATAAATCAGATAAGATATATCCGTATTAGTATGTCCTGGAGTATGTAGCATATTAATTGTTTTATCTCCCAACAAAATAGTATCTCCATGTTCTGCTAATATATCAGCACAAACACTATTACTATTCTTATGTATCACTATTTCAACTTCAGAAAAATGGTGTTTCTTTAATTTACCAGAACCAGTAATATGATCAGCATGAATATGAGTTTCCAATAAGTATTTCAAACTTAAACCAAGTTCATTAATCAGTTTAGAATCTCTGTCTACATGTTCTTGAACTGAATCAATTAAAGCGGCTTGTTGTGTATTGTTATCCCATAATAAATAGGAATAAGTACTACTGGTTGCATCGAATAACTGTCTTATTTGCATTACAATAATCCCATTGTTTTACAATTATTAAATTGATATAAGATATTGTATTTAATACCTTATACCAGTAAACTTTAATCAATCCTCAAATACAATGCTTCTCCACCATTATAAATAATATCGCCATTTTCTAATTTATAACCAATGTAAACAGTATAATCACCACTTTCAAATAGACCTTCAAATAATTGTATTTCCAACATATCTTTTTCTAACTGGATATCAGGAATAGATTTTGTAATATATACATTATCAGCATCCCAAGTTCCCCAAGTTGGAGCTTCCAGTTGAGTATTAACATCAGTATCACCATGTACAGCAACCATCATAATTTCTACAGTTTGATCTATATGTTTGGTTTCTGGGGAAATAATAGTTGCAATCCCAACCGGAGTATTACTATTTGCATAAAAAGGATTATGAACTTTTTCATCTTGAAAACCCCAATTTATAAACCGGGTAGTTGTGGCAAATTTTTGATTGGCAACATTGATTCCAATTCCGTTAGCTAACATAAAGTTAGTAGGCTCAAACCCATTAAATACGATAATATCATTGTCTAATTTATAACCAATAAATATTTGGTAATAACCAGGTCTTAGTGATAAATCTCCAATATAAACTGGTATTTCTAAATATTCTGGCAAACGTTGATAATGTTGAATTGGTAATAAGTCAGTAAGACTATGATCCCAAAATTGCCAAGCCGCACCATTTCTAGCATAAGCCTGTTCTTTATAATGACCACGATAGCCAGCGGCAATTAATATATCTGCTGGCTGTCCAACATAACGTGGTTCTACAGTTATAAAACCAGAAACATTTACAGTATCATAATAGGCAAAAGATAAATTATCACCATTACTATTATTTTGATTACTAATAGCTGATGAAAAAATACTGGTGGATTCAACTTCATTCCAGATTTGAGTGTCATCACGTACTATGTCTTGTTGCAAATTTACGCTACCACTATTGCCGATAAAGAAATGAATCGGTTCTAAACCATTAAATACTATCGTACCATTGCGTAAGCGATAACCAACAAAGACAGTAAACTCTCCTGGAATAAAATCTAATTCTTCTGCATAAATAAACACTTCAATTTGCTCAGTTAATTCTGGATAATATTGAGCAGTTGGTAAGCTACTTAGCCGACCGTCCCATACTTGCCAATCTTGTTCATTGCGATTATAGGAAATGTCATAAGAGATATTATTATAAGTTCCAATTAACAATATATCAGCAACTTGGCCAACATGTTGGGGAGCTATATTGACAGTGCTAGAAATAGACACAGTTTTTGCATCGGTATAGGTCATACGACTATGATTCGCTAATCTTACATTGGAATTTAACTTATCCAGAAAACAAGATTGACTAGTAGTCATATTGCCTTGCACACTGATTTCCAAACCATATTTACAATCATCATTAATAGTTAAATCACCAATTTTACCAATCAACAAACCGCTACCAGTTTTTTTAGTTCCGTCTAACAAACCATTATCAATTTTATATTGGTTAGCCGCATCTATTAAAGCGTTACCTTTAATGTTACTGTTTGGATTGTTATCAGGATTATTAGGATCGTTAGCAGATTCATTACCTTGATCATAATTAATATCCCTAGCTATTACAGTTAAATCGATGGTAGTTTTTTCTGGTGGAATTGAATGGTCGCTGATAACTATTTTACTTTGGCCAACTTTAACTCCAGTTAGACTGAACATGGCAGAACCACTATCACCAAGAGTAATCCAATTTTCTAGCAACACTATATTTTGATCTGGAATTTCACTAATAGTAAGCTCACCTTCACCACCAGCAACGGTTAAATCTAACTGCTGTCCAACTTTTACCGTAGTGTGCATAGCTTTAATTCTAAATTTAGACTTGCCAACATTGATAATTGGACTGGTTGAATCTTCAATAACTTTAATATAGATCGTAATCGTTTGTAATGGGTTGGCACTGTCACTGATTACCATTTTGCTATCACCAACATTAACACCAGTCAATTCTAGTTCAGCAGCTCCAGCATTCAGTGGTCGCCAAGCATCTAAAGAAACAAAGGTATTGTTAGGAATCTCTTTAATTAAAAGTTCTGCTTGTCCCTCAGCCAAAGTCATTTCCGTACTTTCTCCAACTTTCAAAGTTATTGATAATGATTTCACATTAAAAGCAGTGTTAACTTGACATGTAGGACAACAAACCTGGCAAGTTGGGAAACTATGGCAAGATGAATCTTGCAGTCCTGAATCATCATCAATGATAGTTAAGGTAATGATTTCTGGAGCTACAATGGAAGCACCACCGCCAGGATTGCTTAATATTAAATCAATAATTTCATCACTTTCTGGAGTAGTATCGTTGGTAATAGGTATGCCAATTGCCTTATCTCTACAATCATTGGCTTCCCAAGTTACAGTTCCTTGAGTGGTGGTATAATCTGGACTTTGGGTAGTATTATCTCTAGTGGTGTAATCTACACTAATTTGATCATCACAAGTTCCCAGCCGTTGAATTGCAACTGTGGCAACATTACCAAATTCGTCGATGGTATAACTCGGATTAGCCCATTGCACTCGTTCCTGAGCAAATGCTCTACCACTGGTATGAGTTATATGTCCACTAATATCTGAATTATCCCCAGCTTTGCCATCACTAAGACGGAAGCTTGCAGTAGTAACTGTTTTATCGCCTACTGTCTTGCTGTCTAAAGTTACTGGTAGATCTTGCCATTTACCATCAGCATATTGACGATGTAAATCTACATCATCCGCATCATGATAAAAAATTTCAATATCTGCATCAGTACAAGACATATCCAAATCAAAAGGAAATGGTACTAGACTGTTATCATCCGCAGTTAAACCAGGTTCACTAAGTTTAATATCATTGATAGTACAACCATTTTTTTCTACGATAGTTACATATTTACCATCAGGCATTAATAAAGAAACTACATTATTTTGCTTCCAATCTGGAATTCCATCGTCATTACCATCACCATCATTTGGAGCATTTTCTTCAATGTCAGTAGCAACTCCGTCACCATCTCCATCCAAGGAAAAATTAGCTTGACAGCTTTTGGCTTTATCGATTAATACAGTGACAGTTCTGTTAGTACCACTACAATCTCCACTCCAACTAGTGAAAGCAAAACCAGAATCTGGATTAGCAACTAAATCAACTTCAGTGCCTTGAGCGTAGTCTTCCGTGCAATCATCTTTGCATTCAATCCCAGTCGGTTGGCTAATGATAGAACCAGAACCATTTCTGGCTACGTCTAAATTAAATTGAGGTACGTCATCTTCTACAAATACAGCTTTGCAACTCTTAAAGTTATCCATAGTAACCTCACCAGCAGCATCACAATGTCCACGCCAACCGTCAAATACCCAACCAGTTTCTGGAGTTGGAGTTAAAGTAACATTAGTATCAGTAGCGTATGGTTGCTGACATGGATCGTTGTTATTGTTGCAAGCTAAATCTTGTCCTTCCACCTTGCCTTGACCACTGATAGTAACGATTAGTTTTACTTCACCAGTCGGTTCTGCAACTCCATCCGATACAGTAATGGTAACAGTGGCAGTATCACATAATTGTTCAGTATCACATACTTGATAAGTAAAACTATCTGTACCTGTAAACCCAACATTTGGAGTGTAATCTATCTCTCCAGTATTAAGATTAAGTTTTACTGTTCCATTATTTGGTTGAGTAACAATAGTTAGGCTATTTGGATTCAGATTATCATTTGGATCACTGTCATTTTTTAACACTGAAATTGTAATTGGAGTTTCAGGTTGAGTACTAACATCCAAGTCGTTAGCTGTAGGCGAACTATTATTTAAACCTGTAACTGGAATAGTCATTAAAGAAGAACCACTTTCTCCACCATTGTTATCAGTAGCTGTGAAAGTAAAACTAGCATTACCGATAAAACCAGGATTAGGCTGGAAAAATATTTGAGCTGCTTGTTCTGGGGTTAATATCTGCCCAGCTTGAATTGGAGTGCCACCAAGAGCAGGATCACCTAAATATAAAATTCCTTGTTCTGGTAAAGTTTTAATAGTGTAAGAAACTACTGTGCCATTATCATCCGCAACTAAACTTGGTAATTTAGCGATTACGTCATTAGTTATGGTTTCAGCAGTTTGATTGCTAGTAGTTGGTGGTGGATCGTCCAGTGTAGGTACTAGAATTGTAACTGTCGCAGTATCGCAAGATTGAGGAAAATCTGAATCGCAAATTTGGTAATCAAATTCATCAGTGCCAAAGGTAAAACCAACTTCAGGAGTATATGTAACTGTAAAATCATTATTTACAACTACTGTACCTTTACTAGGTTGACTAGTTATGATGATTAAATTATCTATATCTAAGTTACCTTCTGGATCAATGTCATTTTTGATAACATCAATAGTAACTGGTATTTCTGGATCGGTATAACCATTATCATTATTAGCTATCACATTTTTATTATCCAAAGCTTTTATAATTGGAATAGTGACTAAAGCTGGACTGCTAACATTACCTTTATCATCAGTAGCTGTATAAGCAAAACTAGCATTCCCCACAAAATTATCATTTGGCTGAAAATATAGTTGGCTAATTTGTTCAGGAGTAAGTTCTTGGCCAGCAGTAACTGGAATTCCTCCATTATCTGGATCACCTAAATATAATATACCTTGGCTAACTGGTGGTAACAAACTAATATTATACGAGGCTACACTACCATCATCAGTAGCAGCTAAAGATGGTAATTTAGTAATAATATTATTAGGAATCGATGGTGAAGTTACTTTTTTTGCAGTTGGTGGAAAGTCATCTAAAATTGGTACTATAACCCTTACTTCGGCAGTATCACATTGAATTGGAATTCCAGTATCACAGACTTCATATGTAAAAGTATCAATACCTTTAATAAAATCATCATCCGGTTTATAAGTCACTGTTCCATCATTATTAGCGGTAGCAGTACCATGTGGTGGTGGAGTGATAATCGTAATACTTTCAGTATTAAGCCCACCTTCTGGGTCAATATCATTATCTAAAACTTCAATAATAACTGGAGTAGCAATATCAGTAGTACTAGTATCACCATTGGCGATTGGAATAGTATTTACCGGTGCAGTTACTGGAATTGTTATCAAGGCTGGGCTACTAACAGCATCTGAATTATCGGTAGCAGTGTAAGTAAAACTGGCATCTCCAATAAATTTATTATTAGGCTTAAAATATAAATTGCCTATTTGATCTACTGTAAGTTGTTGAAATTCGGTTATCAGAGTTCCGCCATTATCAGGATCACCCAAGTATAAAATACCTTGATCTGCTGGTGGTAAAGTAGCAATGTTATAAGCAGTTACAGTTCCGTCAGTATCAATGGCAGATAACGGTGGTAATTGTGCAGTAGTATTGTTCAGAATACTTTCAGTAGTTTTATCCACTGTAACTGGTGGTTCTTGAGTTGGTATTGCGATCGTAATTGTAGCAGTATCACATAATGGTGGAATTCCACTATCACAAACTCGATAAGTAAAACTATCTGTGCCAGTGTTAAAACCATTATTTGGGGTATAAGTAACACTTCCATCAGGATTGATTACAACAGTTCCATTCGCTGGTTGATCAGTAATAGCAATTGTACTTGGGTCAAGATTACCGTCTGGGTCACTGTCATTACCCAAAATATCAATGGTAACTGGAATATTTGGATCTGTCGTATCACTATTGTCATTGATAATTGGAGGATTATTAGGTACTGCAGTAACCGGAATAGTAACAGTAGCTATATTGCTAACAGCATCATTATTATCGGTAGCTATGTAAGTAAAACTAGAGTCACCACTAAAGCTAGTATTAGGTTCAAAAAATAAACTTTTTACCTGTTCTGGGGTTAGATTTTCATTAACTAGAATAGGTTTACCACCTTTGGCTGGGTCTTCTAAATATAATTTGCCTTCACTTGCCGGTGGCAAAGTCTTGATTTGGTAAGATTCCACTGTACTGTCAACATCTGTTGCTTCTAAGGCTGGTAGCTGTTCAGTAATATTATTCGGTATACTGGGAGCTTCTTTATTTTCGGCAACTGGTGGTTGATTAGAATCGGTAACTGGAATAGTAACCGTGGCGGTATTACTCTCAGAACCATTGTTATCAGTGGCTATATAAGTAAATTCTACATCGCCAGTAAAGCTAGAATTAGGTTGGAAATAGATATTAGTAACTTCAGCTGGGGTTAATTCTTGACTAGCAAAGATTGGACTTCCACCAGTATTTGGATTACCTAAATATAAAGTACCTTGTGAACTAAGTGGAATAGTTGTAACATTAAAAAATTCTACCGTACCGTCTTTATCAGTTGCTGATAAATCATTCACTTTTACAGTGGCATCATTAGGAGTTGAAGTTACAGTTTTATCATCAGCTATAGGAGGTTCATTATTTGGTGGAGCGGTAATTGTGATAGTTACATTAGCTTGATTACTAGCATCTCCTTTATCATCAGTAGCAGTATAATGAAAAATTACTTCACCAATCGTACTAACAGCTGGCATAAAATAGATATTACTTATGTCATTTGGAGTAAGTATTTGACCTTCAGTTATTAAAGTTCCACTAGTTGGCTCACCTAAATAGAGAGAACCTTTAGTATTCGGTATATCATATACTGTATAACTAGCTATTGTGCCATCTGAATCAGTAGCTTCTAAAGTTGGTATTTGTACTGGAGTTACATTATCAGTAGTTGTAGCTTTGTCAACCGCAACTGGTGGTTCATTGTCTGGTGGAGCTATTTCAAAAGAATGACTTACAGTTTCAGTATCAGCATTAGCAGTATTACCTTGTGGATTAGTAATATCATTAGGTCGAGTTATGGTAACTGAATTGGTAACTGTATCGCCTACATCAGCAGTTATAGTTCCAACTATTTCAAAAGTTGCAGAAGCTCCATTTTGGAGATCAACGGTAATATCAATTGCTCCACTACCATTTGATTCTGAACAACTATTTTGAATTGCAGGAGTTGGTTTTACTGAATTAGAAACTTCACAAACCCACAATGGTGGAGGATCGATAACAGTGGCTGGTAAATTATCTTGCACCTTAATGCCAGCAGCATCTGAAGGACCATCATTTTTAACTGTAATAATATAAGTGACTGGACCACCATTCAATGGTTTAACATCAGTAGTATGGGTTTTGCTTACCGATATATCAGCTTGTTTTAATTCAAAACTAGTTTGGATTTCAATTTCTTGTTGAACACTAGGAAAAGCCCAAGTATCTACAACTTTATCATCTCCAAAATTATTGACAAAAGCATGTTTACCTTCATAGCTATTCACTCCATCTAATGCTGAAATTAATTCTGGAGAATTATTATCAGCAATAGCAGAATGATTATAGTAAATAGTGTTACAAGTTTCTGTACAATCCAAACGTTCTATAATAAAACCATTGGCATTATTCTCTAAATCCCAAAATGGAAAATGAATATTGCCCAATAAAAAATTGAATCTAGCATTGTAAGGAACTTTTCTGGCTGGTAATGGATTACCTTGACCATCTAAACCATCCCAGGAAATCTGATTATCTCCTTCAATGGTAGAACCTTGTAAAATTATATCTTCCCCATCTCCAAACACATTATTATTATTAATATCAACGGTTAAGAAATAGGTTAATCCTATATCAATATTGAAACTAAAAATTCCTTTTAATGGAGCTGTACCAGCATATCCATTAGAACCTTCTTCTCCAACAAATTTAAAATTAGTTAGGGTAGGTAATTCTTTAGGAGTAGTTCGTAACCAAGTTTTACCACTGGGTGAATCTACTGGTGGCTGATCCAAAGGTAAATCATCACTAGGTATATTAAAAAATAACTTGTGAGTAGTGTCCGTTGCAGTATCTGGTAATTCAGGACTATGTACTAGGATAGTAACGTTATCTACATCTTTACCATTAATTGATGTATAAAGAGATTCACCCTTATTATTTTTTACACCATTATTATTAGCAAAGAATAAAAAACCATGTGGTTCAATTCCATTTAAATTGGCTAGATATAAATATCCATCTTCGGTTAAAAAGTAAGTTTTTGAGTTTAGACCTTTCTTTTTACCACCCATATCTAAAGGCAAATGATTAGTATAAATCCGACCTTTTTGTTCGGTATCTATATTATCAGGAGTTTTAAAAACTGTGACATCCCAAGCAGCAACAGCTTGTTTTTGATTTTTGTCAATAGGAAATTGTTGACTTGTGAGGACAGCTTTTGGCAATTTATATCCAGTTACAAACATTGGAGCTCTAAATTCTATTTCATAAATTCCAGTTTCAGTGGTGATAAAACTACATGGTGTGTAACCATTTGTATGTGGTAATGGCCCAGCTTGTTCTTTAACCAGTGTGTCAATTAATCCAAACCCAGTGTTTAACACATCACAACTACCATTTTGTCCACCTAAAGGGCTGGTATAAACAATATCAGCTTTACCATTGGCACTATTTGGGACACTAGAACCAAGATTAATTTGTTCACCTGCATTAACATAAACTTTAATACTAGTTTGTAATTTAATACCAACCATTGTTCTATTAGCAAATTGTAAATAAGGCCGATAACCACCATTCTCTACTAGTTCTCGACTACCTTCTGCGTTTGCTGGTAAAATGAATAGACAATTTAATAATAAGGTAATGAATACTAAAATAATTTTCATGTTTTTCATTAGATATTTAATAAGTTAATAATTCTTTCTATGAATATAGTTTTTTAAGAAACTGAATCTTAACATATTTGATTTATTGATGCTAGGGTGTCAATATTATTAAGTTAAAAGCAACTGGATTATTACCATATATTATTATTTATAGGGATAATTCTTTTTTGCTTAGTTACGCTTCACTAAACCAGCCTACGAGCTTACAGGATCCATAGGTTAAACGCTAAAAGTTTTTCAGCAAACGTAGGATGCAATGAACGAAGGGAATTGCATCAATTGTGTAGCAACATGATTGATGCGGTTCGTTTCTTCACCATATCTTACATTGCAGGTTACGAGTTACATATAAAATATAAAAATCATTGATATATAAGTATATTTTTGTCACATTAATTATCATCATTTTATATATCTAACTCAGATTGTTAGCATAGTAAATATGTTGTAATATTTACTTTATATTTTGATTATCTGGAGAAAAATTATGATTTATCGAGTATTATTTATATTGTTATTAAGTTTTAATGTTGTAGCAGAAAATGTTAAAGAACCAGTTCCATCGCCTCATGATGTTTTAATTGTTGAGATTCAAAAACAAGCCAAAACTGATGTTGAATTGGAAAAACTGCCGGAAAATATTCAAGGTCTTAGTTTGTTGTTTGGTGAAGAGGCAAAAACGGTTGGATTAACTTTACGGAAAATTGTGCAGATTTATGAGGAAGCTTATCGACAGGCTAAACCAGAACAATCATGGATGAAAAAGTTTGTAGATGACCAATTCGCAGTTATGGGTTGGGGTTTGGCATTTATTGTTATTTTGTTTTACTTTTTTCGTGAAACTGTTAACTATTTTACCATCAATTTATTTTCCAATTTAAATAAGTGGTTTTACCGGTTGGTTTCTGGATATAAGTTATTTCGTAAATGGGCTTTAAAACGCTATCGTAAAACTTTGATTAAAAACTTTCGTGAGTTTAAAGTTCCATTTCGGCCAGACAATCGTCCTTTGAAAATGCACGAGATTTATGTTCCGCTCAAAGTGAAGAGTTCCAAGGAATATGAGCGAATTGATGCTTATCAGGCAATAACTAAACATCAGCGTTTAATGGTGGTTGGTGAGCCAGGAGCTGGTAAGTCAACATTATTGAAACATATTGCATTGTCTTATGCAGAAGGAAAATTAACCGACCTACCTAAACAACCAGTGGTTATTTTGCTGACCATTGGGAGTTTACGGCAGGATGACTTGCTGGATGATTTGGTTAAGGAATTGGCTCAAAATGATTTCCCTAATGCACGTAATTTTGTGGAAATTGGACTGGAAAATGGGACTTTGATGTTGTTGTTTGATGGTTTGGATGAGGTGAGTAGTGAGGGACGGAAAGTTGTTGTTGAGAAAATAAGAGATTTATTAAAAAAATATTCTAACTGTAGGGCAATTATTACTTGTCGGAAAGCTGTTTATCATAATGAATTTGTTAATGAAACTGAGAAGAAATTGGAAATTGACAGTTTCCGAGATGATGAAATTCAACAGTTTTTACAGCCTTGGCAACGAGATATGCCACCCGGTAAGTCGGTGAAGCAATTAATTCATACTTTGCATGAGCGGCCTAGAATTATGCAATTGGCTGGTAATCCGTTACTGTTGACTATTATTGCGTATCTTTATACCGATACGGCTTTTGTGTTACCGCATTCACGGGCAAAGTTTTATATTGAAGCTACACGAGTATTATTAGATGAACTGCATCACAGTGATAAGCGTAATGATTATGATGTGGCTAAAAAACTGGCTATTTTAAAACATTTAGCTTTGTTTAATCAAGATGGTAAGGTAAAAGATAAAGCTGATTGGCGGACTATGAAGTTGGAAACGGTATTAGCAGAAACCAGAAAAGTATTACCAACTTTGAATTTGGTTGATAAAGATGCTGATCTATTATTGGAAGAAATTGTTAATCGAAGTGGTTTGTTGCAGAAGATTGATGGTGGTGAACGGTATCAATTTGCTCATTTAACTTTGCAGGAATTTTTTGCGGCGGTTGCGTTGCGAGATGATGCTGATGGAATGTTGATGCGGTTTAAGAAAAATCCGGATACTTGGCGAGAGGCAGTTAAAATTTGGTGTGGGCTTGATCATGATAGTACGAATTTGATACGGGCTATTTATGCAGAAAATCGTATTGTGGCGTTTGAGTGTATTGCTGATGCTCAACAAGTGAGTGCTGAATTATCTGATGAAGTTATTGGATATTTTAAATCTCAATTGGGTTCGGATGATGAGCAAGAGGAAATTTTGCGAGCTTTTGCGGCAGTTGCTTCTAATACAACGGATCGAGGGAAAGCTATTTTTGAGTATTTGGTTGATATTTTGGCTGATACTGGGGATGATAGGCGTGTTATGGCAGCTGATATTCTTTCAATGACTAATTTGGATGAGGCGGCGGAGGTATTGGTTGGTTATAGAGATATACCTGAAATACGGGCTGCTTTGATACGGATGGGGGATATAGCTGTGCCTGTGTTGGAGAGGCTTGTTTAATTGTCAGAATCAGGATTTGCAGGATTAAAGGATTAACAGGATAAAGGCACTTAACATTAAGATCAGGTTTTAAATCCAGAAAATCCTTTAATCCTGTAAATCCTGATTCAGACATTTGGGAAATAATTATGACTAATAAACTTGATTATTTGGATGATTTACGAGAAATTGGTACACCAAAAGCTGCTCTTGTTCTTATACCTTTTCTCTGGCATGAAGACAATAATTTAACCAATCATGCTGCCTTAAATTTAGCTGTGTTGTTGCCTAAGCCAGAAGTAGAAAATGCGTTACGTGGTTATGAATTGACAAAAGAACAACGAAAATCTGAATGGTTTGAATGGGTTTGGGAACCTTTTAATGAATACGAACCTAATAATTCATCTTTGCCTATTGTTACTGGAAGAATAGGTTATATTATTGACCAACTTCCAGAAGAGTATATAAAAAATTATGATAATGTTTCAAATCTTGACCCACGAATTATTATTCCACTTGTTATAAACAATCAAACTAAGTGGAAAGTAATTCTTAATTCCATTGTAAAAAAATATCCAAAAGAAGAATTTGTAAAATTGAAGAGTATTTTGGATGATAAAGATATTCCCACGCCGATACTTAATGATTGGAGAAATACCTTTACTCCTCTTGATGTGCAACAGAGGGAATTTCATAAAAATAATAAAAAAGCACCATTAATTATTGTAATTTTATTACTTCTGATATTTTTGGCATATTATAAAAATTATCAATATTTTTCAATTGTGTATACCATAATGTTAATTTTATTTATGCCATTCATTCCCTTTGTTTATTTTAAATCTAAAAGAAAACTTAAAAATCCTTTACGACACCTCCTCAAACCATCAAAACGATAGTAATCAGTATTTTCTTGTCAACTCATAAGCCGTATATAAATTAATTGCGATTTGGTACTGAAAATATCGATAGATGATAACGATTTTTTCAGCAGTATTTAAGGATGTTTATCTTAAATTATGGTTTTTTCTCTTCTGGTTTTTTGTCTTCGGCTTTTTTAACACGAATAACGTTATTAGAAATATTTTTATTATTCAAGTTTTTCATAGCAACTTTAGCTTCTCCTGGTTTTGGCATTTCCACAAAAGCAAAACCCTTAGAATCACCAGTAGTTTTATCTAACACCAAATCACAAGATTGTACTGTGCCATATTTTTTAAAGAGGTCTTTTAACTCTTCTTCAGTAGTACTACGAGCAAGATTACGAATTAATAATTTCATAAGTACGACATTTAATATTTAGTAGTGTGTATAATGTTGAAACCAACTTACCATTTTAGATATTATACAATTAAAACAGTATATTATGGTCAAATTTAGAGTTGATTATTTTCTAATTTAAGCTATTTTTACACTTAAAGGTTAGGACGATATTTAAGTTGCATACCTTTTAGAAAATTGCGTAATATCTGATTTTGACAGTCACGGTAGTGCTTATGATCTGGTCTACGGAAAAATGCACTTAATTCATGTTTACTTATACATAAATTAGCCAGATTCATAATTTCCAATACATCTCTAGTTTTCAGATTTAATGCGATCTTTAATTTTTTGAAAATAATATTGTTAGTTAAAGACTCCTCTGGCTCTGATTGTGGACCTTCTTTTTCCCCTCGTTTATCATTAATTAAACCATTTAGGAAAATCGCCAGTTCGGTGTCACTACATTCCTTAAATTCAGGATCATCATCTTTTTTTAACCAATCACTGATCTGTTCACGAGTTACTTGATGATCAGCTAAACCAAATATAGCAATCATTTTAGAATCATTAAAATCGAAGATATAGCGGATACGACGTAAAATATCATTGTTATTCATAATTATGTCCTGATTTAAATTGTGTCTATAACATACTTTGTGGTTCAAAATAGAGTCTAGCATACCATAAAACTGTACTCTTTATAGTGGAATAATTAGCTTCCGAAGTCCGCAGGTTCACAATACATTGCGGCTACTTCATCTATTAATTACCTCAAGAATAATTGAGCAAAATCATCATCATCCCTCTCATTATTTAATGAATTTTTTGATAAAGATTCTGAGTTAACAGTCTGAGATACTTTTATTTTTTGAGTTTTAAACTGATCCCAAATATTAAATAATAACTGTGATTTTACTACTTCTGCATCTGCTAAACTAGCTAATTGATAACTAATAATAAAACTAATCTTGTTATCTATAAATTCTGCCAAAAGTACTTGTGGTTCTGGTTTATCTGAAATTTGTGGAGTATTTGCCATAATAGTCATGAGTATGTTTTTAACTATATGTGGATCATTTTCACAGCCAACTTCAATATTTATCTTTTCAGCAGCATCCGCACGATCTGCATCTCTACCAAGGTTAGTGAAAGGACGGTCGATAACCCTAGAATTTGGTACCGAAATCCGTTTATCATCAGTTTCTATCATCGTGGAACGTATACCAATGTGTTTTACAACTCCTTGAGAATTGCCACCAATATCAATTAAATCTCCTACTCGCAATGGACGTTCTATCAATAATAAAACTCCACTTATAAAATTAGCAACTAAGCTACGCATTCCAAAACCAATTCCAACCCCTAAAGCTCCAGCAAATACGCTCAGTGCAGTCGGGTCTATTCCAATTACTCTTAAACTACTAGTAAGCCCAAGTACAACTATAGTATATTGAGTAAAAATTGATAAGCTATGTCGTATTCCTGAGTCAGCTATATTGGAGAAAATCCAACGGTAAGTTATACGTTGAGCCCAACTACCAAACCAGAATACTATCCAGATCATCACTACTGACATAAAGATACTTATAATAGTAATACTATTACCATTGGAAAAGGTTGTTAATGGATAATTTAAAACACCACTAACTCCTTCTCTGATTGCAACATCTGAATACCAACCAGTCAACCATAATAAGCTCATTATTGCTAGTACAGATAACCCTAAACCTAGTACACTATGAATTAATGGAATTAAGTCTTCTGCCCATAAAGAACCATAAGACCCTTGTTTTAATACTATTTTCTTCCATATGTTAATTAGAGTGTCCAAAAATAATTGAACAATCATCCAACTTAACAAAACTAATAACAACATACTCAAGTATTTAATAATTACCCAACCTAAGCTAATATAACCAACTATTCCTAATATAGAAACCGAGAGAATGATTATTGGTAAGGTTAGTAATAATAATTTGGTAATAGTAAGTAGATAACCTTGAACATAGTTTTGTAAAGGAGCTATGATAAATTTACGGATACTAAATAATATTGGAATTGATAATGATAATAGCAACATAAATAGACTATCAATCAAATCACGAGCGTCTAATGATATTTGTCCTTCTGCTAATAAATGAATTTGGGAGGTTATTATTATTAATATACTAATAATTATAATAATGCGACGTACTTGTGGATAATATTTATTGCTTTCTTGAACTTGGGATAAGATTAACCAAGCTAAATTTAATAATAATTTACCAATTAAAAATACAGCTAACAAAATTAAACTAAACAATATACTAGCTTGATTTGGTTGAGTAATCCAAATAAATAATAAGAAACTGCTGGCAAAAATAATACTAAAAGAATTATTATGCCATAAACGTAATAAATATTTTTTATTTAATGGCGTATCTTTGAGTAGTTTAGCACTCGAAAACCGAAACCAAATTACCAAAATACTCCAAACAAGCATAATTATCCCAAAAATAATCCAATTTTTTTGAGTTGTTTGTTGCATGGCTTGGACAAAACTTTCGTGGATAAATTTTAGTTGTTCTAGAAAAACCTTTGGAATATCAATAATTTCAGTCAGCATTCCTTGCCATTCACCAATACTTGCTGGTAATGTTCTTTGTCTAATTAAAGCTCGATGAACATTGTCTTTATATACTGTTTCTAATAAAGTTAACAATTTATCACCTTTTTCTACTAATCTAGGCAATTTATTTAATTCTTGTTTCAAAATACTTTGTAATTTTGTTAACTGTTCTTGAGTTTGTTTATTGTGTTGTAATTCTTCAGCAGATAAAGTTTTACCACGTTCAATAGTCATTTTCAATTGTTGTTCTAATACAGAAATTTCGTTTTGTAATGACCCATCTAATCCTTTTATATCTAACAGTAAAGAACTTAATTCATTAATTAAAATATTAATACCATCTATATGAGTTTGTAAAACTTCCTGAAGTTCTTGTTGGTCTATAGCAGTTTTTTCCCATTGTTCTAATTGATCAGTCATATGACGAATTTTCAATTGTCGCATAGCTCTTTGAGCCATTTCATTAGATATTTGAATTTGTACTTCTAATGAGTAACGTTTAGCAGAATTTTGTTCTAAATCAGGAATTAAATCTAATCTTTGCCTTAACTCATCGGCTTGCTTAAAATAACGTTGTTGTTCTTGACGAATATGTTTTTCTAATTCCTGTTTTTGTTGAGCTAAATAGACTGCTTTCACTTTGTCATACCATTTGACATTTAGTGCTACTTGTTTATTAGCTTGTTCTATCTGTTGTTTTATGATATCTAATTGCTGAGATTCTAACTCTAAAATTCTTTCCTGCAATTTAATATTATCTTCTAAAATTAAGATTCTTTTTTCATGTAATGCTAACTGTTCTTTTTCAACTGGTGGAGTTTTTCGGAGAATATCTGCTTTAATTTGTAACTGTTTAAAATCATCCCTTAATCGATCTAAATTAGTCTCAGAACTTTGATATTCCAAATCTAAATTTTTAGCTTCAACCTCGGTAGTATTATTATCCAAAGCCGCTTTTTCAACTTTCTCTTTCAAAGCAGTTGCAGTAGATTCTGTTGTTTCTAATGCAATTATTTTATTGGGTAAATCTTTTTGTTCTAAAGTTAAAATTTCTTTATTTTTGGCAAGATTACTTTTAGTAGTTTCTATTGTTTTCTCTTGTTTTTCAATAACACGTCTAATACGGCTGTCTTCTAATTGAGCATACCAATCTAAATCTAATAATGCTTGTTGGATTACAATTTTATTTTGGCTATTGAGTAGATCACTATATACTTGTTCTAAAGCACTTAATTGTTGATATAACTTTATATGTTGAGTTAACTCAGATACATTATGTTTTTGAATAAACTTAAGCTCTTTTAATTCGGACAATTCATCCAAAGAAGCTTGTAACTTTGCTATAATAATGGAATAACCTTCTAAACGGCCTTGAGTAGTTTGCCGCTCCATGCGTAATTCTTCTAATTTATCATTAGTATGTTGCTTTACTTGAATAGCAGCATCTAATATTTCATTAGTAATTTTTTCTAAATTTGGTAAGTTTTCTAAATTTTCTTGTTGTTTGTCAGCCTTTATTTTTAGCTCTTTTTCTCCCTTTGTTAAATCTTTTTTAACCTGTTTAATGGCTTTTTTACGCTCCTTAATCAAACTATCAATGCTCATAATTTTCATCTGATTGTGCCATTTCATAGCAATAATAGTTTGATCAACTATCAATTTGATTTTTTTGATAAACAAATCAATATGAGTTGTTTCTAGTTTAATTGCTTGTTGATATAAATCTATTTCCTCTTGCAATTCTGAAACTTCTTCTTTAGGATCAATATCCTTCAAAGAAGTTTTTAACTTTGCTAAGTAATCAGTATGCTTGTCTAAATCACTTTTATGCTGTTGACGTTTAGCTTCAAATTCCCCTAATTTAGTAATAAAAAGTTGTTTCTGCTCATTTGCTTCTTCCAACATTTTATCAGTAATTGTTTTAGTCTTTTTTAATTTTCTAAGATTTTTCTTTAAGTTTTTTTGTTGTTTTTTCAAAATCTTGCTGATATTTTTTAAGCTAGATTTAGTTTGGGAAGTAATTTCTTTCTGAGTTACCAACCAATCTTGGGTAATTATCACAGTTTCATCAGATATTATAACTTCTGATTCAGCATTTACTACTGATGTAGTAATTAGGATTAATACATAAAAAATAAATTTTAATAAAGACATATTAGATAATTTTTTTTAGGTTTAAAATAGATTGAATTGAAAATTATAAAATGAATGTAACAGAAAAACATTCTGATGTCGATTATTTTTCGGTAGTGCCATTTTTAGGGGATGAGAACTGTTCTAAAGAAAATATACATAAATATAGGAGTAGAAGCTTTAGTCAATTATTTTTTATATTACTTTTTTTACGACTTTGCATAACTTTAGTTATACTGAAAATAACAATTAAATTAAACGAGATTGAACTAAACAAATGATATAAATATTTCCTCTTATAGACTAAAAAAATTATAATTTGACCATATTATTATAAGATTGAATATTATATAACCAAATAAATATATTTTCTTATGAATAAACCCAAATTATCTTTAGGGCCGGTTTTATATTATTGGCCACGTGAAACTTTATTAGATTTTTATGAACAAATAGCCACTACAAATGTTGATATTATCTATTTGGGTGAAACTATTTGTTCTAAACGTAAATCATTACGAACTTCTGATTGGTTTGAAATTGCAGACAAATTAATCGATGCTGGTAAAGAAGTTGTATTATCTACTTTATCTTTAATAGAAGCAGAATCAGAACTTAAGACTTTACGCAGTTTATGCGATAATGACAAATTTATGGTGGAAGCCAATGATATGGCAGCAGTTGAACTATTAGAAGGCAAACCATTTATAACTGGTCATAGTGTAAATATTTATAATAATAATAGTTTAGCTTTTTTATCTAAACTTGGTTTAGTGCGCTGGGTACTACCTGTAGAATTATCTCGGGATACATTGGCTGATTTTCAGGCTAGTCGTCCTGTAGGTGTAGAAACTGAAGTTTTTGCATATGGTCGTTTACCATTAGCTTATTCAGCCCGTTGTTTCACTGCTCGATCTCATAATTTACCTAAAGATGACTGTCAATATTGTTGTATCGATTATGAAGATGGTTTAACTTTATTTAGCCAAGATAATAAACCATTTTTAACTTTAAATGGCATTCAAACCCAATCAGCTCATACCTATAATTTATTATCAGTATTGCCAGATGTAATTACTTTGGGAGTTGAAGTATTACGCATAAGCCCACAATCCCATCATACTGATAAAATTATTGAAATTTACCATGATAGTATACGAAATCCAGAAAATATAACTGATGGAGTAGCTAAATTACAACGTTTAATGCCAATGGGAAGTTGTGATGGATATTGGTATGGAGACGCTGGAATGGATGGAAAATAATAAAATATGTATTTTTTTATAACCGGTTAGAAAAAAATTAATATCGACATGATGGTTGTTTCGGGAATGGAGCATAGCGGATTTCCCGAAACCTAAGTAATATCATAATTTCTGGAAATCGTACTTAATTCCCAAAACATTTTTATATTGGCAAAGGTATTGAATTAAATATTACAATTTATGCTATAATAACAGAATAGTTATAGAAAATATGATTATTATTTTGTTAAGCTATTTAAACAACTTACAAAGCGAATTTTTTTGAATGAAGACCATGATATCAATATAAGTAAATTTAAGTATTTTGTAAAATAAATATTTTAAACTTAAAATTGATATAATTATAACCAATGACGGAGGAATTGAAGGCAAATATTATATAATAAATGTTAATTTTATAATTAGTTAATTATTAAATGCTAATTATTAATATCAGATAGTTATTTACAATAATTCAAAATTAAGTAATTTCTATCTAAACCAGTGTTTTAATATCTTATAATTTGATATTTTTCAAGTATCTAAGGAAAAGTTATGAACAATCTCAAAGCATTTAGTTTAGTAGCTGGTATTTTACTAAGTATCTCTGGTTCAATTTCTCAAGCACAAGTAGAAGAAGTTATTTACAATCAGACTGAAGACGGTGAAGTAACCAGAAATATTATATCAGGCGTGCGTGGAATGAGAGGCATGCGTGGAATGAGAGGCATGAGGGGTATACGTGGCGGTTGTTGGGATATTCAAAGTAATTTCGCTTTACGTTTATTAGTACCTAAACGTACTGGTAAGACTGTTGATGCTCAACCAACATTATATTGGTCAATATCTGAGTCTTTAGAAAATGCTGATTTTACTTTCATTATAGATAAAACTCCAGAAAAGTTAACAGAATTCTCTGAAACTCCATTATTTAAAGATTCATTTCATTTGAAATCAGTAAAATCAGGTATACATACATTACCTCTTAGTAATTACAACCTAAATTTAGAAAAAAACGTGGAATATGAATGGTCTATATCTTTAATCTGTGACCAGGATAATCCTTCTTTGAATATTAGTGCAATTAGTACAATTGAACGAGTTGACGCTCCTTATATCTTATTATCAGCTAATAATAATCAGGATATGGCCGCTTTATACGCCAAACATGGTTACTGGTATAATGCTTTAGACATATTGTCTGAACAAATTAAAGTAAACAGTTTAGTACATAAAGTACGAGCAAATTTATTACGACAAGTTGGATTACCAGAAGTAGCAGTCTATGATATGTAGATAAATATTAAACCTCCAATATATTTAATGGTTGGGGGTTTATATTTGGGTAGTCCTAAAGAAAGTAGTGGTGCATAAACTCAAATAATATTAGTGTTATAATGATGGATAAAAGAATCCCTACCCAAATATGATTTGAAAGTTTTTTAGAGAAAGAGTGTGTGCTTCTGACAAGACGTGCAATGAAGTAACTAACGAATGTGAGATCAATTCGTTGTCTCATGGTGCAATTAAAGCGTTCAATACAGTTTGTAAGACCAGTCCCTTTAGCAACAGATTTATGACTTTGGAAAAATTGTATCATATGCTTTCCAAAAATCTGTAAATGAAACAGCATATTGTCGATATACAGAAGGTAATGAATCCCATAATTCTTGAGTTCCTTTTGTATCTCGACTACCAATGTATAGAATCCCTACCCAATAATTTCTTTAGTGTCAATAGCAAGCCAAATCCATTGCTTATTTATCTATCACAAAAGAATCCCTACCCACATTGGGCGTATAAGGTAACGCCACTTCGTTGCATCACACTGGATGGTAAGTTTACCTTTTCGGAGTAACATAAACAACTTTTGGAACAGAATCATATTTATCATTAACATAATTTTGTAACCAATACTCAGAAACGTCAACGACTCTTGCAATACCAGCTAATGGGATTTTTTCTAATATTATCAATTAAGGTTTTATTCCGAAATACAATTAGTTGGATCTAAAATAAATTGCCTGTTACAATCTTTACAAGCGTATTTTTGTTTTCCATTGTGGATGCTTCCATTTTATTTTTTCTAAGTTACATGTTGGACAATTCATAGTTTTTTTCTTAATATATTATACATCACTACTTTCTTTAGGACTACCTATATTTGGTATAGTCTAAATTTATTTTAGATGATTAAAGTTCAAAATAAAGATATATTGGTATATATTTAAAAAAATATTTAGGTATACTAGAATAATAGATGCTTAAATATTCGGAATTAAACTTTTAGTTTTTATAAAAATCCAAAAATTGTTTTAGATATTGATAAAGTCAATATTTATCCGATATAAATATTGAAGACCACTTTATATTATTCAAAAATATGTATATTTTGAACTCATTTTAAATTTAATTTGGACTAAAAATGACTGAAGAAGTTACAACCAGTAAAGCTTGGCTATTAGATTTTGGTGCAGGTTTACAAGCGGCGGTAGGACACCACGAAATGTGGCAAGTGCTTATATCACATAAGTTGTTTAATGTTCCAGGAACTTTACCATACTGCAATGAAGTTTTAATCTTTCAAAAGCAAATTTTACCAGTAGTAGATATGTCCCAACTTATGGAAGGACAAAAAATCAATCAAGCTGAAGAACCAATAGTTGGAATTACAGTCTATCAAACTGACCAATCCCAACCAGTTCAATATTCTTGTTTGCATCTGGCTACCATGCCGCAAAATATTTATGTAAATGATGAACAAGAATGTGAATTACCAGCCAATCAAAAACATTGGGAACCTTTTGCTTTATGTTGTTTTTCATATAAAGACATGGTTATACCTATCATCAACTTAGCCCATCTATTTTCTGAGCAATTTAGGAAAGGAATATGATAAAAAGATTAATAATTGCTATATTATTAGTTATATCTAGCTTTGTCCAAGCCAATGATATTGAATTCACTGATGCTATTTCTCAAAATGGTTTTGAAGAATTTATTAAAGAATTTGGTAGTGCCTTATTATTCAACCCTATGGCAACAGCAGAACCACTTGGTATGCTGGGATTTGATATTTCTTTAGAAACTGTTGTTACTGATATTAGTGATGATCAAGAATTTTGGATAAATTTAGTATCTGATAACGACCCATCAACATATTTACCTATTCCAAGATTGCATGTACAAAAAGGTTTACCATTCAATATTGATGTAGGAGCAATGTACGTTTCTGTGCCAAGTACTAATATCACATTATGGGGTCTTGAAGCTAAGTATGCTATTTTGGAAGGTTCTACTTTGACACCAGCGGTTAGTGTTAGAGCTAGTTATACCAGTCTTAGTGGAGTTGATGATATTAGTATTGATACTCAAACTTTAGATGTATTAGTCAGTAAGGGATTTTTAATGTTTACTCCTTATGCTGGAGCTTCAATCTTTAGAATTAATGGTAGTGAAAATACTGATATTGTTGAATTAGATGATGTTAATACAACTGGTTATCGAGCATTAGTTGGACTGCAATTTTCTCCTTTTCCTCTAATGATTATTAATGCAGAAGTTTCACTTGGTGAAGTGCCACAGTATGGATTAAAAATTGGAGTTCGATTTTAAACTTTAAGTGTTTAAATTGGTGAACAACCACCACTTACGGTGGTTAGTTACAGTCTATAAATTTATAGACCTTTTATAAAGATACATAATCTTTCAGCAGCTTCAATACATTCTTCTAGCGGAGCTACCAAGGCAATTCGAACTCTATTTTTACCAGGGTTTATACCATGAGCAGTACGTGACAAAAAGCTACCTGGTAATACAGTGATATTTTGTTGGATAAATAATTTTTGAGTAAATTCTACATCATCGATAGGGGTTTTTAACCATAAATAAAAACTAGCTGGTGGATAGCTAACCTCTATAACTGGAGCTAAAATTGCTATTACTGCTGTATATTTTTGTCGATATAAATCCCGATTTACTTGTACATGTTCTTCATCTTTCCAAGCAATAGCACTGATCTCTTGCACAACTAATGACATAGCACAACCATGATAAGTACGATATAACCAGAATTTTTTTATTAAATCAGCATCTCCAGCCACAAATCCAGAACGCAATCCTGGCAGATTAGAACGTTTAGATAAACTATGAAATACCATACAACGTTTAAAATCTGAACGACCTAATTCCGCACAAACTTGCAACAATCCAATTGGTTGCTCATCAGCATAAATTTCAGAATAGCATTCATCAGCAGCTATTACAAAATCATATTTATCGGCTTTTTTTATTAAATCTTGTAATATATCCCTATCTAATACTGTGCCAGTAGGATTATTTGGTGAACATATATACAATAACTGACAATTTTCCCATACTTCTTTTGGCACAGAGTTAAAATCTGGTAACCAAGAATTTTCTTCTAAACAATTAATAAACCAAGGTTTAGCTCCTGCTAAAAAAGTTGCACCTTCATAAATCTGATAAAAAGGATTTGGCATTAAAACTAATGGTTGAGAAACAGTATTATCGACTATACATTGTGCAAAGGAAAATAATGCTTCACGAGTGCCATTAACAGTTAAAATATTTTCATCTGAATTAATAATTGGTAATTTAAAACGTTTTGTCAGCCAATTGCCTATATTGCAACGAATTATTTCACCACCTTTAGTAGCTGGATATTTACTAAAACCATTAATTTTTGCTTGCTGTATAGCCTGTTTTAACAAAGCAGGAATATCATGTTGTGGCTCACCTAAAGCAAGGTTGATTGGAGCTTTATCGGTAGCTATTGGAATATTTTTAAGCTTATTTAATTTCTCAAATGGATAAGGTTGTAGCTGATTTAAATTTTGATTCATAAATTTGTTTGATATATATGTACTTTAAAAATATAATAGTCAATTATATATTAAATATCATGTAGTTACTATTATACAATGAAAAATATTTGCTACAAAAGGATTAATCCTATATAATATGCCCAATAATTAATAAGATATTGCGAATATGATACCAATAATATATTTGAACTTAATTACAAACTATGTTCATAAAATAATTGGTAGTAAACGGTGGTTAATCATATAATAGTATTAAAGTGGGCCTAGTGCCCATTTTTTATTTCTATAAGGCGGTTGAAATTGCTAGACAAGGAATTACAAAAATTATTGGCTCCAACTATTGTAGCACTCGGTTATGAATTAGTTGGTGTAATGCGCCTTTCACAAGGGGGGCATGGCGTTCTATTACGCATATACATAGATAGTCCTAGCGGAATTGGTTTATCTGATTGTGAGAAAGTTAGCCATCAGGTAGATGGAGTATTAAGTGTTGATAGCCCTATACAAGGTCATTATATTTTAGAAGTATCATCTCCTGGTTTAGAAAGGCCTTTATTTACATTAGAACAGTTTATTCGTTTTATTGGTAACAAAGTAAAAATCCGTTTAATACGTCCTAAAGATGGACGACGTAATTTTATCGGAACTTTGGAAAGAGTGCAAGATAGTGATGTGGTAATAATGGTAGATGGAATAGAATATAATTTACCTTTTGAAAGAATAGATAAAGCACATATTGTGCCTAAATAACCACATATTTGATCTAAAAATAGAGGTGGTATATGAGTAAGGATATTCTTTTGGTCGTGGATGCGGTATCTAACGAAAAAGGTGTTAGTAAAGAAGTTATTTTCGATGCTTTAGAATGTGCTATCGCAATTGCTACCAAAAAGAGTTATGAATATAATACTGATGTATATGTCAATATAGATAGGCATAGCGGAGAATATCAAGCATTTCGACGTTGGTTAGTAGTAAATGATGATGCCAAAGAAGAAATTGAAACTAACCTAGAAGATGCACGCATAAATAATGCTGATATAAATGAAGGCGAATTTATTGAAGAAGCAATAGAATCAGTTAGTTTTGGACGTATTGGAGCTCAAACTGCCAAACAAGTAATAGTTCAAAAAATTCGAGAAGCAGAACGAGCTAAAATTGTTGAAACTTATAAAGATCGTGAAGGTGAATTGTTAAATGGAATTGTAAAACGTATAGAACGTGGCAATATCATCCTTGATTTAGGCGATAATGTAGAAGCAGTAATTTTACGTGAAGATATGATCCCACGTGAAACAGTGCGTTTAGGTGATAGATTACGTGGTTATCTACATAGTGTACGTTCTGAGCTAAGAGGTCCACAATTATTTTTATCACGAGTCGCACCAGAACTATTGATTAAATTATTTGATATGGAAGTTCCTGAAATAGGAGAGCATTTTTTAGAAATAATAAATGCAGCTCGTGATCCAGGTTTAAGATCTAAGATTTCAGTAATGTCTAAAGACCCAAGAATTGACCCTATTGGTGCATGTGTAGGAATGCGTGGTTCTAGAATTCAAACTATTTCAAATGAATTAACTGGTGAACGAGTAGATATTATTTTATGGGATGAAAACCCAGCTCAATATGTAATGAATGCTATGTCGCCAGCAGAAGTAGTATCAATTGTAGTAGATGAAGAAACTCATAGTATGGATGTTGCTGTACGTGAAGAACAACTGTCTCAGGCTATTGGACGTAATGGGCAGAATGTAAGGCTTGCTACTGAATTGACCGGTTGGAATTTGAATATAATGACCGAATCACAAGCATCTGAAAAATATGAGAAAGAAACAACGACTATAGTTCAATTGTTCATGGATGATTTAGAAGTCGATAAAGAAATTGCTGAAGTTCTATTACAAGAAGGATTTTCTTCATTGGAAGAAGTTGCTTATGTACCACTCAATGAAATGCTTAATATTGAAGAATTTGATGAAGAACTTGTAAAGGAGTTGCGTACTAGAGCTAAGGATATATTATTGACTAAGGCTATTGCCAGTGAAGAAGAACAAGCAAATAAAACTAGTGAATTATCTACTATAGATGGAATTAATGAACAATTGATTCAAGTTCTTGCAAAAAATGGTATAGTTAGTATAGATGATCTTGCTGAACAATCAGTGGAAGATTTAATAGTTTTAGATGGTATTGATGAGGCTAATGCGGGTCAGTTTATTATGGCTGCAAGAGCTTCTTGGTTTGATAAATAAATATTAAGTGAATGTTCACTATATCTATTAATTTTCAAAGTAGCAGACATAAATGTCTGTCCTAACAAGGATGATGACCCATGTCTTAATTTTAACTACATAATGTTATTCAGAAAGTTATAAACTTTATGGCTTAAATAAAGCTGTAAGAATGTTATATTTAGGCTTTCTGCATAACATAATTACAATATATCTTAGAATAAATGGCTGAAGTAACTGTAAAACAATTTGCTGATAGATTAGAAATCCCCATCGAACGTTTGTTAACCCAATTGGGTCATGCTGGATTACCAGTAAAAGAAGCTGATGATAAAATTAATGAGGAAGAAAAAAATAAACTCTTAACTTATCTACGCCATATCCATGGGAAAGATGATATCGGCCAAGAAATATCTGCTAGTCCTAAAAAAATTACTCTTAAACGTAAAACTACTAGTGAGCTTAAAGTATCTAATTCAACTGGAAGTACTAAAACAGTACATGTTGAAGTAAGGAAAAAGCGGACTTATGTTAAACGTACTCCGAAAAATACTGAACTTGAAAAAGAAGTAATAGTAGATAATAATGATGCTTCTATTTCAGCAGAGAATGTTACTAAAGAGAATAATATTAAAGAGATTATAGTTAAAGAAACTACTGTAAAAACTCCTGAGGTAGTAGTCAAAACTGATAATACAAACCCTACTACAAAAACTGTCAAACCTACGGTTAATAAAAATTCAGTGGCTAAAACTTATCCAGTTAAATCAAATGCAGCCAATTCTAAGAAAGCAGAAACCACAGTTGGAACTACAATAAATACTAGGACTAAAAAACGTCCGACAAAATATGAAGCAGTGGATTCAGGCACTGTAAAAATTAAAACTAAAAAGCGTGAACCTGTACAACCTGTAGTTGTAAAACCAGAGAAAAATACTGCAACTACAATTAAAATTGCAACTAAGCCTAATACTAATGTTACCAAGAAACCAGTAACTACTTCAGATAAACCCAGTAACGCAATTCCAACTATCAAGGTTAAAACCAATACAGAACAACAACCTGTTGTTAAATCTAACCCGGACAATACATCTGACACTGCTAAAAAAGCAAAAGATGATAAACCGATTAAAAAACCAGTTCCTCAACGTAAACGAGGGGATAAAACTAAATCTAATAATAGAAGATTAGAATTAGACCGTAAAACTGATAAAGGCAATAGGAAAGATCACGCAGGAAGGAAACGAGGTGGTAAGCAACCATATGTCAGACCGGGTGAACTTCAACATGGAAGCTTTCGCAAACCAACAGCACCAGTTATTCATGAAGTATTATTACCAGAAACTATAACTGTATCTGAATTAGCTCAAAAAATGTCGGTAAAAGCAGCAGTAGTTATCAAAACTACCATGAAAATGGGAACAATGGTGACGATTAATCAGATTTTAGATCAGGAAACTGCTTCTATTATTGTAGAGGAAATGGGTCATACTTCTAAATTGTTGAAGGAAAATGAGATAGAAACTGGCTTAATGCAAACTGGTCAGCAGGCTGGAAAGCAAGTATCTCGTTTCCCTGTAGTTACTATCATGGGTCATGTTGATCATGGTAAGACTTCTCTATTAGATTATATCAGAGTAACTAAAGTTGCAGATGGAGAAGCTGGTGGTATTACTCAACATATTGGTGCCTATCATGTTGATACTCCAAAAGGTAGTGTATGCTTTTTAGATACACCAGGCCATGCCGCTTTTACAGCAATGCGAGCTAGGGGCGCTAAAGTAACCGATATTGTAATTTTAGTGGTTGCTGCTGATGATGGGGTTATGCCACAAACGATGGAAGCCATCCAACATGCCAAAGCAGCCTCTGTACCATTGATAGTTGCTCTTAATAAAATTGATAAAGATAATGCTGATCAAGACCGTGTAAAACAAGAATTGGTTGCTAAAGAAGTAATTCCTGAAGATTGGGGTGGAGACACTATATTTGTGCCAGTATCTGCTAAAACCGGAGCTGGAGTTGATGAATTATTAGATGCAGTTTTATTGCAATCTGAAATGCTAGAACTAACTACTGTCGCTGAGGGTGCTGCAACTGGAGTAATTGTTGAATCACGATTGGATAAAGGACGTGGTGTAGTAGCAACAGTATTAATCCAGAGTGGAATATTAAAAAAAGGTGATATTTTATTAGCTGGTAGAGAATTTGGTAAGGTTAGAGCCATGCTAGATGAAAATGGTAAACCAGTAGCTGAAGCAGGTCCATCTATACCAGTTGAAGTATTAGGTTTGTCTGGAGTACCTAATGCTGGGGACGAAGTTGTAGTAGTATCAAGTGAACGAAAAGCTAGAGAGATTGCTTTATTCAGACAAGGCAAATATCGTGATGTCAGATTGGCTCGTCAGCAAGCATCTAAATTAGAAAATATGTTTGCTCAGATGCAAGCTGGTCAAGTTAGCACTCTTAGAGTTGTATTAAAAGCTGATGTACATGGATCGGAAGAAGCTTTATCGGATGCTTTAATCAAATTATCTACTGATGAAGTTAAAGTTAATATTGTTGCTAGTGGAGTTGGCGGTATTACTGAGTCAGATGCAAATTTGGCTGTCGCTTCTGGAGCAATTATTATTGGTTTTAATGTACGGGCTAATCTTGGTGCTAAACAGTTAATTCAGGAAGAAGACATTGATTTACATTATTATAGTGTTATTTATGAAGCTATAGATGAAGTCAAGAAAGCTTTGAGTGGTATGTTAGCGCCTGAGGAAGTGGAGACAATTATTGGTTTGGCAGAGGTTCGTCAGGTATTCCGTTCACCTAAGTTTGGTTTGGTTTCTGGTTGTATGGTAGCTGACGGATTGATTAGGCGTAGTAGTCCAATTCGGGTATTGCGGGATAACGTCGTTATTTTTGAAGGCGAATTAGATTCTTTACGACGATTTAAGGAAGATGTGCAGGAAGTTAAGCATGGTATGGAATGTGGAATCGGTGTGAAGAATTATAGTGATGTTAAAGTTGATGATCAGATTGAAATTTATGAAAGAAAGATGGTTGCTAGAACGCTTTAGTTAAATAGTATGGTGGGCTGATAAAGTCCACCAAATATCCAACAATTTTAAATGTAATTATTCAAATCTGTTTTATCAAATATTTCCCATTTGTCCTACCAAGTATTTCTCCAATATGACTACCAAAATAACTAAACTAAAACTTGACAATGTAGGTGGTTTTAAAGATTTTGAGTTAGAATTCCATGATAAATTAACAGTTTTGATTGGGAATAATGGAAGTGGAAAGACTACGATATTATCTAGTATTGCTTCCTTGCTAGATCATGTAATTATGGGTGTTAAAGCTTCTCCAGAACATGTAAAAACAATAGTAGGTTTTTCTACACGAACATATACATCGAAAAAAAATATAAAGTTTTATAGAGATAAAGATATTCATATAAGCTTAGATGGTCATAATATTACTGTAGCTGATATTGATGGATTTCAATTGCTCATTGAAAAAATACATGATTTATATAATAGTCAAGGATATTTACCATTATTCGTTTATTATCCTGCTTATAACGCACCAGTTGGAAATGTAGAATTTTTAGATATAAAATTAGAAAATGAACCATTTGCTGCTTATATATCAGCTTGTTCAGAAGGAGTATTTGATTTTAACCGTTTTTTTAATTGGTTTAAATGGCAAGAAAGTATTAAAAGAGAGACTGGCACTAATAACAAATATGAAATAGTTCGACAAGCCATATATCAAGTTTTAAATGATAAAAACAATACTTTTTATAACTTACATATTACTTGGGTAAATAATCCACAAGGTGATTTATGTATAGAAAAAAATGGCACTAACTTAAATATTAATCAACTTTCTGCTGGTGAAAAGATGTTATTAATATTAGTTGCAGATTTAACCCGACGATTAATAGTTGCTAATCCAGAAAATGATAATCCTTTGCATGGAGATGGCGTTATATTAATTGACGAAATTGACTTGCATTTACATCCTAGTTGGCAAAGAAAAATTGTTCCTAATTTGACGAAAATATTTAAAAATTGTCAGTTTATTATTTCTACGCATTCTCCTTTGATATTAGGCACTGTACCACCTAAAAATATAACTATTTTAGAAGATTTTAAACCAATAAAAATCACACCTAATACTTTAGGCAGAGATAATAATTCTATTTTATATGATTTAATGGGAGTTACAGAACGTCCTGAACAAACACAAAAAGAACTTGATAAATTTTACGAACTACTTGATGAAGAGAAAAAAGAAGAAGCACAAAATATATTGGATGATTTGTCTAAATATTTAGGTGAAGATGATATTGCTATTGTTCAAGCTCGTGTTAATTTGGATTTTGCAGATTTTTGAATATGAAGTTAATTAATAAAGCTAAAGAACCTAACTCATTGACAATTAATCGTAAAAAAACTAATGCTACGTATGACAATTATCCTGAAAAAGATGATTTGCGTATTGCTCTAGTAAAAGAACAAGGCTATATTTGTTGTTATTGTATGCAACGTATTGAACCAAATTTAGAAAAAATTAAAATTGAGCATCGTAAACCACAAACAAAAAATCAAGAATTGCAATTAGAATATCAAAGTTTGTTAGGTGCTTGTATGGGTAATGAAGGACAACCAAAACATTTACAACATTGTGATACTAGTAAAGGCGACAACGAAATTACTATTAATCCAACTGATAATATAAAAAATTGTGAAGAATTAATAAAATATAGAAAAAATGGTCAAATATATTCTGATGACCAAACTATTAATAATGATTTAGATAAAATTCTAAATTTAAATATGCAAAAATTGGTTAATTTTAGAAGAGCAATAAGAGAAGAAGTTATAAATAAACTTACCAATATTAAAGGTAAAAAATCAGCTTGGGATAATTCAAAAATCCAGAAAATGATTGAAAAATATCAAAGTAAAGATGCAGAAGGAAAATATAAACCTTATTGTCAAGTAGTCATTTATTTTCTTAAAAAAAGAATTAGAGTAAACTCATGAAAGAATTCAGCCGCACCCAACGAGTTGGAGAACAAATCCAACGAGAATTATCTTCTATCATTCATAAAGAAGTCAGCACTAAAACCTTTGGCATGATTACAGTTTCTGCTGTAGATATATCCCCAGACTTAAAACAGGCTAAGATTTATGTAACAATCCTTGCTGGTGATGAAAAAACTACTGTAAAATACTTAAATAACGAGATGAGAGGTAAGTTACGGTATGGTTTATCCCAACGTTTAACAACCAGAACTACTCCTCAATTATATTTTATTCATGATGGCTCAGTTGAATATGCAACTCGTTTATCAGCATTAATAGAATCTGTAAAACCTGAAACAGAAGAATAGAACATCAACGCTTAATTTAAAAATATTGTTAACTGTAAATTTATCAATGGTCAAAAGAAATATAAATGGAATTCTACTGTTCAACAAACCAGTAGGCATAAGCTCTAATGGAGCTTTACAACGAGTTAAACGCTTATTTCAAGCCAATAAAGCGGGTCATACCGGAAGTTTAGATCAACTTGCTAGTGGTTTATTACCTATTTGTTTAGGAGAGGCTACTAAGTTATCTAATTTTCTATTAATGGCAGATAAATATTATGAAACCACTTTAACTCTAGGTTTTACCACATTAACTGGAGATAGTGAAGGTGAAATTTTACAAACTCGTTCAGCTGATAATATTACTCTAGAACAAATAGATAAAGTTGTTAAATCATTTATCGGTTCTAATGAACAAGTTCCTCCCATGTATTCAGCTCTTAAACATAAAGGCGAACCTTTATATAAGTTAGCTCGACAGGGTAAAACTATAGAACGTAAAGCCCGTACGATTAATATCTATGATATTGAAATTCAAAGTTTTATCGATAATTATCTGGCCATAAAAGTACATTGTTCTAAAGGCACTTATATTCGTACTTTAGCAGAAGATATAGGTGAAATTTTAGGTTGTGGAGCTTTCGTCAGTCGGTTGCATCGGATTCGAGTAGGAGAGTATCAAAGTATGATAGATTTTACCACTTTAGAACAGCAAACTGATTTAGAGGCTCTTGATAAGTTATTAATCCCTATGGAAACAGCAATCTCTCACTGGCCTAAAATTAATTTATCGACAGAACTTACTTATTATGTCCAACAAGGTCAAGCAGTCCAAGTTCCCCAAGCTCCAACTGATGGTTGGGTACAATTATTTAATGAAGAAATATTTTTAGGGATTGGACAAGTATTAGAAGATGGTAGAGTTACACCAAAGCGTCTAATAAACTACTAATATAATTTTACATCATCCAAATTAAGACTGCTCCCAAGCCTAATCGATATAGAACAAATGGCCACATACCAATATGATCCAACAATTTGATAAAAATTTTAATACACAAATAAGCACTGATAGCTGAAAATATTACTGCCAATAATAATGTCGTCCAATCAACTGCAACATTTTGATTTATCAAGGTAACTGTTTCGCTAGCACCAGCTAAAATAATTACAGGAATTGCTAATAAAAATGAAAATCTTGCAGCAGCCTGTCGATTTAAACCTAAAAATAAAGCGGCAGTTATAGTGATACCAGAACGAGAAGTTCCTGGGATGAGAGCTATTGCTTGGGCGATTCCAATTATCATTACATCTTGCCAATTTAAGTGAAATTCATTTCGGTTTTTAATACCGCTTATATCAGCTTTCAATAACATTAAGCCGAAAAAAATTGTCGTACTAGCAATTATCATAGGTGAACGTAATTGTTCTTCCCAACCAGCAATAGATATAGTTAAGCCGACCAATCCAACTGGAATAGTAGCAAATCCTATAGCCCATACTAAACGGCTTTCTGAAGTCAATTGTTTGTTTTTACATGATAATACCCAACTAACCAGCAGTGGTTTTAAGTCATAACGAAAATATAATAATACTGCAAATAAAGAACCTACATGTACAGCGATATCAAATGCTAGACCTTGATCTTGCCAACCTAACAGTTGGGGAAATAATATTAAATGACCAGAACTAGAAATAGGTAAAAATTCAGTTAGTCCTTGCATAACAGCAAGAATTATAATATGTAAGATATCCAATGGTAGTTAAACTTAGTTAAATGTTGAATTTATGAAAAATATGTATTTGTAATAATTTTTTAGCATATATTACACCCGTATTGATTAAGAATCAAATTACAAGTTTCTAACTATATTTTGGAATAATATTTACTATAGTATTTTTCGATTGGATAAACTACAGCAATATAAGTAATTTATTTTGAATTTAATTAAGAATTAAGCATTCATAATTAAGAATTGCTATACGCTTTCCTAAATTGACATTTTCAAACCCATTTGATAGTCTAAAGTTATAGGAATAGGCATATTTCCTAACTAAGGTTGTATAAATGTAGGATGCAATGAAGAATGAATTGCATCAAGATGTAATTTGTAAACTCATTACCATTTGCGCTTCCCTTTGGAATTGGCTATAAAACAAAATTATTTTATGATTTTGCAATCGCAGTAGAACT
>DAOUSL010000209.1 GCA_030627235.1 Thioploca sp.
CGAAAAACTACCTTCAAGCTACTTACCATCTATTTAATCAGAAAAATATATAATTTGCAATCTTTGGTGCTTACAATGTTAAAAAAATTATTCATATTATTATTAATTAGCCATTCTCTCAACGCCGAAATAATAACAGATGGCACTCTTGGTCAAAATATAAACTTACCCGGCCCAGATTTCCAAATCACCCCAGATTTAGGTCAACAACACGGTAGCAATTTATTCCACAGCTTCCAAGACTTTAATTTAAACAGTTCAGAATCAGCAACTTTTTCTGGATTAAATTCTATCCAAAATATTATCAGCCGAGTAACCGGTGGCAATCCCTCCAATATCGATGGCCTAATCCGTTCCACAATTCCCAATGCTGATTTCTATTTCCTCAATCCATATGGAATTATGTTTGGACCTAATGCTAGATTAGATGTGAAAGGAAGCTTTCATGCTAGTACTGCTGATTATTTACGACTGGGAGAAAATGGACGGTTTGATGCTCGTAATCCGAGTGATAGTTTATTGACTGTTGCACCGGTTGAAAGCTTTGGCTTTTTAACAGATTCAGCAGCTAAAATCGCTACACAAGATAGCAATTTATCCCTTTCTAAGGGTAAAACATTGT
Organism: Thioploca sp.; assembly: GCA_030627235.1. GTDB lineage: Bacteria > Pseudomonadota > Gammaproteobacteria > Beggiatoales > Beggiatoaceae > DRQV01. The sequence continues at coordinate 623 of DAOUSL010000209.1, forward strand.
CATTAATTGGCGGTGATTTAGATTTAATTGGTAGTACATCGCCAATAATAGATAAAAATGCTCCAAATTTCCAAATGATAATAACATCTGCAGATTCAGAAATATCTACAAGTTCTGGGTATATAAATCTTGCTAGCGTGGCTTCCAAAGGAGAAATAGTCTCTAACAAATCAGGATTAAACTTAGGCGATGCTAAAGGAGGTCAGATTAGGATTAATAAAACTTTTTTAAGTGTTAATGGTCAAGAGAATGGACGCATTTCTATTCATGGTAAAAATTTAATTGTAACAAATGGTAGTCAAATTCAAGCTAAAAAATTACCAGGAAATAACCAACTCAATAATGGTCAAGAAATTAGTGTTGATATTAACGTGAACACATTATTATTCAATAATCGAAGCGGTATTTCGAGCGATTCCTTATCAACTGAAAATTCTGGAGATATTATTATTAAAGCCGGTAATATGTCCCTCCACAGTGATGCTGAAATTACTAATCGAGTAATTTCATCTGGAAATTCTGGCAATATAATCTTAACTGTAGACGATATGCTTTTGGAAGATAGTGGTATCACTACTATAACCTATGATAGTGGAAATTCTGGAGATATTTACATTCGTGCAAATGAAACTATTAAAATTACTGGAACTTATAGTGATGGTTGGAATGGTGGATTAGCATCATTATCTTCTGTAACTACTGACAATGGCCTTGCTGGAATTGGTGGTGATATTATTTTAGAAGCAAAAAAACTGATAATTACGGACGGAGGAAAAATAAGAAGTAGTACTATTGCATATGGAACTGGGCAAACTCAACAAGCCGGTAATGTTGATATTCGAGTATCTGACAGTATTAAACTTTCTGGTATCAATCCGTATGGTGAAAATTCAAATGGTTTAGGTTCTGGTATTAGTGCTAGTTCTATAGGAATTAATGCTGGTAATGCTGGGACTGTTTCTTTAATGGCTAATGCATTAAGTATCACAGATGGTGCTGATATTATTGTGAGTACTTCAGGGAAAGGAAAAGGTGGGAATATTAATATTAATATTAATGGGCCAATTTCCATCTCTGGAGATTCAAGCCATATTAAGTTAAAAGAACCTAGATCAAGTCAATTAATATTTCAAAAAATTTTTAATCAAGATAATAAAATATCAATAAGTAGTATTTATGCTAACTCATTTGGTGACATAAATGACGCAGGTGATGCTGGTAATATCAATATACAAGCCAATCAAATATTTTTGGGAAATAACAATAAAATAACAACTGGAACCGAAAATTCTATTGGTGGCAATATTGACATCAAAATTACTAATTTATTACATTCCGACGGTGGGCAGGTTTTCACTAGTGTAAAAAATGGTATTGGTAATGGTGGTAATATTAATATTGCCAATCCACAATTTATTGTTTTGAACCAAGGAAAAATTATCGCTCAAGCAAATGAAGGTCATGGTGGTAATATCAATATCAAATCCGAACAATTCATCACTTCCCCAGATAGTTTGATAAGTGCTTCGTCAAATTTGGGTTTGGATGGTGAAGTAAATATCGAGTCTGTAGATATAAATATGGAAGGATTTTTGGTGGTATTACCGGATGCAGTTGTGGAAGCTAGTGATTTAATGAAAAAACCTTGCAGTATGCGAGGTAGCAACTTCACAGTCCAGAAGATCAACGGCAGTCCTCAAACTCCTCATGATTATCAAGCTGCACGGTATTTGCCTGAAGATAAAATTGTAACTACTTTTAAAAAATCAGATAAAAAATCTGTTTTAAATACTTGCAAAAATTGATTATTTTAATCATATAATTCAGAGGTTTAAACAAAGAAAAAATGAAATATTTACTAATAATACCAATATTAATTAGCAGCATATCCACCAACGCCGAAATAATAACTGATGGCACTCTTGGACAAGATATAAACTTATCCGGTCCAAATTTCCAAATCACTCCAGATTTAGGTCAACAACATGGTAATAATCTTTTCCATAGCTTCCAAGACTTTAATTTAAACAGTTCAGAATCAGCAACTTTTTCTGGATTAAACTCTATCCAAAATATTATCAGCCGAGTAACTGGCGGCAATCCTTCTAACATTGATGGATTAATTCGTTCGACAATTCCAAATGCTGATTTCTATTTCCTCAATCCATATGGAATTATGTTTGGAGAAAATGCTAAATTAGATGTGCAAGGAAGCTTTCATGCTAGTACCGCTGATTATTTACGGTTGGGAAATAATGGGCGGTTTGATGCTCGTAATCTGAATGATAGTTTATTAACTGTTGCACCAGTTGAAGCATTTGGTTTTTTATCTACTTCTCAAGCTAAATTAACTATTAATAATAGCAGTTTATATACTGACAAAACCTTATCTATAATCGGTAACAATATTGATATTAACCAAGCTCAACTTACTGCTAATCATTTGAATTTAATAAGTGCAACTGGTGCTGTATTGCTAGATGATTTAACAGTTGTTGATAAATTGGGAAATATTAATATTCAGAATTCAAAATTTGATAGCAACACTATTGAATTAAAAGCAAATAATATTTCATTGCAGAATGGAACTATAATAAATGCTAGTGGTGATGAAGCGAATATTAATTTACATGCTGGTGATTCTATACTAGCAATTGGTGAAAATACTGATCTAATAGCAACTGCACTGAAAATTGAGTCTGGTAAAAATGCAAATATTACCTTAACAGCTAAACAAATTAGTTTTCAAGATGGAGCATATATTTTTAGTAAAACTAGTGATAACAATGATGGTAGTGATATAACTTTGAATGCTAAATCAGTTCTATTCACAGGTTCTGGTAGTCAAGCTGCCGGCTTTCCAACCACTATTAAATCGACTACTGTTAGTGAACAAGATGATGCTGGTAAAAGTGGTGATTTGATGATTAATGCTGAAAATATTACTGTTAAAGACAACGGTTATTTTTATGTTACTACTGATGGTGCTGGACAAGGTGGAAATATGCTGTTTAAAGCTGATAATTTTCAACTAGAAGATGCTGTTATAATTATAGATACCACTAATAATGGAAATGCTGGAGCTATAATATTCGATATTACTGAAAATATAGATGCCAAGGCTGGTTCGATATATAATTTTCCTATTCCACCATTTATTGGTAATGCCGGAAAAATTATAATTAATGCTAGAAATATCACTTTAGCAGATGGTTCTTATATTATATCAAATTCTTTTGGAGTTGGCAGAGCCGGCGATATAACGGTTAATGCTCAAGAAACGATTAAAATCTCTGGGGCAAACGCTGAAGCTGGTTGGTCTAGTGTAATTGGTTCTAGTTCCAATGTTAAAATGCCAAATATTGTAGGTGGTGATGCTGGTAATATTATCATTACTGCCAATAATTTATTATTGCAAGATGGTGGACAAGTTACTTCTGGTTCAATTGCTCCCAAAGGAATGCGGAGTGGTAAAGGTGGCATTATTAATATAGATGTAAGAAATATAGAAATTACCGGAGTTAATCAATATGGAGAAACTGAAGATGGTTTTAGTTCTGGTATTTACGCTCGCAGTATTGGAGTTGAAGATAATGCTGGCAATGGTGGTAAAATTTCATTACAAGCAGACTCTTTAAAAATAACCGATGGAGGAGTTATTGTCAGTAGCACTAATAACTATGCTAATAGTGGTGAAATAGAAATCATAGTAAAAAATGATATTAAAATTAATGGCGATTCTAGCACAAGTAAATTACAAGAACCATTACCAGCCCAATTACGTTATTTATCTGATTTTTCTCCAAAAGATTATAATCAAGCAACCAGTGGGATTTATGCTAATTCTAAAAATGATAATGTTAAAGCTGGTAGAGCTGGTAATATTTATGTGAAAGCTAATAAACTGGTTTTAGCTGATAATGGTGAAATCTCTAGTTCTATTATTGGTGGTGGCCATGCTGGTAATATAAATATTGAAGTTTCTAAACTTAAGATGGATTCTAGTGCTAATATTTCTTCAGCTAGTAGTTTAAATAATGTTTTTGAACAAGTTATTTCTAAAGGAGATATTATCAAAGTTGCGGATATTGGAAATAATAAATCAGGACGTTATGTAAATAATGGTAATTCGTTGATCAAAGTTTCATCACCTGTATATAAAGTCAATAATATAAATGAGTTAAATAAATTAGTTGAACAATATGATATCATTTCTGGCCAGATTGTAACAGTGCAAGATATTGGCAATGGTGAGTCAGCTCGTTTTATTTATACCATTTATACTCCATATAATTTAGCGATTTGGCAAAAGATTACTGATGATATAACAGTGGTATTAAATAATACTGAAGAGTTATATTCATTTAGTAAAACTTATAATCCAGGTGAAAAAATGCCATTTGCCAATGGACAAATTATCAGAGTTAAAGATATTGGAGATGGTAAATCGGCAAACTTTGTTTTTGTTTCTTTAACTAATTTAGAAAATGGTAAATATGAAACTAATTCTTTAAAAATAAATCAATTTACCTTTAAAAATATGGCCGAAATGAATGGTATGACAGATTCACTACAAGGTTATCCAACGGCATTAGTACTAGATTCTGGAAAAGAATTTATCCATATCGATGATAAATGGCAAGCTTTGAATAACATTTATGATGTTGATAATATCAATGCTATGGATACTCTGAATTTAGCTCAAGTCGGCAATATAGTAAAAGATAAAATTTATACAGGAGAACGATGGATTACATTAAATAATATTGAACGTAAATCTATTGCTAACTTAGCAGAACTTGATAAAATTTTTGCTAAAGAAGGGGATTTAATAGATGTCAATGATGTTAATGGACAACTTGAACATTTTTTTTACGCAGATGGTAAATGGATACAACAAGTTAAGGGTGGTGATGCTGGACAAGTGATAATTACTGCTGATAATATTCAGTTATCTAATAGTGAAATTTCCACTGAATCAGTAAGTGCTGGTGGTGGAAGTATTGAGATAAATAATAATAATTTAGTATTTTTAAACAATGGTAAAATAACTGCTAGTGTTAAAGAAGGAAAAGGTAATGGAGGTAATTTAGCTATTTCTAAACCCAATTTCATAATATTGAAAAATGGCCAAATTATAGCTCAAGCTTTTGAAGGAAACGGTGGCAATATAAATCTTGAATCCGAACAACTTATTACCTCTCCAACCAGTTTAGTAAGTGCCTCTTCTAAATTAGGTTTAGATGGTAAAGTACAAATTGAATCTCCAGATATGAACTTAGATGGCTTTTTAGTAATATTATCAGACGATGTTGTGGAAGCAAGCAGTTTAATGAAAAAACCATGTAGTATGCGTGGTAGTAGTTTCACAGTTCAAAAAATCAACGGCAGTCCTCAAACTCCTCATGATTATCAAGCTGCACGGTATTTGCCTGAAGATAA
>DAOUSL010000371.1 GCA_030627235.1 Thioploca sp.
GTATCACATTTATATAACGATACTGAATTGTAGAATAAATTATCGCAACAAGGTAGAAATTATATAGAAGAACAGTATGGTGAAACAGCAGTGAAAAACAAATTACAAACTATATTGGAATGTGTCAGCAATTAAAAACCAAGTCAAAAGTCATGATAAAGAAACGAACAAGAAAAAATGGAAACATAGTTTAAAAGATAAGAAATTGGAAAAGATAAAAGAAATATTTCTAGGACGCAAATAAACAGTAGGAGAAAAAGATAATAGGTTATTTGTAGAGGCAGTGATATACAGATATAAAACTGGAATTGCTTGGCAAGATTTACCAGAGAGATTAGGAGATTTTAGAGTAGTCCATACTGGATTTAGTCGTTGGTCAAAAAATGGGGAATAAGCTTGTATGGACTATCTAATTTTGTTATTTAATGTTACAGTCTATGGGTACAACATTTAAGGAAATATTTTGATGAACAAATTTATTATATTAAGAATTACTCCTTGGCTCAATAATGCGTTTGCCAAACCCACGTGGAGTTATAAACAATGTTATTATGCTGGCAGCAGCTTCTCCATCTCCTAGTAAAACAAATCCCCATTTTGGAATTGCTTGTAAAGACCAACCCAAAAATGAGCCAACAATTACCTTTTTACTCAATGACAATTTTATATACCACAAATATAATTTCATTAGTCTTACCAAAAGAAGAAATTGCCAATTTGGCCTGAATTGCATTAACTGAAGTAGAAGTTACTACTTATACCAAATAATTATCTGATATTTTAGACTTTGTTTAACAGATGGGTACTGAGCTCAAAGTATAATTAATACTATCCAAATAAGAATTTATAGTATAAATATAGCATAATGAAAGACCAATCAAAAAAATGCCCACATTGTGGAAGCTAGAGATAAAGATAATAAGTAACTACGAAACAGTACACAATGTACGTCTTACTTAACTGAGGAAATTCTTCTTGTATTTGATGAACGGCCTTTAAACCACTTAACCATATCACTAATCGAATATTTAGGAGGATATGATATATACATATGAACATGTTCTTTGCTTACTACTCCACTCATAATATTTATATTGCTCACACACCTGACGAATTATATCTCTAGTACGCACACCTACTTGCTGTGTTAATACTTCATAACGATATTTTGTTGCCAATATTAAATGGACTTTTAAGTCATGTACTGTATGTGACGAATTTCTATATTTTCTCATGGATAATAGTATATAACTAAAAGTCTTGCACTAAAGTGCATACTTTTTACTAACGCTTGGGACAATAAAAAAGATTTTTAAACCATATATTTTGAGAGATGATGATATTTTTGGTAATGAAGACCTTAATGATTTACTATCTAAATTTCCAGATATAGAACAAAAACATTATAAATTATGGATTACGAGTACTAAGGTACTTAAAATAATATTAAATGCAGCAATAATTGGTAGAAGTAAGGCTAAATTAGAAGATATAGCTGAAGAATCAAAATATGGTAGTGTTATAGATGTAAAGTTATAAATAAGATTATGTGATAATAAAATATATTTGATAATACAAAATTATTTTATAACAAAATGATATAAAAACACA
>DAOUSL010000050.1 GCA_030627235.1 Thioploca sp.
AAAGAATCCCTACCCAAATTGCTCCAATATGGTTTACTAATTTTTTTGAAAAGGAAAGAGTTTTTCTCACAAGACGTGCAATACGTTGACGTAAAGTTTAATCTTTCAATATGTACAGTTTCTATTTTACTAGACGCTTTATGCCTTTTGTAAGGAAAGACAGATTTAATCGTAATAAACATCCACTTGCTGAAGAAACCGAAATTTGGCGAGATATGTTTTATGATTTATGCTCTAAAGGCGGTCCGTCCCAATCCTTAGGAGCTATTGGCTTAGGAACTGAAAACGTAGTTAAATTTATCTATCAACCAATCCTTCAGGCTATTGATCGTTACTTAGACGTTTCTAGAAAAGATCGAGTTTTTTTGATCTTGATGATGAACATGGTGAAGTTTTGACTGATATAGCAGTTGAATATGCAGAAAAAGGTGAAGATAGCCGTCGTGAATTAAGAGAAGGTATGTTAATGGCTCTCAGTATTCGTGGGTCTTTCTTTGATGCTATGGAATCTCGTGCTAATTTAATGATACCAGCAACTTAGCAAATAATTTATAATTTATAATTTTATTTAAGGAGTATAATACTATATGACAGATGAAAACTATATCTACTCTTCACGAGACTTTGGTAAGACTAAATCATATTTAGAACCATCCATGCCAGATCGTGTTATTCACAAAAATGTAACTGGTGATAATGTTGATGGCGATTTTTCTACTGATCGCAAACATCCAGTACATATTGTAGATTTACCTTCAAGAGCTATTAGTATGTCAATTGGTGGACTTGAAAAGGGATAAAATACTCGTAATCATCGTCATTCTTATGAAACCATTATTTATATTATCAAAGGTTATGGTCACAGTGTGGTTGAAGGTCAACGAGTAGATTGGGAAGCATGAGATGCAGTTTTAGTTCCACGTTGGGCTTGGCATCAGCATTTTAATGATGGTGATAAATATGTTGAATATATTGGGGCTGAGAATGCACCAATGTTGCAAAACTTGGGACTTGCATTAAGAGAAGAAGAGTAATATAAAGATCTTTCCTAAATAAGGATATATAAATGTAGGATGCAATGAACGAAGGGAATTGCATCAATTATGTAGCAACATGATTGAAGCGGTTTGTTTCCTCACCACATCTTACATTGCTGATTATGAGTTATAAATTTGTAGATATTCTGTTGTCAAACTAAAAAATAACCTTTAGGAATAAGGGTTTAATAAAATACGAAACTAAACTAACAGGTTTGAACGTCAAATTTTAGAGATTATTAAATCCTTATTTCTTAGTAAAAACTATAAAAAATAAGTAACAAAAGCCCCAAGTCCATGACAAGGGGGCTGATTGTATTTACAGAATCAAGTAAGACTTAGCTAGAATTAATCTATGATTATTTAGCTTGACAAGTAACAGAGTATCTACCCGGCTATTGCGTCCGAGTTCGTCGCCGGATTAGTCCATAAAATAAATTTGTTTTACAGTCATTAATAGTTATCATAATCAAAACCATCAAGCTCTTTAATTTTTTTGCTTATCAAATATCCTTGAAAAATTCCTTGTCAACTTTTTTATCTGCATTCGGATTTAGGTAAACATATGCTCTTGCATTTATATCATCTGGATTTAATGCTTCGATTGATTGCTCTTCAAGGAAAATTACACCAAAGAGTTTCTTAGTTATAGTAACATTCTTACAAAAACACACCATAAATATTAATTATAGGCAAAAAAATGAGTTATAGAAAATACTTAAGAAAAGCATGAGAAGTGCAAGTAAAATATTTTGAGTACAGTACAACACGATGAAAAAATGGGTAAAAATATTCAAAAGTAGAATTTTCTCCAAAAACAATTTGTGGAAACAACGAAGGTAAATTTATCAGAGTTATCTAAACAAGTAATATCCAGATAGATTTCAATACATACCCAAACATTTGGAGTAACCCAATCAGCTATAAGTAAAGCATTGAATAAACTTGGGATAACTCTTAAAAAACATTTAGTTATGAAGAACAAGATAAAGTCGAAGCAATTTAAACAACTAGTTGATGGTATAGATAAAGAGAAATTTATATATATTGATGAAAGCGGGATTAAACCCAATATAATCAGAGATTACGGTTGGGCACCAAAGGGTGAAAAAATATTTGGATGTCGTAAAGGAAAGGAAAAAATATTAATATCATTGCAGCACTTAATGAGCATACAGTTATAGCTCCATTAACGTATGAAGGCACTATGAACACTGATTTATTTAATATTTATTTGGAAGAGTTCTTATTGCCAGTTTTAAAACCAGAGAAAATAATTGTAATGGATAACGCATCTTTCCATAGTTGAAACTGAGTTATTAATAGAACAAGCTGGATGTAAGTTTTTTACCACCATATTCACCACAATTAAATCCAATTTAACATACTTGAGCTTCATTGAAACGTTATATTAAGAGGTTTCGTCATAAGTTTAATTTACTTATCGAAACTATAGAATATATCTTTCAAAATATAAGTTTTTTTATGGTGGGGAAATATAGGAATGTTACTATAACTAATTACATCACCGTTCCATTAAGCACTCTCAATAGCAATATCCGCAAACTTCACGACGATATTTCCATCATCAATCTTGATCGTGCAACTATAAGAAATAGTGTAAGCAAAGCTCCCAGATTAAATGGCTATAATCTAGAAGATGTTTGCAAGATAGTATTAGGTATGGATTTGGTTATTGGAATTGAACTGAAAAAACAAGTATTTGGTAGAATAAGTTCCTTAGCAAAATTAGATACTAAAAGAGAGATAGAATGGCAACAAGTTCTATTTTAAGTATTTGATAATTTTGATTTTCAGCATAATTACCCAATCGGCAAATATCTAGTATATTTTTTCATCATAAAATAGATTGGAAGACCTTATTTAGAAAAAAACTCTAATTTTCTTATTTATAATTTCTTGCGTAATAATTGAAATGTTGCATTTCATAAAATATGCAATTATACTGATTAATACTGATCCAATTAAATTTATGAAATATTTATGAAAAAAATTAATTCTAAAAAAGCCCTGTTATTAGCTGCAGGTGGTAAATTAGCTTTAGTACCTGGTCTTGCCTCTGCTCAAGGTGGTAAAGATGATGAGATGCCTCCTATTGATCCAGCACCTCAATTGAAATTAAACCAAATAGCTGTTCCTTTTGATGCTTTCATTCCTCCATTCAATGATCCTGATACGATGGCTGTTGGAAGTATGTTTGAAGATGAATTGGAAAACTATGAAAACACTGGTGTTATCTTTGTTGGTGAAATAGATGAACATGCTCGGATGGATTTTATTATTTCTAATATCCGAAATGATAAGGCTGTAGATGTCTATTTGGTTATGGGAACTGAATTAGCAGCCGATGCAGAAAATGATCTATTTCCTGGACTTACTCCAACTGATTTTCAAGGACCACAAGGTAATGTTAGGGCTGGTAATGATAAACCAGAAATAGATAAAAAACTTCCTAATTCTGAAAACGAAAATGGACCATTAGGTAGAGCAGGATTAGAGTTGCAATTAGATGAATTATTTATGCAACTTGATGACATGTTCGTATCTGAAGCACCTGACGAGCGAGAAATAGATAGACTTGACAGAGAAATTCAAAAGATAGAACGTGATTTGATAAAAGCTCCACCAGAAAGAGATGGTAATTGGAAAGGTATAGGTAGTAAACCACAACCAAAATCAAATGCCGCACCTTCAATGCCAGTACATGGTGGTGAAATATGTATTAATATGGCTAGTTTAGAAGTTATTTCTGCTATACGTGTTCATCCGACTGAATCACTTATGCCATCAGCTGAAGTTACAATTGGTAAAGCTCTTCCATCAAATTTTACTTCAACAATAATTTCTGTTAAGTTATTGAAAGAAAAATTATTAAAATTTGAAAATCAAGAAGTATTTTTTCAAGCAGCAATTGTGTCTGCCAATGATCCACGTCCATTAAATGAGCTTTTAGCTGAAGGTGGCCAAGTTTCTGAGTGCGATCGTTATGTAATTTCTAATGTCATTGAAGCAAATGAAGAATATGAAATAGAAGCTGATGATGGTGGTAAAGCAGGTGGTGAGTATGATGATTCTGGAGCAATAACAACTACAGAAGATACTGGCAGTAAAATTTAAGACTTTTTTAATTCCCAGCAATTTTGTTGGGAATCTTAACTATACTTTTATAAAATGATATTAGCCACTCCTATTGGATTTCAATCTTTACAAGGACGTAGAGTTATATTAGAACGTCTTGCTCCTAAACATACTTCTTTTTTAATGCAATGTTACAGTGATAATGAATTCATGGACTTGTATCGTTTGGCTCAACAACGTAATCAAACAGAAGAACAAATAAAAAAACGGTTGGCTAAGGAACAAGTTCTTTTACCTCAGCAAATGGGAAAGATCGAATGGGTTATTTTTCGTAGAATTAATAATGGTGAAAAACATCCTATTGGTTTAGCATCTTTGGCTGATTATAAAGAAGGACACCAACGAGCTGAATTTTTAATGGGAATATTTTCGCCAGAATATCGTGGTAGTAGAATATCTTTAGAAGCTAGTTTATTGATAATGGATTTTGCATTTAACCAAGTAAAACTCAATAAAGTCATAGCTTATACTTACGGATATAACCAATATGCCCAACAAAATTTAACTAGTTTTGGTTTTGGCCAAGAAGGTATTTTACGCCAACATATATATTCAAAAAAAGGTTTTATTGATTTATATATTAATGGTTTGCTAGTAGAAGATTTTAGAAAAAATCAACGTTTAAGTAATTTTTCACAACGACTATTAGGTATAGATGTTACTAACAAACCAAATTCACAACAAAAGCTTTCTGATCAATATGTAGCAAGTAAACAAGCTGATATTTTTAAATTAATAATGTCAAACAGATAGATTATTCTAATTTTAATACTAAGGTTGGCATTAGACGTTGTAAATTTTTTAAAAATCTTACTTGCCAAGGTATTTCACCATATCCAACAGCTATTAGCTGCAATACCTTTTTTTTGCGGACATTAACTATAAATTTAGTGAAAGTATTGATTCCAGAACTGTTTAAAAATTCTAATTTTCTTACATCCAAAGTTAATGGTTTGACTTGTTTTTCTGCCGCAGTATTAAATAAATTTAAAATAGGTGCATATTCTGCTGAACTATTCAGTAATAGAGAACCATTGCATATAATTATATCAGATTCACTGTCGTATTTTATACTATAATCATCAGTTTTAATTTCCATCTTTTTTTCCAAATTTTAAATATTTAAACATACCATTGTTGTTAAAGTAGTAGGTGCATCATGTTTAGGTATTTCAAGCTTCCAACCTAATTTAGCTGAATAATCACATACCATACTAAGAAGACCTAAACCGGAGCCTTTTTCATCATTAATAGCATTAAATTCCATCCGACTAAAATACAAATCTTGTGGATCTTCATTTATAATTTGTTGAAGAAAAGTTTTAAGTTTTTCAACATTTTTAGAATTTATATCATGGGTAACATGGAATATTATTTTATCGTTATATAATTTGAATGCAATCTCAATAAAGCGTTGTGATGTGCTGTCATTAAATTTCATTGCATTTTCTAATAATTCATTAGCAATGTATTTAACAGCATGTTTACTTTGAATTGGAATTGGAGCGTCGGTATTTTTTGGTAATCCTACAAAAAAAGTATGTACATAATTAGCTATAAAATCAGCAGATAAACCATTAGCTCGCCAACTTTGTTTAATAGATAAACAATTTGGTAACAGACCAATTTTCAAGTATTCCATATCTCCTAATGATTCTTCTATAAAATGACCAAATATCTGTGTCTCCATATTAAAAATCCTTTTTAATAAAAAATTTTATAATTTCAGATACAGTAATATGTTAGCATAAAAATATACTATATACCAATATGCACATAATAGACCTCCTTCCTAAACAAGAGTATATAAATGTAGGATGCAATGAACAAAGTGAATTGCATCAATCGTGTTAATGTGACTCAAAAGATGTAATTCGTAAACTCATTACATCCTACATAAAGTCTGTAATTAACTGTAAAATTTTTGGACTAGATACTCTAATAAAATGTTTGTTATATTTATCATGTATTTCGTCCAAAATTAAATTTGGATTGTTTATCGTATTTCATGTAAACTATTGTAAATTAATAATTTTTTATCAACCAGATATCCGTTGCCGTACAGCTTCATATAAACAAACTCCAGCAGCTACTGATATATTAAGGCTTTTTACCTTACCAAACATAGGGATACTAGCAGTCATATCACAAGTTGCTTTAGTTAAATGCCGCATACCACTGCCTTCTGAACCTAATACTAATGCCAAAGGCCCAGTTAATTTAGTTTCAAATATACTAGCTTGGCTGTTTTCGTCAGTACCAACTAACCAGATTCCTTGTTCTTTTAACCAACTCATAGTTCTAGCTAGATTAGTAACCTGAATTAAAGGAATACTTTCTGCTGCACCAGTGGATACCATGCGTACTGTGGAAGTTAATTTACATGCTCTATTTTCTGGAACAATCACAGCATGAACTCCACTGGCTTCAGATGTTCGTAAACAAGCTCCTAAATTATGTGGGTCTTGGATTTCATCTAATATTATTAAAAATGGTGGAACTGTTAATTCAGCAAGAATTTCTGCTAAAGTATCTTGGTTTTTAATCGGTAAAGGTTTGCAATTAATAACAATATTTTGATGCCGACCATTATTAGTCAATTTATCTAAGGTTTTTTTTTCTACAGTATGGATAACGATATTATGTTGGGTTGCTTGTTGTAATAAATCATCAATTTTATTATCATTTTTCACCCATACTTCCATAACTCGAGTTATGTCATTTTCAAATACTTGTTGTACTGCACGGATACCGAAAACTTGTTCATCTTTTTTCAATCTGATTACACCTTGGTTAATTATTAATTAAAATACCCCAGAATAAATTCTAAGGTTAAAAAGCAAGCTAAAGTTGATTATTTCTATATTTTTTAAATTAACTGTTTTATATGTTGAAGTTAATTAAGAATTATAATTCCATCTTGTTTTGACTTCTTCACGGTGTAAAGCTAACCATTGTAAAGCAACAATAGCTGGTACAAAGTGAATTTCATTATTTGCCAACATATCTAAAGCTTTAGTAAGAGAAAGTACATGAACCTTAATATCTTCGCATTCTGAAATTACCCCGTGAATTCCACTTGCTTGAGAAGCATCCACTTTACCACAAAATAGAGCTGTAGTTTCATTCGTGCTACCTGGGCTAACAAAAAAATCACTTACATGAATAATGTCCGATACTTGACAACCAATTTCTTCTTTAGCTTCTCGATATGCAACTGCATCAACTTGTTCGCCAGTTTCTATGATACCAGCTACAATTTCCCATAACCAAGCTCCTTTTGAATATCCAATAGCTCCAGGCCGAAATTGTTCAATTAATACTACTTGATCAAGAATTGGATCATAAGGCAATACAGCTACTGCATGACCTCGTTCTAATACTTCACGTAATAATTCACTACTCCATCCACCAGCAAATAAACTATGCTTGAGTCGATAACGAACTAACTTAAAAAAACCTTCATAACAAGTGCTTTTTTCGAGAATTTTAACATCCATTTTAATTTAATAGTTTGAGGTGGTTATTTTAAATAATTGTAGTTAATTAATTCTTAAATTATCAATATCTTAATTAAATTATTATCTAATGAAATTTGCTATAAAAAATTAAAAATTAAACTTTTAAGTATGATAGAATAATACCATTAAATTACCACAAGATATTCTCATACAAAAATTTATATAAAATTAAGAGATAATTATGTTTGAATCATGGAATACAAATATAAGTTATGAAATAATATTGGCTATTATAATTTTTATACTTGCCATATTGTTACGTAAATTATTTGCAAGAATTGTATTAAAACAGCTAAAAAATATTGTTAGAAATACTCAAACTAAAGTTGATGATGAAGTTTTTAATGCCTTAGAAACTCCAATTAAATTTATTTTTATTGTATTAGCTTTTTATATAATTACATTAGTGCTAAATTTAAATACTGATTTTAATGAATTTTTTAGTCAATTATTCAGTAGTTTGGTTGTATTTACTATATTTTGGGCTATTTATCGTTGTATAGAGCCATTTAGTTTTATTATAGATAACATAACTGATGCCTTTGGAGCTGAATTAACTCATGCTCTAAAAAATATGTTTATTAAAGCTTTTAAACTCTTTGTATTTATTATGGGATTGACTGCATTTTTAAATGAATGGGGTATTAATATAGTTGCATTATTAGCTAGTTTAAGCATTGCAGGAGCTGCGATAGCATTTGCGGCTAAAGACTCATTAGCTAATATTTTTGGATCTTTGACAATCATTTTTGATAAAATATTCAAACGAGGCGATTGGATTATGACCTCTGACGTTGAAGGTACAGTAGAGGAAGTTGGGTCACGAGCTACTAAAATTAGAACTTTTTCTAAAGCAGTGGTGACAATTCCAAATGCTATATTAGCTAATTCTGCGGTGATTAATTGGAGTCGTATGACTAGCCGTCGTATTAAAATGCGGATTGGTTTAGAATATAGAACTAGTCCCAAACAGGTCACTAACATAATTCAACGGATTAAAGATTACTTACAAAATAATCCAGATATTGAAAGTGATTCTTCAAAAGCCGTTATTTTAGTACATTTAACGGAATTTAATGAAAGTTCAATCGATATTTTGGTATATTATTTTACTAAAACAACTAGCTGGCGAAATTGGATGCAAATTAAAGAACAGAACTTGCTTAAGTTTATGGAAATTATAGAAGAAGAAGGAGCATCATTTGCATTTCCAAGCCAACAAATTTACGTGGAAAAATTGCCGGAAGGTTTACCTAAATTAATGTGATATAAATGTATGATGCAATGAACGAAGTGAATTGCATCAATAATGCGACTCGAAAGATGTAATTCATAAACTCATTACATCCTACATAAAGTCAGTTAATACAATATTTAGGAAACGATGTCTAATGAATAGCAATTTTAGGGATAATTACTTTACCATAAATTATGCGTAATATTAAGTTAATATACCGAAATACCAGTTTCGATAAGGGAATTTATCTATGAATATGAATAAACTCAAGTTTTATTTTGACTCATGTAATCGTTTACCACCATCATTACGACATAATTATCTCTTTAAAATTATTATAAGTGCGTGTTTTGCTCCTGTTTTAGTTTTACTGACAGTATTTATATTTTTACTGATAATACCTTCTTTTAACATGTTTTTCTTGTTTATAGTTGTTTCTATATTAACAATAGCAGGAATGTTAACTTCCATATTTTTTTTAAAACAGCTATTATGCCCAATTACATTGACAGCAAATACTTTACATGATGCTCTTAATGGAGAAAAAACTGCTAAACTACCAATTGATTTTGAAGATAATGTTGGCCAGTTGATGACTGATGTGCAATATGCGATTGATAAGCTTGAATCATTTGATAAATCAATGAAAAAAACTTCGGCAATAGATCCATTAACTGGGATTTTTAATCGACAAATTGCTGAACATCGTTTATTGCAAGATATGGCTAGAGCTAGACGTGAAGAAAGCCAAATGTTAGTCGCTTTAGTTAATATTGATCATTTTAAACAATTAAATGACAAATTTGGCTATAGTTTAGGTGATGTATGTTTAACTCAGATCGTTGCAACGTTGGAAGAGAATATTCGAGATGGCGATTGGTTAGCTCGTTGGTCTGGTAATAAATTTTTAATTGTATTATGGAATTTTGATCATAAAGCAACTTTAATGGTATTAAAACGAATTCAACAAGAAACAGTTAAAACTCCTATGGGAGAATTATTAAAATTTAGTTTAAGTATCGGAGCTTGTGAATATAAAGGAGAGACAGACTTAGATACTAAAACTGATTTAGAAATGTTACTTATCCATCTGGATGAAGCTTTATATCAAGTTAAGCAAAATAATCGTGGTGGTATTTTATTAGCCGAATAAAGGCTTAATACTAACAAATTTAACAGGAGTTTGAGATGTCTAAAATTCAAGCCCAACGGACTAATCGTAAAAAGTATAATAATACAGGTAAACCAATTAAATCTAGTTTACAAGAAATTGTACTAATGTTTTTTTATTTTATTGGATTATATTTATTTGTTTCACTATTTACTTATTATGGCGGTGATCCAGGTTGGGGACGTAGTGGTTCAGCAGAAGAAATTCAAAATATAGGTGGCATGGTTGGAGCAGTATTTGCGGATATATTTTTAAATTTATTTGGTTACTTTGCATACTTATTTCCTATCATGGTTGGATATATGGGATTGTTGATCTATAAAGGTAGACACCATGAAATTTTCTCTGAACCTAAAAACTTATTAATCCCTAGCATTGGATTTTTAATCACTTTAATGGCTGGTTGTGGTCTTGCTATTGTACATTTTACCTCAGAAAATACTTTGCTACCAACTCATGCTGGCGGTATTTTAGGACAATGGGTCGGTAATAGCCTAGTTGCAATGGTTAATCCTTTAGGAGCTACCTTAATTTTATTGGCTCTGTTCTTCACAGGAATTACTTTATTGACAGCTTTATCTTGGATGCGGTTGGCTGATATGGTTGGATATCATACTTTATTATGGTTACCAGTGGTTAAAGAATATATGAGTACTCAATTTTTACCTTGGTTATCAGTTAATACTAAAAAAACCTTCAAAACCACTACCAAAATATCGAAAATAGCTGGGACTAATACTAAACAGTGGAGTAAAACTGCTTATAATCGTTGGCAAAAACGTAGAATCGAGTGGCGTGAAGAGAGGAAGCGTTATGCAGAAGAATCAATGTACGATGATGAATATGATGAGTATGAGGATGAGATTGAAGAAAAAAAATATGTGGAAAAACCTCTCCCACCAGTAATTAAAAAACCAACTATACCATTACCATCGTTGAAATTGTTAGATGCAGCACCTAATGTTGCTAATCCTCCAACTATAAAGACCTTGTCACAACGAATGACTGATGCTTTTGCTAATATAGGAATTGAGGCTGATATTAT
The DNA here is from genome assembly GCA_030627235.1 of Thioploca sp. Taxonomy (GTDB): domain Bacteria; phylum Pseudomonadota; class Gammaproteobacteria; order Beggiatoales; family Beggiatoaceae; genus DRQV01. The sequence continues at coordinate 11,171 of DAOUSL010000050.1, forward strand.
TTCAATTCAACCAGGGCCTGTTTTAACAATTTATGAAGTAAACCCAATTACTCCAATTAATACTAATCATCTTGATGATCTTGATATTGCTCTAGAAGAAGCTTTAAAAACATCAAAAGTAAAAACTACTGAAAGCCAAGGTGAAAATTTACATATTGAAATTCCCACTTGGAAAAGACAACCAATTAACTTATGTGAGTTGCTGAATTCGTCTGAATATCAATCCAATTTATCTCAATTAGCAATCGCTTTAGGTAGAGATATTGGAGGTCAGCCAGTAATAATTGATTTAACTAGAATTCCTAATATATTAATAGCAGGTAGTGATAATGCTGAAAAAAATACTGGAATCAATACTTTTATTTTAAGTTTGTTATATAAATCTTCCCCAGAAGCAGTCCGTTTATTATTGATTGATAATGCGACTAATGATTTAGCTATGTATGCTGATTTACCACATTTATTAGCTCCAATTGTCACTGATGTTCAGAAAGTTCCAAATATTTTAACTTGGTGTGAACAGGAGATGGAAAATAGATATAAACTTATGGCTAGCATTGGAGTACGTGGAATTGATGATTATAATCAAGCCCAATTGCTCCAAGCTGAGGTAGAAAACACCAATGAAGCTTTATATCATATTATAATAATTATCAATGAATTATCTGAACTGATGGTAACTGGGGTAGAAACAGAGGAATCAATTACCAGTTTGACCAGAAAAGCTAGAGCAGCTGGAATTCATATTATTTTAGCAACCCAATATCCTACAGTAAATGTTATAACTGGTTTAGTTAAAAATAATGTGCCAACTCGGATAGCTTTTAAAGTTGATAATAAAAGTGAATCACGTACTATTTTGGGTCAAATTGGAGCGGAAGAACTGCTTGAACAAGGAGACATGTTATATATGACTGCTGGTACTGGTACACCTGTGCGGGTACATGGAAGTACTGTTTCTAAATCTGAAGTAGAAAATGTAGTAGCTGATTTAAAATCTCGTGCTGCTCCTGTTTATGTTGATTTTTCCGATATTCTGGTGAAAGCAGATGATTAAAATATATGCCAGATAAAACCGCTTTTATTAAAGCATTACGGCCATTTTCATTAATCGTTGCTATTGCGACATGTGGTCTTGGGATTAGTCTAGCATTGTTAGATGGGGCAGAAAATATTTCTCTAGCCTGGTTAGTAATAATTGCAGGAGTTTTATTACAAATAGCAGTTAATCTGATTAATGACTATAGAGATATAAATAACCACCAATTTACCTCAGTCCAACAACAAGCAATTAAACATAATACTCGTATTGGCTGGCTGTTTATGTTATTAGCTATATTGCTTGGATTATACATGATTAGTATTAGAGGATGGCCATTGTTATTATTAGGTATTACCGGTATATTTGGTGCGTGGGGTTATACTGGTGGTCAGATAAATTATAAAGCTCGTGGGCTTGGTATTCTGTTGGTTTTTCTGTTTATGGGAGTTTTATTAATCGGTGGCTCATATTATGTTGTTATAGGTGAATATCATTGGAATATCTTCTGGTTATCATTACCTTTCAGCTTACTTTCATCATTACTGTTATTAAGCAATGAATTACGAGATTATGAAGAGGATTTAGCAGCTGGTATTAGAACCTTAAGCGTTCGTTTAGGTTATGAGGTTGGAGTAAAACTTTACTACTGGTTAGTAGCATTGATTTATATAATTAGTGTGTTGCTTTATCAAGCTAAAATGTTACACGGGGTAATTTTATTATTAGTCACAATGCTAGTTTTGTGGCAACCTTTAAAACTATTGCATTCCCCTCAACAACAACGCTACCGTTTAACAACCTTAACTGGCCGATTTTATTTTATTTATAGCATAACTTATATCGCAACAATTTGGATGCCATTACCATGAATCAAGACCTAATACTTGCCATAGCATTGCCGGTTACTCTATTTGCTATTATGTTTGGTATGGGTTGTAATTTGACTCTTAATAACTTTAAAACAGTGTTGCAATTTCCAAAAACAATGTTAACCGGGATTGTATCGCAAATGTTATTATTACCGATACTAGCCTTTGCGGTATTATACCCTTTAGAACTTCCGGCAGAAATATTGGTTGGGTTCATGATTTTGGCATTAAGTCCTGGTGGCACTACATCCAATATATTTTCTTATTTGGCAAATGGCAATCTTGCGTTATCTATCTCTCTAACTGCTATTGTCAGTATAGTAACTCCATTTACCATCCCATTGATTGCTGGTTGGATATTATCCTCACAACTAGATTCATCGCTGAATATTCAGCTACCTTTTTTACCAACTTTAGCTAAATTACTGGTTGTGACATTAATTCCGGTAATATTGGGAATGTTATTACGATATTTTAAGCCAAGATTTTGTAATAATTATGAATTTTGGTTAACACGGATTCCTTTAATCATGTTGCTACTAGTTATTGCTGGAATAATTATTCAAAATTGGCAAAAAATGCCTTACTTTATTAGTCAAACAGGACTTCCTGCATTGTTATTAGCAACCTTAGCACTTGTTGTAGGATATTTTTTTGCTCGAACCTTAAAAAGAAATAAACAAGATTCTAGAACTATTGCCATCGAAACTTCAATCCAGAATGGTGGTACAGCAATCTTAGTTACTGGAACTATTTTACAAAACCCAACAATGACCATTGCACCAGTTATGTATGGTATTTTGATGCTGATACCAATGTTTATTTATTTGTTTTGGTTAAATTATAATAATTCTTAATTAAATTCAAAATTACTTATATCACTATAGTTTATCCAATCGAAAAATTATAAAATATGTTTAATAATAAACTGCAAATTTTAACAAATATTATAGCAACTTTATTTATAGCATTGTTTTTGTTTTTATTAGAATTCGATCCAAATAATTATAAACTTCAACTTACTGAATTAATTAAAAATCAAACTGGAAGAACTTTAGTAATTGATGGTAATATTGCTTTAACTTTATATCCTAAGATAAGTTTGGATATTGATAAAATAAATCTTAGTAATTATCTTGCAGAATCTAAATTTGCTACGATTGATAAACTAAAATTAACTATTAAAATATTCCCATTATTATATCAACATATTGAAATTGAATCATTTTTTTCAAATAAAATAAAACTAAATTTAACACGTACTTCAAATAGTAATAATTGGGATGATTTACTTAAAAAAGAAACAACTACAGAGAAGTCAACCTTTTCAATTGCAGCAAATAATATACAAATAAATAACATTAATATTGATTTCAATGATCAAAATAAACTTTATACCATTTCTCAAACAAATCTTTCTTTTTCCACAATAGATTCAATCAAAAAAATTAAATTTAACTCATCATTTACTGGAATTGATGGGCTTAATGGCCAAGTTGAACTAAATAGTAACTTTATTATTGAAAATCAACAATATAAACTCGTACCACTCCAATTATCTTTATCAATACAAAGTAATACGATTCCAGCCAGTAAAATATCATCTAATATTAAAAAAATTAATTTAAACCTATCAGAACAAATTTTAGATATTAATCAAATAGATGTGCAAATTTATGATCTTCAATTAAAAGGACAGTTTCAGATTAAACAGTTATTTTCTAAACCGATTGCAACTGGACAAATTAAATTAGTTTCTTCCAACTTGGGTAGATTAGTAAAACGTTTCCAACCTGATTTAGAATTGCCAGCAACACCAAAATTACAAAAAGTTAAGTTGACTAGTAAATTAGAATATATCACTGATAATATTAGCTTAAATAATTTTCAACTAGCAATTGATGATAACCAATTTCAAACTCCACAAATCAATATTAATTTAACCAAGCAAACCATATATTTTCCGGAATTTTTATTACAAATTTTAGGAGTAAATATTGCTGGTAAATTAACGCTGAATGAAATATTTAACCAACCAATTTTAAAAGGAAAATTATTAGTAGAACCATTTAATCCACAACAATTATTAAAATCTTTAGAACAACCTCCAATCCAAGAAATTCCTGGGTTAGTTATGAATAGTGCTTCTTTACAAACTGAGTTAAATATAACAGCAACCAAATTTGTTTTTAAACAGGTTCAAATTAAAGTTGATGATAATAAATTTACTAGTGAAAAGATTGATTTTAGTAATGACGAACTAAAGTTAAATAGTTTTATAATAAACTTATTAGGTGTAACAACTAAGGGTTATCTGTCAATTAAACCGTCTTCCCAACAAATCCAAGGCCATTTTCAGGTGGAGAAATTTAATTTACGCCATTTATTATCAAAATTAGCTCAACAAGTTCCGAATACTACTGATCCAACAGCATTAGAAACTATAGAACTAACAACTAATTTACAAGGTGATTTATCTAATTTAAATTTTAAAGATATGAAAATTAATTTAGATGATAGTAAGTTACAAGGAAATATTAGCATTGCTAAGAAAATTACTTTTCATTTTGATGTAGACAATGTTGATGTGGGTCGTTATTTACCATCAAGCACAAATGAAAAGCAAGCTCCTTTATCTGATAAACCAATAAAAATGTTAAAAAAATTAGATATTAGCGGTACTTTAAAAGTCAAAAGATTAAAAATTATTGGAATTAAAATTAATAATACTTATTTTACAGTTACAACTAATAAAAATGGAAAACTTCAGATTTATCCAAATTTTTTTAAGAAATAGATCTAAAAATTGATAGGTAAGAACTTACAGGTTTAGCATTAAATATTGCAGAACTACTTTTTAAATAAACGTTCTTTTTCCCGTTGCCAATCACGATCTTTTTCGGTATCTCGTTTATCATAATCCTTTTTACCTTTAGCAATAGCTATTTCTAACTTAGCTCGACCTTGTTTCCAATACATAGCGATTGGTACTAGAGCCTGTCCTTTACGTTCCACTGCACCTATTAATTTATTTAATTCAGAACGATGTAATAACAATTTACGAGTACGTTGAGATTCTGGATGAACATGTGAAGAAGCTGATTCTAATGGAATAATGACTGCTCCTAGTAACCAAGCCTCTCCATTTTTTAATATAACGTAAGTATCACGCAATTGTAAACGTCCAGCTCGTAAACTTTTTACTTCCCAACCTTCCAATACCAATCCAGCTTCAAATCTATCTTGTAAAAAATAGTCAAATCGAGCTTTTTTATTTAGTCCAATAGTATTATTATTTGTAGTCATTGACTTACCATAAGTTAGAATTATTTTTGTAAACCTGATAAGCAGTTAAAACCTATCAGATCTAAAATATTTAAAAATAAGCTATTTATTATCAATTTTTTTACAAACGTTTAATAAATGCTCTTTAAATGCTTCACGTAAATTAGGATGTTGCAAAGCATAATCTATTGTTGCGGTTAAATAACCTAGCTTACTACCACAATCGTAACGTACTCCATTAAACTCACAAGCTAATACCTGTTCATCAGTTAATAATTTAGCAATAGCATCAGTAAGTTGTATTTCTCCTCCAGCACCTCTCTCAATATTTTCTAAATAGCTAAAAATTTTGGGAGTAAGTAAATAACGTCCAACTACTGCTAGGGTAGATGGTGCTTGTTCAGGAGATGGTTTTTCTACAATATCTATAATTTTAGAAACTCCCTCATACAACGGTTCTGGTTTTATCACTCCATAATTGTTAGTTTCAGTACGAGCAATTTCTTCAACAGCTATTACGCTACATTCTTGTTTTTGATAAATATCAATCATTTGTGATAAACATGGTTGCTGTTTACCATCAATTAAGTCATCAGCTAAAATTACAGCAAATGGTTCTTCACCAATTAATGCTTTAGCACAAAGTACTGCATGACCTAAACCTAATGCTTCTGGTTGACGAATATAAATACATGACACACCTTGTGGCACAATATTTTTTACCATTGCTAGTAAATTATATTTACCTCGCCATAATAACTCATCTTCTAATTCTTGATTTTTATCAAAATGGTCTTCAATAGTTCGTTTGCTACCACTAGTGACAAAAATTAATTGTTCAATACCGGCTTCAACAGCTTCTTCAGCTGCATATTGGATTAACGGTTTGTCAACCACTGGTAACATTTCTTTAGGACTAGCTTTAGTTGCTGGTAGAAAGCGAGTACCAAGTCCAGCAACTGGAAATACAGCTTTACGAATAGTTTTTTTAATTTTCATTATGAATATATTTTATAGTTGTAGAAAATTTACAATAGTAATTCAACCCAGCATGAAATATACCAACATTATTTACATTATTATTCAGATGGAAATACACCAGTTGATAAATATCTATCGCCTCGATCACAAATAATTACCACAATAACAGCATTTTCTACTTCTTTAGATAAACGTAAAGCTCCTGCAACCGCTCCACCAGAAGAAACTCCAGCAAAAATACCTTCTTGGCTAGCCAAATTTCTGGTAGTATCTTCGGCAGTTTTCTGATCCATATCCATAATCCTATCTACCAGATTTTTATCGAAAATTTTAGGAACATATTCAAGAGACCAACGTCTAATTCCAGGAATTTTAGCTCCATCTTCCGGTTGTAAACCAATAACTTGAATATCTGGTTTGACCTCTTTTAAATAACGAGATACTCCAGTAATAGTTCCAGTAGTACCCATTGAGCTAATAAAATGAGTAATTTGCTCTTGGCTATCACGCCAGATTTCTTCACCAGTTGTTCTATAATGAGCTAATGGATTATCAGGATTATCAAATTGATTAAGAACTGTACCTTGTCCATTTTTTTCCATCTCAAAAGCGATATCTCTTGCTCTTTCCATTCCACCTTCAGCAGGAACTAAAATTATTTCTGCCCCAAAAGATCGCATTAGTATTTTACGTTCTAAACTAACATTTTCTGGCATTATCAATATCATATGATAGCCTTTTATTGCGGATGCCATCGCTAAAGCTATACCAGTATTACCACTTGTAGCTTCAATCAAAGTATCCCCTGATTTTATATCTCCCCTAGCTTCAGCTTCTTTAATCATACTTAATGCGGGACGATCTTTTACAGAACCAGCTGGATTATTGCCTTCTAGTTTAACTAAAATTGTATTACTTGTGTTGCCTGGTAAACGCTGTAAACGCACTAGTGGGGTATTGCCAATAAATTGTTCAATAGTTGGAAAGATTGTCATATTTTATCTTATTTAAGTTATGATTGAATTTTTTGTTGTAGTTAGATTATTAATAATAAATTGTAAATCTTGCCAGGATTTGCATTTTTCTGAAGGTTTGCGTAATAAGTAGGCTGGGTGGTAAGTAGCAATTAATGGTATCTCATTATATTTAAATAGTTGACTACGCAATTTGCCTATTGGAGTAGTTGTATTTAATAAATGTTGGGCTGAAACCGCACCAGTAGCAACAATCAATTTGGGTTTAATTAGATTAATTTGTTGTTGTAGAAAGTTATTACAGCTAGCCATTTCATTATTATTTGGGTTTCTATTATCAGGTGGACGACATTTAATCACGTTGGCAATATATATATCATCTCTAGTTAAATTAATGGCATATAACATTGCGTTTAATAATTGGCCAGCACGCCCTACAAATGGTTCTCCTTTAATATCTTCTTCAGCTCCTGGAGCTTCCCCAATTAACATCAAATCGGCATTATGATTACCAACTCCGAACACAGTTTGAGTACGAGTTTTATGTAATTCACAACTAGTACAAGCCGTCACTTGTTTTTGTAAAGATTCCCAATCAGGTTGGATAATTTCGTCTACTGGTACAATTTTAATTGGTAAATTTTCAGTGGATTCTGTTGATTGCCGTCGAATCCAAACTTGAATATCCATAGAATCAAGATACTGAAGGTGGGAATTTGCCATCCAATTTCCTATTAATATATAGCAATTCTTAATTATGAATGCTTAATTCTTAGTTAAATTCAAAAATCAATTATTTATTGTAGCTTATCCAATTGAAAAATACTATAATTTAAACCACGTCTATAATTTTAAATTGATTCATATCACATTATTATATTAATACTTATAACATTTTCTGATATCAGTCACAATTTAGAGTTTCTATTCTTGGACATAATCGATCTAAATAACCATCAACTACTAAAATTGTAGCTATTATAAGTACACTATCAGTGGAAAAGTCATATGTAACTGTTAAATAATCGGTTGCAATAATTGTAATCAATGCTATTTGATCTGTAAATTTTTTTTTATCATAATCTAATTCATTACAAATAATCTTCCGTAAAGCCTTTTCTTGACTATCAAACCATGTATTAAAACGTTTTTTCAATGATTCTAATGATTGCTGTTCTGTTTGAGTATTATATATTGCAAACCAATCTTGATAAAGTTTAGTTTTATCAGCTAAATACATTGTAATTAAAGCTTGTTGTTCCATAATTTTACATTATTAATGTTTTTTATTTAAGTTATAGGAATTCTTAATTAATTTCAATAATCATATTTCTATAATCTATACTGGAACTTCTACCTTGCGTAAAATATCTTGTACTATTTTTTCTCCACTAAAACCACTAAAACGTGCTTGCGAATCAATTTTTAAACGATGGGCAATCACTGGAATTGCTAGTTCTTGGATATGTTCTGGAGTAACAAATTCCATTCCATCAAATAAAGCTAAAGCCTGTGATGCTTTCATCAAATTTAATGCAGCCCGCAAACTAGCTCCCATTTGTACTCCTTCCATATCCCGAGTGGCTCTCACTAAATTAACAATATAATATTTTAATTCTTCACTAATACGAATTGATTTAGCAGCTTGTCTTAAAGTATTAATATCAGATTCATTAGCACAAGGAGAGATATTTTTATTGGTTTGATTAGTTAAAATAGCAACTTCTTCTTCGGCACTAACATAGCCTAAACTAAATCGCATTGCAAACCGATCCATCTGTGCTTCTGGTAATGGGTAAGTACCATGAAATTCAATTGGATTTTGAGTGGCTATCACAAAAAAAGTTTCGCTCAATTGATGCCGAGTTCCATCTATGCTAACCTGCTGTTCTTCCATTGCTTCTAACAGTGCCGATTGAGTTCTAGGTGAAGCACGATTAATTTCATCAGCTAATAAAATTTCAGTAAAAACAGGCCCTTTATGAAGACTAAATTCCTGATTTTGTTGATTAAAAATAGATACTCCTAAAATATCAGAAGGTAATAAATCTGGAGTAAATTGAATCCGTTGAAAGGTAATTTGTAGAGATTGAGCCAATGCTTTAGCTAAAGTAGTTTTACCAGTACCAGGCAAGTCTTCCAACAACACGTGTCCACCACTGATAAAAGCAGCTAATAACTTTCTAAGAGCATCAGTTTGACCCGTAATTACTGTTTCCAAATTAGTAATAATAGTTTGATATATTGGTGGTATTTGCATATTTTTATCTCATGTCAAACTGATGTTAATTAAGGTTTTTGGAAGCTACTTATATCAATTCTTAAATTAATTGTGAATGGTTAACTGTGAATGAAAGTCAAAATCATTAGTAATTAACCATTCTTCATTCACTAATTCACAATTAAAAGTATAATCCAGAACACCTATGATCTAAAAACTAGGTGATAACAGATGGTTTGTCTCTTCCTGTGTAATCTTTAATTTTAGCTATTTCATCTGCTAATTTTATTAAATCAGCTAACGCATCTTGCGAATCTAAATGATGTTTTGTGGTATCTGGTTCAAAAGACTCTAAATAAACTCGTAAAGTTGCGCCTTCAGTTCCAGTTCCCGATAAACGAAATATAATTCTAGAACCATCTTGAAAGCCTATTCGCATACCTTGGTTTTGACTAACACTGTGATCAACAGGATCAATATAACCAAAATCATCACAATATTCTACTACATATTCAGCAAATTTTTTACCTTTTAAACTACTGAAAGTATGATATAAATTTTCCATCAATTCGTTGGCTGATTTGCTATCAACTCCTTCATAGTCATGACGAGAATATACATTGCGGCCATATTTAGCCCAGTGTTTATATACAATATCTTCTACTGATTGTTTACTTACAGCTAAAACATTTAGCCAAAATAATACTGCCCATAAGCCATCTTTTTCTCGTATATGACTAGAACCAGTTCCAAAACTTTCTTCTCCACATAAAGTAGCTAATTTAGCATCCAATAGATTACCAAAAAACTTCCAACCGGTTGGAGTTTCATAACAATCAATTTTAAGAGATTCAGCAACACGATCAACTGCTTCGCTAGTCGGCATAGAACGGGCAATCCCTGCTAAACCATTTTTATAACCAGGAGCTAAAGTTGCATTAGCTGCCAAAATAGCTAGACTATCGGAAGGATTTACAAAAAAACCTTGGCCTAATATCATATTCCGATCTCCATCACCATCAGAAGCAGCCCCAAATTGAGGAGCATCTTTTCCGTACATGATATCAACTAAATCATGAGCATAAGTTAAATTAGGGTCTGGATGTCCACCACCAAAATCTTCTAATGGGATTCCATTCACTACCGTACCAACTGCTGCTCCTAATTTTTGTTCTAAAATAGCTTTTGCATAAGGGCCAGTGACAGCGTGCATGGCATCAAAACACATGGTAAAACCAGAATTAAATAATTTACTAATCGCTGAAAAATCAAATAATTCTTCCATTAGTTCAGCGTAATCTGCAATTGGATCAATAATCTCTACTTGCATATTGCCTATTTTATTCATGCCTAATTTGGATAAATCAATATCAGAGCTATCAATAATTTTATATTCAGTAATAGTTTGAGAATGTTGGTAAATTTCATCAGTAACTTTTTCTGGAGCTGGGCCTCCGTTACTAATATTATATTTTATTCCAAAATCACCTTGTGGGCCACCAGGATTATGACTTGCTGATAAAACTATGCCGCCAAAAGCTTGTCGTTTACGAATGATGGCTGATACTGCTGGAGTAGATAATAGGCCATTTTGACCAACTAAAACTTTGCCAAAACCATTAGCAGCGGCTATTTTTAAAATAGTTTGAGTTGCAGCTTTATTATAGTAACGTCCATCGCCACCAACAACTAAAGTTTTACCCTGAAAATCAGTCAAAGAATTAAAAATAGCTTGGACAAAATTTTCTAGATAATGTTGTTGCTGAAATATAGTTACTTTTTTGCGTAAGCCTGAAGTACCAGGTTTTTGACCAGTAAAAGCTTTGGTATTGATAGTCTTTATATCCATGAAAATGGTGTCCTTAAAAGATGGTAATAATTTCATTGCAACATATCATAAGTTTTTTAACTAATTGTGAATGGTTAACTGTGAATTATCAATTGTTAATGATTTTGATTTTCATTAGTAATTAATCATTCTTAATTCACTAATTCACAATTTAAAGTTCATTAAAATCATGAAAACCTATACAATACCTTTGTTACTTAGGTTTCGGGAAATCCGCTATGCTCCATTCCCGAAACAACCATTGGCGAGGGTATTGCCTATATGCAACGTATATTAATTCTTAATTAAATTCAAAATAGATTATTTAATATGATTACAATCTATATATCTTGCGTTATTATATCAATTATTTGTTGTAAAGCATTTGGAATTGCACAATTTTTTGCAGCTTTTGTCATATATTGTAAATGAGAGCGATTTTTATATAATTCAGTTATTATAATTATCAGTTTATCTACCGTTAATTCCGGTTGAGGTAACAATATTGCAGCTTGTTTATCAGCTAAAAATTTGGCATTTAAAGTTTGATGATCATCTACTGCATAAGGATAAGGAATTAAAATACTAGCAACTCCAGCTTGGGCTAATTCACACACAGTTATTGCTCCAGCCCGACAAATTACCAAATCTGCCCATTGATAGACCTCTCCCATATTATCAATAAAGGCAGTAATTTCAAATTCAGTTCCAGAATAGGCTTGTTGCATTGCTGAAAAATGTAAGTTACCAGTTTGGTGTAAAACTTTAATATTGTATGGTATTTTCTGTAATGCTATTGGTACTATTTCATTTAGTGCTTTAGCTCCCAAACTACCACCGATAACCAGTATATTGAAAGTATCATGCTTATCAACTAAATTGGGTAAATTAGTAATATTAGTTCGCAATGGATTGCCAGTATGAATGGCATGGTTAGGAAAGGTATTAGGGAAAGCTTCCATAACATTAGTAGAAATTTTTGCTAACCAACGATTGGTCAAACCAGCTATAGCATTTTGTTCGTGGATTAACAATGGAATACCTAATAACCGTGCAGCTATACCACCTGGGCCAGTTACAAATCCACCAAAACCAATGACTTTATTTGGGCGTACAACCCGTAAAATCTGGATTGATTGCCAAATTGCTAAAGTAATTCTGATAGGAGCCAGTAATATTCCTAGTAAACCTTTACCACGTATACCTTGAATATTAATATATTTAATTTCTATATTGGCTGCTGGTACAATTTTAGCTTCCAAACCTTTGCGAGTTCCTAACCAACAAACATCTATTGCTTGAGATTGTAATGCCTCTGCTACAGCTAGAGCAGGAAAAACATGGCCACCAGTACCACCAGCCATTATTAAGATACGCTTCATGGTTATTAATTTATCGTTGACATATAGGACAATAGTAAGTAGCTCGTTGGCCAATTTTTTTAGTATGTATTATTGTTCCGCATTGGCTACAAATTTCCCCAGTTTTTCCATATACTTGTAATTCTTGTTTAAAATAGCCAGGTTTTCCAGAACTATCAGTAAAATCTCGTAAGGTAGTGCCACCCATTTTTATCGCTACTTGTAATACTTGTTTTATTATTTTAGTTAGACGTTTATATTCGACTAAACTTATTTTACCAACAGCACGTTCTGGATGGATTCTAGCAAAAAATAAAGCTTCATTTGCATATATATTACCAACTCCAACCACAATATTGCTATTCATAATAAAATTTTTTACTGCCACTCGACGATTTTTAGCACGATCATATAAATATTTACCAGTAAACTCTTTCTCTAATGGTTCTGGCCCTAGTTTGGCTAATAACTTATGTTCTAATATTGGTGCTTCAGTCCATAGTATGCAACCAAATCTACGTGGATCATTATAACGTAAACACATACCATTAGTAAAAATAATATCAACATGGTCATGTTTTTTTAATTCAGTTTCATATGGTAATACTTGTAAATTTCCTGACATACCTAAATGGATTAAGATATGTCCTTTGGTACATTCGCATAATAAATATTTCCCTCGTCGATGAATACTAATTATTGATTGTTTTGGTAAAATAGTAGTTAATATGTCAGGAATTGGCCAACGTAATTGTTTTTTTCGCACTAATACAGATTTTATAGTTTGACCTTCCAAACTAGAGGCAATTCCTCGTTTTATAGTTTCCACTTCTGGTAATTCAGGCATGTTTATTTCCAAATAAATCTATAAGTATTATACAATATTTAGGGTGTATCATCAAATCACTTTGGTTTATATCATGTTATTAAAAACAAGCAAATTCGTTGGTATTAGGCATAGTATCAGGAACTTTAGGTAGAATTATTGAATTATAAGAATCTTCTGAATTAAATCTATTTACTTCTTCATACATAGCTTGTGATAATTTAGGAACAAAACACCAGTCACTTTTATCAATCCTAAATAAAGTTCTGAGAGACTGTGCATACCTCTCATTTGTACCATTAAAACGCTTTAACTTTAATATTCTCCCATCCCACTCTGAATATCTAATCACAGTATCTCGGTCATATGAGTTTGATACAAATAATGGACTATATCCTTTCTTAAAAAAAGACATTTCTGGATCACGATCAGTTAGCTCAGTCAATGGTCTAAGTCGTATCATAGGAGAACCAGAAATTACATAGTTACCATTTTGATCAGTAATAGTTTCAACTATCCGTAAATTTTTATCATGGTAATATTTTCCAGGTATCTTATGCAGTAAAACCCACTCGGCAACTACTATTACCCCTTCAAGAGGTTCTCCAGTCTGTTCATAAATAATTTGTCCATGAATTTTTTGCATAGTAAATTGATGAAGCACAGGCTTGGAGGAGTAAGATTACTCCTATTAATATGTAATGGTTCATATGATATTCCTTATATTATAAATAGTGAAATGATGGATAACGATAAAACAAGTTACCCACCCTATCCTACTTTTCATTACATATAACTCCTAAAAAAAGATTGAGATTGGCCACAATATTTAGGTGACATTTTCGCTAAACCTTCAATTGAATTTAACTGATTATTAATCTTATGTTTATTGAAAATGATTTTTTGTTTATAGAGAGCAACAACCATATGTGGTATTTTTTCCCACTGACATCTACCATCTGGATTTTCAGCTATAGAATCTAATATAGAATCAAGACTTGATAAATCATCAGCATACTCTTTTAAACTACCTTGAAATTTTTGAAGCTTAATACTCTTACCATGCCATTTGGAAGTCGTGACAGGATTGCTTGTACCTCGCAAAGATTCTTGAGTAATATGGTAGTCCTGCAAAAAGTAGTGATGTATAATAAAAAATGAACAACCACCTACTAAAGTAGATGGTATCGTATAACAGCTAAAGCTGGCGATTAAGGCTAAAGCCATTTAAAAGTATAATCTAAAGATTACTAAAGAACT
>DAOUSL010000266.1 GCA_030627235.1 Thioploca sp.
AATTCATTTTCATTCATTTATTTATCCTTGTATTTTAATTATATCATAACATATTTTAGGACTTATTCCCTGCTATACATTTAGAAATAAATCTTTATCAAGATTTGATTACATTTCTATCAGGAGTAAAAAGAAGGGAAAAGGAATTGATTAAAAATCAATGACGATAAATCTTCTATATCTTTTTTAATTTTTATTCCACAACAGAAAAGCAATATCTCTTATAATCTTCAAAGGTAAAATTAAAGGACAAATAAAATGAATGAACAAGAAATAAAAGAGAGATTTTTAGGATTAACAAACTTATCGGAAGTAAAAAAAGTATTTAAAACATTAGCTAAACTGTTGCATCCTGATGTATCAAATAGAGATAGTGTAAATACGCATACACTTGTCAACCCAAACGCATAACACTTGGCCAGCCAGAAAGTTAAATAGCATCTTGCCAACAGTATAACACAAGTGGCCAAATAAATTATTTATTTAGCTAATATTTCTCTCATAGATGGACCTTTTAGCTCAATTTTATGAGAAGAGTGAACCAATCTATCCATCATAGCATCTGCAATAGTTTCATTACCTAAATATGAGTACCAATCATTTATTGGTAATTGTGCTGTAATAATAAATGATCCATTAAACATTCTATCTTCAATAATTTCAAATATATTATTTATCTCATCAGATGTTAATGGATTAACTCCAAAGTCATCTAATATTAAAAGTTTAAACTTTGATATTTTTGCTAAAGTTTTAGTATAGCTACCATCTAATCTTGAAGTTTTAATCTCTTCAAGTAGTGTGGCAATTCTATAGTATTTAGCTGGGTATCCTAAAGATATAGCTTGCCTTGCTAGACTTTGTGCTAAAAAACTTTTCCCTGTTCCTGTAGCTCCTGTAATTAATACATTTTGGTTATTGTTTATATAGTCACAAGAGGACAATGAGGATACAACTGATTTATCTATCTTTCTTTTAGGGAGATATTTTATTTGATCTAGTGATGCTAATTTATCTTTTAGTTTTGCAGCATTTAGAAATCTTTTTATCCTCTTGTCTTGTCTTTGGTTTATCTCTGCTTCAAATAGATGAAATAACCTTTCTTCAAATGATTGTGAAGAATATTTTGCATTTTGACTTTGTAATGTTAATGTCTCTTTAAATCCTGATAGATTTAAAGATGTTGCTTGCTGTGTGATTGTTTCTAGTGTTACCATAATATAATATCCTTTTATGCTAATTTATTTGTGAGTAGTATTCACTACCTCTTATATTCTCATGACCATTATTATAGTTGTTATTTGTAGGTTCATTACTAATGCAATGTTGTAAATAACTTTTTGTTTTCAGCATAGATTCTATTGAGCCAACACTATAAATATTTAATTCAACTGCTACTTTTGATACCATCTCAAATTCAGTCTTATCATATTGTTTGGAGAAATTGAGAATAGCCATACAAGACCTATATCCTCTTACTTCATGAGTTTTACTATCCATAATCTTTTCCATAAGTGCAACTGTATATATACCTATCGTACTAGCCCAGTTTAATATTCTTCTTGGATTCCATTTCTCATATTGATACTGATGAGATGGTGGCATATGTTTTTTGATTGTGGAGTCATTATACTTTTGTGATAACTTTTTATGTGTTGCTATTATTTCACCATCTATAGATATTACTACATCATTACTGCTGTAGGTTACATCTACTTTTATACCTAAATATTTATATGGTACAGAGTATCCGCTACCATCTAGTTCTATATGATAATCTACACCAACAGTAGCTTTTTTAAATTCTTTATAAATATAGCTATTTGCTACAAGTGGATGAAGATGTGGTTTATCTAGTGTTTCAAATAGTTCAGTTCTGCTTTTACCTAGTCTTCTGATCACTTTATTGTTATATCCATCTATTAATAAATTAATTTGTTCATTTAACTCATCAACATTAAAAAATGTATGATTACGAAGCTTCATTAGTATCCATCGCTGTATTGCTTTGACACCAAGTTCTACTTTTGATTTGTCTTGAGGTTTATATGGTCTTGCAGGTTCTATTGCAACACCATAATGTCTTCCCATATCAGCGTAGCTATCATTTAATCTAACAACTCCTTTTTTGTTACTAATTACTGCTGCTTTTAGATTATCTGGAAGTAATATATTTGGCATACCTTCATAAAACTGAAATGCTTTTACATGTGATAATATAAAATCTTTTGTAGATTGTGAAGAAGTAGCGTGGACAAATGTATATCCAGAAGCTCCTAATACAGTTACAAATATTTGTGCTTTAGATATTGTATTTGTCACTTCATCTACTATTGGCATAGTTAGTCCACTATAATCTATAAATAGTTTATCTCCACCATAATGTATCTGTCTCATAGATGGATTTACTAGTTTTACATATTTTTTATAATAACGATTAAACTGGCTATAACTATAAATATTTGGATTAGATTCTTTTAGTTCTTCATACAATAACTTTCTAGTCATCCCTTTTTGAGTAAGCTCTTGCTGTATCTCGCTCCAGTTAGGTCCAAAGTCATATTTTTTTGCAATTGATTGTTTCTTGTTTGGATGAAATAGATTTTCTAAATCATCATTATTAAGATCCAATACTTCAGATATTGAAGCTCCTAAATTCTCAAATAGTTTCATATAGTTTGCAACACTATTCCTAGATATACCAGAAATAGATTCTATTTGTCTATTTGATAATTCATTAAGATATTTTAATCTCAACACCTCTTTAATTTTACTCATTAATATTCTCCTCATTTTACACCTCTTTTTAGGTGTATTATATTTAAAGAATACTATTTAACTTAACTAAACCTTATAGGCGCATCACCATCATTTTAGTGGCTCACTTTGGAATGCGTCAGCTGGCCAAATGCTGATGCGTGCGGTGGCCAAGTTCAAATGCGTCAGGTGGCCAAATGGAGTGCGTCCTTACACCAATTCCACCAAAAGATGATTATAAAGAGATATATTACAAGATTTCCTAAGCTTGAAGCTTCTATTGAGTTAAAAAGAATTTGCACTAGATTAAAATATAGTAATGCAGTTAGATTTACTAAAGCCTTAGATATTTGGTATCTAAAATATAAATTTTTTTTAAATGAAGAATCAGTTAACTGGAATACTGGTGAAATTACTTTTACTCACAAAAGATTAGTATCTGCATATAGAAGTTTAAGAACAAACTTACCATATCTATTTACATACAAAAATCATAAGAATTTATCAATAGCAAATACAACAAATAATATTGATGGTGGAGTATTTTCTCATCTTAAAAAACTTACTAAAATTCATCAAGGAATATTCGAAAATATGAAGATCAAAATTATAGATGAATTCTTTTACAACTATAATAATAAGTTATAAATTAGCCTCCCGTTTTTTTAATTAGGTCAATTTTTCATTAAGCAATTATATTGTGTCTCAAATTTGTTCGACATATTTAATTATTATGGTATTATGAATAGGTAAATTTAATATTCTTA
>DAOUSL010000014.1 GCA_030627235.1 Thioploca sp.
AAAAAATTCCTATTTTTGATAAGGAACATTTATATCTGGCTATTGCTGATTCTCTTAATATTATCACTTCTTCTGATGCTCGTAATTACTTTATACATTATCTTTAATTTTGGGTCACTACTATTCGGGAATTGCTATACTTCATCCACAGCTTCCATAAAACAAGCAATATCTAATTCAGCAATTTGGTCAAGCTCTTGTCTTTTAGGCAGAATCATTTGTTGCAATTCTTTTACTATATCTAATTCTGCACTCATTCGTTTATTTTCTACTGCTAACTATTTATTTAAATCAATAATTTTCTGGTTTGCTTGTTCTAGTTCGGCAGTATGTTTTTGAACTTTAAGTTCTAATTCTTGATTATCCTGCTTTTCTTGTTCAATAAAACGTAAATAGGAACGAATCCTATTGATTAATTGAATTGTATCAATTGGTTTAGTTAAATAATCTGCTGCACCATTGGCGAAACCTTGTTGCCGAAATTCTTCTGATTTATAAGCTGCGGTCAAAAATACAATTGGAGTATATTTGGTTTTCTTTCTAGCTCGGATTAAGGCAGCAGTTTCAAAGCCATCCACCTCAGAATATTGTCAAACATCTTGCAACTCATCGAATTGAATCAGTTTGTGGCATTAGCTTCTTGACAAAATCACGATTGAAAGCGTACCAAATTATTGGAACTGCTAACCCACAAGCAAAATATGCTAATAATAGTTGTACATGGCTGAATAGATTAAGCATCCATTTGGAATAAATTGGGGCAGGGTATAAATAACCATAGTGGTAGATAAATTCTGCTCCGCCACTTGCGGTTATAGTTGCGATTGAATGAAATACCAACAGCCATAAAACTATTGTGGTTAGTAGAAAAATTATAGAGTTTCCAACAATTTGATTAAAAATTCGTCGTTTAGGAGTGGCTAAAAACCAAGCCCAAAGAACTGGAAAACCAACGGTATAAATTAACAATGGACTAACGGAAACTGTCCAACGTCTATGTTGACTTGTATCTTTGGGTTGTTGTTTGGTTAATAAATTGGTGCGAACAAACCATCTATCACCTTTTGATTCGTGCAATTCGACTTGTTCTTGATGAAACCATAAACTTGCCATTTCCCCAACAACGATACGCAATCCGGGTAAAATTACTGAGTTGACGGAGAACCACCAGAGTATAAAGGCTGGAATTAGCCATAGCAAAAAATGGAGGGTAAATTTTATTAAGGGATTAAGCTGTTTCATTAATTTTAACTGGATGAGTAATGACGTAATATAACCAGCTTCCAAATATAACTATCATGCTAATATTTATCAGGACTATCCAAACTTGTTTATGAGCTAGATCGAAATATTCTGGCATCCAGTCGCCAATATAAAACAAAGTAATTAAGCGGAAGATATTTATAGCTTGGAAAGCAAGTAAACCAAGACCAATTCCCCAGAGTTTTTGTTTCCAACCGCTGTCAAATACAACGATGGCGGCGAGTAATAGCCATGAGGCTGAAAGAGCGGAACAGTCATCAGCTACTTCTAGGGCAAAGCCGTGAGTTCCATGTCTCATAACTCGGTCAATGAGTATCATGTTGTCGTCAAAGAGGTGGATAAAGAAGCCTGATATTTTGGCTAGTAATAAGCAGAAGAGGTTGATTGCCGGAAGAAGGGCAGACCATTCAAGTGTGGCAAGGCCGAATAAGGATAAAATACAAAAAATGGTGAGGAATTTGGTCATAGCGTTTAAGTTAATGTAAATTTCATTAGTTTATCTTGGAGACAAACCTATCAGATGCTCAAGAAAGGTGTTAAATAGTTATAAATTTTCTATAATTTTCTTTAAATATTCCCAATCTTTAATCAATCCAGCTTTAAGAAATGATACAAGTTTATCTTCATAATCTTCTCTTAAATATTGCTTATCGTGTGTAGCGAGGTCTGTATTCCAAATATTAATTTTTGGGTCAAATTCCTTAATTTCTGGAAATATCTTTGCTCTTAAAATTGTTGCCATCTGAATATAACATCCAATATTATTTTTGCCTTTTCGATCAGGCAAGCATTGGTCAATAGCTAGGTTTAATGCTTTAAAAATATTCCCTCCATCATATCACGTAGCTGAAGTAAATGTTTATTTAAAAAAATATCAATTACATGAAAATGAAATGTTGGTGATAATTTTTCGGCCGCATAAATAAGAAAATGTAATTGTGCATATGTTTTTGATGCTTTACCTCGTCCTTTGGAAAAGACAATTTCATCAGGATTAATATTCAATTCTTTTGCAATGATTCGGATAAATCCTTGAGTAGCTTTTGATTGTAAGAAAAGAGTTTGATTTATTACCTTTTTTCCATCTAATACTCTTTGAACATTACCCAAACTAAACAAGTCAGTTAATGAACCAACGGCTGTTTTATGATAAATATCTAATGTACCATTTAATAATGCTACATTCATCAATTGATTTGTCTTCATTTATAATATGGAATTATAGGTTAAAATACTATTTTTTTATATTATATATAGTATAAAAATAAAGATAATTATCATATTAATTTAAAGGTTAATATAAACGGGCAAATCTGGTGGTATGTGGGTACATTTACAGGTTTTAACTCATGCGATTGGAAAATCTATTTTTCTTAATTTTTGGAGGAGGGAATAATTACAAATTATTATTTAATATTTTTAACTATTTAGCTTGACAAGTAACAGAGTATCTACATAACTTTGTTATCAGCAAAATCGTAGGGTGTATAAGCGAAGCGTCATACCCAAATTAGAATTAACCAGAAAGCGGGAGTTAGTTGATTATGTATATGTGGTGTATGACGCTTTCGCTCATACACCCAACGGATTTCGAATTTTCTAATCAAGTATTATGCGGCTTACGAGTTCAACCAATTTGTCGAATATCGCCGCCGCATCATCCATCCGGTCACGATTAAGGAGAAGAATACGGAACCGAGGGATACCCATGACTGTAGAATAGGAGCGGCTACCGGAAGCGAGGTGTGGACTTGATGATTACTGAACCCCGTCCCCACGGTGAAATCACAAGAATAGAACTCCCCGTCGAGTTCGTTACTAAAATAGTGGGTTCCTGTCCCGATGGAGGCAGTATCGTTGGTCTAGGTGCAGGAATTGCCAACACAAAGAAACGAATTGAATTGTAAAGCAGTGTCGCAGGAAAGAGGCACGTCCGCCTGGTAGTCGGCGGGAGTACCGTCCACGAGATAAGCGACCGCCACATTTGAAGCGCATGAATTGTTCCAGTTATAATCGCACCAAGAGAAACTCGTAACTCCAACCCCAGGGGCCAGACAGGCAGCGAAGCCAAGTCCCGGGGTCATGGTACCACAGGATACTAGCCCACATAAAAGCCACCGTCTCCAATACTGTTCAATGCGTTTTTTAGATACACTTTTTCTATTATTATAAATAAGTTGAGATGACTTACCCCCCCCCATCAATTTTAGTGCCAATTATAGGTAACTTAATTAATAATGTAGTTAACATTTTATATCCTTAAAAAGTTAGTTAAAAAATTAAAAACAACATTGCAATATACACTACATATCTTATATATTAATTGATATATGTCAACTGATTAAATCGTTTTTTTGCGTTTTCAGTTAGTTATATTTAAATTAGAGTTAAGGTAGATACTCTGTTACTTCCCAATCACCTGCTCCTAAAAATTTATATACAGCCGGGTAGGGTCGGTGCAATGAAATGAAACCGACCGAATATGAATCAATAATTTATGTGTTTGTTTATATATCGTAATGGTCGGTTACGCTTTGCTGCACCGACCCTACAATTACTTCGTTTATACATTTTACGAGTTTATATGAAGAAAATATATGTTTATCAGGCTAGTGGAGCAAAGGTTTAATAGAATTATAGTAAATATGTTTAGCGGTTATTGAAACTAGTTCTTTTTCTGGATAACGTAATGCGGTTAATTTTCCTCCAAAAACACAGCCAGTATCAATACAAATAGTGTTATTAACCCATTTGCTATCAGCAACTGGAGTATGCCCATAAACTACTGTTGCTGAACCATTATAATCATTAGCCCAATTATAACGGATTGGAAAACCAGATTCTTCTCTACCAATAACTTTACCATACAGAGCGAACTCATAAACTTTTCCAGTTTCCCGCCCTTGTAATTCTTCAGTTAAACCAGCATGAGCCACCACTAATTTGCCAGCATCAAATAGATAATGTTCTGCTAAATTATTTATGAATTTAATTACCTGTTTATGGAAATTTTCAGAAGTATTTTCTAGCTGATTTATTGATTCTTCTAATCCATGTACCAATTTAACATTATGACCTTTCAATTTACGCAATAATTTTACATCATGATTGCCTTTTATACAAAAAGCATTACCTGTAATAACCATGTCCATAACTAATTGCAAAACTTGGGGAATTTTTGGTCCTCGATCAACTAAATCTCCTAAAAATATTACTTTCCGACCTTGTGGGTGAATTACTGTATATTTAGAAGCAGAAAATTGGATTTGATAACCTAATTGTTCTAATAAAACAACTAGTTCGTCAAAACAACCATGTATATCTCCAATAATATCAAAAGGTCCAGTTTCGTGTTGCATATTACAAGCTAAAGGTATTAATTTAATTTCACTATTATCGACCTCAGCAGCAGAATTTAATACTGTAATTTGCTTGAAACCTTCATGTTTCATATTACGCAACGAACGTTTAAAATTATCATATTGTTGATTAATAATCGTAGAATCAAGATTACGGTTAGAACGTTGTTGGCTTCTTTCTTGGCATAACTCATTTGGTAAATCAAATGCAATTGCTACTGGAGCAATATGGTATTTTCTGGCTAGATATAATAGTGAACTGCGTGCCTTAGCTTGGATATTAGTAGCATCAATAATAGTTAGCTTACCAATTGCAAGTCGTTTAGCTACAATGGAATGTAAAATTACAAATGCTTCTTTGGTAACAGATTGATCAGTTTCGTCATCAGCAATCATAGCTCGACAATAATCTGATGATAATACTTCTGTTTTTTTAAAATGTTTTTTAGCAAAAGTTGATTTACCACTGCTTGATACTCCAATCAATAAAACCAGTGATAATTCCGGTATTTTTATTTGCATATCAGATATTTACAGTCCTAAAAATATAAGTTATTAAATATTAATTTTTCACTTGTTCTTCTAATAATTCAGTTTGTAACTCCTTGTATCTAGCATCTATTCTAGTAGCCAAATAAAAATCATTTTTTACCTTTTGTAAAGCTTTTTTTAAATGTTCAATGGCAATAGCTGTTTGACCTTTTAAATAATAATTCTCAGCTAAGGCAAAATATGCTTCTGCTTCTGTTCCATTTGCTTTATAAGCTTTAGCTAATAGAAAATAATAATATGGATTAGTAGGTAAAGATATATCTAATAATACATTTTTTGCTTTGACAGCCATTTTATTTTGCAATAGTTTTTCAGCATAATCTAACCCTAACATTTTATCATGTGGATAAATTTGTAAAGCCTGTTCATATTCTCGTATAGCTTGAGTGTCATTTTTTTTGGATAAAGCTAATTTTGCTTTTAAGATACGAAACATAACTCTATCACTATCATTTTTTAATAACCAGTCAATTTGAGTTTGCACTCCATCAGTACGCATATTGATTAACAAAGTTAAAGCTAACGCATAACGGATAGCACGTTCATCCCGATAATTATCAGTCTCCAACATTGTCTGTAACATTTTTAATAACTTAACTTTATTATCAGTGGTTGATACTAATAATTTGGCTTTCATTAGATTATACAGTGGATTTTCTGGTTTTAGCTTAGTTGAATATTTGGCAGCTCGATCATTAGCTTCAGCTATACGATCAGTGGTAACCGGATGAGTGAGTAATAAATCTGGTAAGTTAGTTGTGGAATGACGATTTGCTGCTTGCATCCGTTCAAAAAAGTTTGGCATATTAACAGGTGAAAAACCCGAATTAGCTAAAGTTTGAATTCCAATTCGATCTGCCTCTTTTTCATGAATTCGAGTAAAATTAATTTGCATTTGAATATTGCCAGCCATAATTGCAGCAAAAGCAGCTTGTCCAACTTGTGGAGCTATCCCAGTAACTACAGCAGCGGCTATAATAGCAGCAATTTTGGGAACAGTAAGACGTTGAGAAGCTTCAATAGTACGGGCAATATGACGTTGAGTAACATGGGCAATTTCATGAGCTAATACAGAAGCTAATTCACCTTCACTATGAGTTGTCATAATTAACCCACTATGAACTCCAATAAAACCACCAGGCACTGCAAAAGCATTAATGGAATCATCTTTAATAACAAAAAAATGAAAGCTTTGTTTTGGATTTTCACTATATGAAACTAGTTTATTTCCCAATACATTGAGATAATCATTTATTTGAATATCATCAATAACTTCCACATGTTTGCGCAACTGACGAATAAACGCCTTACCAAGTTTTTCCTCATCTGCTGGCGACATGATCACATCAGCAGAAATACCTATTTCCGGTAGTTCTATTGCTGTACAAGAAAAAGAAATTATCCATAAAAGTAATAATAGCCAGTTACGCATATTTGTCTCATTTTTTAGATTAGTTCTGATTCATTGTAAGAAGTATACGTGATATCAGAAACTAATGTTATTTTGGAAGGATGTTACTCCAGGTCTGAATCATCACAGTAATATTCTCCTTCAGATATTTCAACACATTGATCAGAGTCAGATGATTATATTGAGGAATCAAATTCTAAAACTTCATAAGATTCACTGCTACGAGTTGTTTGAGTATCATCATTTGTAATTGCAATTCGGTATTTTACCATCACCATTACTAATAATACTTGGTTCAATCTCTTTTGTGACAGTTTCATTTTGTATTTCAAAACTAGGAGTTATAACATATTTATCATCATAATATTTCACTGCAAAAGTGCCATCAGCATTATAAATTACTTTTTCAACTCCATCAAACTTTAATAACTCTTCTATAAAAATATCTGTATATAATAGAGTTGGTCGAATAATTTGTGAACTACCATCTGAATAAGTTACTGTTCTATTGGTAGATTCTTTTATAGAATTATTAGTATCTGGAATAACTAATGGGTCGAAAATTACCACCTCATATATGGAATTACTGGAATTTTCGTTAGGATATTTCAACAACACATCTCCTTTTTCACCCAAAGATATTTCACCATCTATTATTTCTGCCAAATCTACTAGGTCTTTAGATGCAGGAATAACTTTATATTGCTGTCCATCCAAGGTAGTTATCTTGTAAAATCCTCCAGAATCAATTGATAAACCACTAGAATTATTATTCATGTCAACTTGAACTGAATAGTCTGTATCCATAAAAAAACTATGTTCAGTAGTTTTACCATTAATTTCAACAGTTGAATTTAAAATACCGTTTTCATTTTGACTAACAGTAATTTGAATATTTTCTTTTTCCGCAGTTTGGGTAAGTGAAACTTGCATATCATTTTCTACACTAATTCCCTTTCCGCCAACACTAAAACCAGCTTTGAGGTTAGGCATTTCCGGTAATTTTACTGTATCAGGTACATTTAGTGATAAAGTTTGTAAGGTAAATTTAATTCCTATTGGAGGTGTTAATTTTCCTGAATCTGAATCCATCTAATTTTTTTTAAGTGATTAAATCAGCTGGGTTGAGAACCCAGCATTAATTATATATAAATTATAGCTGGAAATAATGATAGTAGTATTTAATTAAAAGTTTTCCAGTAAATTATTATCTTATAACCCATCCAAAAAATATTAGTCAATTTCAGGTTTTTCTGGAGAACCTGTTGACATGCGAGTACCTAAATCTGTAAAAAATGTTGCCAATTCTGATTTATCTACTTTCTCTTCATATAATTGAGCTACTTCTTTATTTAACAAACTAACCATAGTTTCATTTTGTTGTCTAGTTTGCATGGATATTTCTTGAATTTTAGTATGCATTTGTTGGCGTAAACTTTTTATTTCTTTACTACATTGCTCATCTAATTGGGTAATTTTATTAGTGAGTTCATTCTTTAAAGTTTTTAATCCATGTTCTAAATCAGTTAATCCAGTCTGACGTTCTTGACGATCTATTTTAACTTTATCATCTAAAACATCTAATTCACCTTCAACTCGTTCCTCTAGCGTTTTTAGACGTTGAAACATATCTTCTCTAAAGTGCATGTTTTCTTGATTAAAACGTTCCTCAAGACGTTTAAAGCGTTTGTCATAATCACGCATCTGCCCACCAAACAATAATTCACGGACATCATGCATACTACCACCAGCAGCTATAGCACTTTCAGCCAAATTTTGAGGAGTAGTTGTAGTAGTAGTTTCTGATTTTTTTAAGCTAGATTCAGCAGCACGCAATTTAGTATCAAGACTTCCCATATCAGGTTGTCCATTTGAGGCTGAAACAACTCTATGAGATTTTGTATCATTAGGCTTGTGAGACATAATTTCTATCCATATAAATAATAGTGAATTGCTAACAGGTAATTGATAATAATTCCATAATTATTGGCAATTTCTAATTCTAAAAAGATGCTTATTTGATAACAATGGCTCGTAATAATTTCTGTTGGCTAGAATTATCAAGCTTAATATGTTGACCTGCTCGTAAACTTTTAGGTAAAACAATTGGTCCAAAACGAATTCTAATCAATCGACTAACCTTTATACCCTGAGATTCCCATAAACGTCGCACTTCATGCTTACGACCTTCAGTTAGTATTACATTATACCAATGATTAGCTCCTTTACCACCAGCAATCTGAATATCGGTGAAACAAGCTTTTCCATCTTCAAGTTCAACTCCATTTCTTAAACGTTGGAGCATCTCATTATTTACTTCACCAAGAACCCGAACTGCATATTCTCGTTCCATACCAGAAGATGGGTGCATTAAACGATTTGCTAAATCACCATCATTAGTTAATAAAATTAATCCTGATGTATTAAAATCTAAACGGCCAATATTAATCCAACGACCATTTGTTAATGGTGGTAAACTCTTAAATATTGTATTACGTCCTTCTGGGTCATTGCGAGTACAAATTTCACCACTAGGTTTGTGGTAACATATAATCTGTTGGGTTTGTCCAGTAAATGTCGCTTTAGCTAATTTACGTCCGTCAACTTTAATTTCATCATTGGTACCAACTCGGTCGCCAAGTGTAGCAACTTGTTGATTAACTTTAATTCTACCAGTTTGAATCCAAGTTTCCATTTCTCGGCGTGAACCTAAACCGGCTCTAGCCAAAACTTTTTGTAATTTTTCAGTGGGTTGGGATTTCATTATTTATGTTAAATGTCTAATGTTAAGGGATTCGTGTTCTTCTAAATGGTGAATAAAATATATTTTAATAACTTGTTGTTTACCATCTAGATAGTAAGGTACTTCTATAGGGGAAATTTTATTTCCTTTAGTGAGAGTTTTACTTTTGCCTGTTTTTATATCAAAGAGTAATCTTTTAATAATTATACTTTTATTGAAATCAAAAAATTCTTTGGCGATTTTTTCAAGATAAAAAATAAAAGTTTCTGAACTTCTAAATTTATTGACATATCCTTTAGGATCGGTAGATTTTAATTCGCACAAACATACAATTAATTCATTTTCAACAAGAGTAAATATTACACCATCACATACTTTTCGTAGTCCATATTCTTTTTCATTGTTTAAAAACGAACTTAAGACATAACTTTTATCATTAGGGATATCTATATTAAATGCAAAACTATAATTAATATCTAAACCAGCTATTGTAACTTTTTTAGTATTGCACTGCTATCTGTTTCATGAAGAATAACGACTCCATTACCATATTTATTCTTAATCTCAACATTAATTTTTGGATCTTTTAAATTGATGATTTTTCTGAATACTTCAATGGACATTTAAATACCCTTTGCAAGCGTTATCTCAGTAAAAGCACAGTTAATATCGCCAATTTCTTTATCAAAACTATTAACTTCAATACCATATTTTGTAATAGGAGCTTCTGTTAAAGTTTTATTTTCCGCTATATAAACTTTAATATGAGAAGGAAGTAAATTATCATCTATTGAATATTTAAGTTTTTTTAACACTTCATCTTTATATTCAAAATCATCACTCAACATAATTAAATTATTCAATTCTTTAATTAAATAATCACTATGGGTAGTAATAAAAACTTTGATACCTACTTTAACTAAACGAGCAAAAAGTCTAGCTAATTTACGTTGATTAGCCGGATGTAAATTTAACTCAGGTTCATCAATCATCAAAATATCGCCTTTTTTAGCCATAGAAATGATATAAAAATATAGTTCTAACATTGATTTAACTGCTGATGAAGCCATGTAAACTGGAATTCTTTCTTTACGACGACCTTTTTTAAATACAAACAAAATTTGGTTACTTTCTATCTTATATTCCCCTCCAATAATTTCTTGCATCATTTTAAGAAATTCAGGATGTTCTTTGATTAATTGACTTTTCTTTTTACTATGAACATCAACTATATCTCGAACAAAATCAATCCCTTTTTTAATTGGACGTGCATAACGTGAAGTTACTTCTTCAAACATACCAAGATAAAAAGTATCTTCAAATATCAGATCTACGTTTTGTAACTGTTCAACAAATATACTTTTCTTAATATCTAGTCCTTTATAGAAAATAGAAATCCCTGTTCTTTCTGAAGAAATAGCAAATGGATTAGAAAAATAGCTTCCAAGTAAAGCTTTACCAATGCTTAAGTTTATAAAATGTTTAGTCATAGAAAGGGATGGAGGAGATATATTTTCATCCTCAATTAGTAAAGATATGTGTAAAATACTTGAATTTTCTTGTTTCTCAAATAATAATATATCTTCATTATCGGCCGTTTTAACACTACTTTTAAATGAATTATCTTTATAATTATTATTAGATGAATAAAAAGCTTTAAATTTGGTTGTTTTGAAAAAATCTTCATGACTACTAAAAATTTTGGGTAAATATTTAATATAATCTTTTGATAAATCCGTTAAAGTTTCATCTATTGTTTGAATAAAATTATTTAAATCCAATTGAATAGAACCATCACTGTAAAGCTTTGTTAATTTTTCTTCTGGAATATCAAAGGAGATACTTTTGTTCCATATATCTAAAAAACCAAAAATAGCATAACTTGCGTAAGTTTTTCCAGTATTATTATCTCCACAAATAATCGTCAAATCACCTAATTCAACAGTTGTTTCTTTATCGAAAATACCCAAATTTTTAAATGTAAATTTCATATTCTATGCAAATATTAATAGTTAAGACTTCTTCTTTAGGAGATGTAATCCATACTTTGCCGGCAATAACTGATGCTCAACAACATTATCCAGATTTACAGATTGATTGGGTGGTTGAAGAAGCATTTGCAGAAATACCAACTTGGCATTCAGCAGTTAAACAGGTTGTACCAGTCGCATTTAGACGTTGGCGTAAACAAATTTTAACAACTTACTTTAATGGGACTTGGCATCAGTTTAAACAAGTGTTACGCTCTAAGCAATATGATAAAATTATTGATGCTCAAGGCTTAATTAAAAGTGCATTTCTTACTTATCAAGCTATAGGATTGCGTTGTGGTTTAGACCGTTATTCTGCTAGAGAACCATTAGCTAGTATTGCTTATCAACAAAATTATAATATTCTTAAACAACAACATGCTGTTACCAGAACTAGACAGTTGTTTGCTAATATACTTAACTATCCTTTGCCAAATACCCAACCTGATTATGGGATTATAAAATATTTTCAGCAACAAACCAATAATAAACAGCCAAAAATAGTATTTTTACATGGAACTACTTGGTTAACTAAACATTGGCCAGAAAATAATTGGTTAAATTTAGCAAAGTTGGCAACTGCTACTGGAGTGAAAATATATGTGCCTTGGGGAAATTCTAATGAACAGCAGAGAGCGATAAGGATTGCTTCAGTTCATGAAAACATCAGTATAATTCCCAAAAGTAATTTATATGACTTAGCTATTATTCTAGCACAGTCTCAAGCAGTAATTGGAGTAGATACTGGCCTAGCTCATCTTGCCGCCGCATTAGCTGTACCTTCAATTACTTTATATGGTGCAACTCAGCCAGCTTTGACTGGAACTTATGGTAATAATCAACAACATTTATCAGCTAATGTCGATTGCTCTCCATGTTTTAATAAAAAATGTTCGGTAAATTTAATTTGTTATGCTGACTTATCAGTAG
This sequence comes from Thioploca sp., assembly GCA_030627235.1. Taxonomy (GTDB): domain Bacteria; phylum Pseudomonadota; class Gammaproteobacteria; order Beggiatoales; family Beggiatoaceae; genus DRQV01. The sequence continues at coordinate 12,289 of DAOUSL010000014.1, forward strand.
AAAAAGTTTGGAATAAACTACAAAAATTATTAGTTAATAAAAATTAAGTTCAATATTATTAATATTTTAGCTTAAATAATCTATAGCAATTAGTAATTAACTTTAACAACTACTAATTATTAGGATAAATTATCCCCTCTGGAAATATTTAAATTTTTAATAGTAGTTAAATTTAAATCCAGAAGATAATTATTGGACTAATTGTGATCGTAATTTTTTGACAATTCGATTTGATGAAATAGAGCGATTGGAATTTATTCGTAATCAATTTAAAGTGATGTAAATAAAGCTTTAGATGTGGTTGATAGCCGTGATATCGCTAATGAAGAGGTTAAATAATATTCGGGATTTAATCGCTAAAATGGATGCTGATTATAGAAAACCAGTTTTAGCTGTTCATGGTGGTACTAATGCTTATTGTTTTAATCAACCAGAAACGTCTTTTGGCATTTAAATAGTCCTAGGAATTATAAAGTAATTGATACAGCTATAGGAATGTTACTATATTGCGAAGAAATTAGAGGTGTTTTTTGCAACATTATAAATCATAAAATATTAATTTTTACCGTTATAAGGTTGATCAAAACATTTATCCACCATATAACGGTATTAATTTCAAGAACTATTTTAACGAAAATATTTATATGGATTATACAAGTAATAAACATCCATAGGTGTCAAATGTGGCAATTTAACATAACGATTACCTGTAGAGTCTACTTTTTCTTCTCTAGCAAAAATAAACATTTCTTCTTCTTCTTCCACATCAGTTGGTTTATAATTATAAGAAGCATCTCTTATGTCTTTAACAATATTATCTACCCACTTTAGTTTAACAGCATTATCACCGAATTCAATCCAATCACCGGAAGAACTATTTGCATACATATTTTTTACAAATTCATCCATCGTAATACCCATTTTCTTTGCCACTGGTGACATAACACGTTTTGTCCATTCTTTGCCCATTTTTAATTCTTCTTCTATTTCGGTAAGATTTCCATACATAAAACTCATCATTTGATGATGGACGATAATCGCATTTGGATAGGTAAAAGAACGTTCGGCTAAAGAAGTAATTATTGCGGCCATACTTGCAGACAATGCCTTTACCACCACATAAACAGGAGCTTGACTATTTTGCATTGCTTCTAAAATTTTAGAACCTTCCATTACTGAACCACCATAACAACGATCTATCACTAAAAAAATTGGGAATTTAGTATTCTTATTATTAAAGTAATGAATTCGTTCATTAACATATTCAGCAGTTCCTGGAAAGATGACTATATCTAAATCTATTTTTCTATCACTAATAACTAAATGACCATCAACAAAAGGTTCTATTAAATATTTAACAGATTTATTTACTTGGCTTTCCCAAATTTCTTTCTGATCTCTTTCTGCAATCTTTTCGCCTAATTCTTCAATTCTGAGAGTACGTTTATTACGTTCATACTCTAACTTGGTCATTTCAAAATTAAGTTTAGTAGTTTCTAATTGGATTCTTAATTCTTCATACTTATTCTTTTCTTCTACAATGGAATTATGCATTGCAAGTTGTTCATGTTCTTTTTCTAATGACATCAACATTTGCTTTTTTTCATACTCATGGATTTGGCTTTCAAGTTCCAGTTTACTTTTCACTGATTCTAAATTAGACACAAGCTGTTGGCGTTTAGCGATTTTTAATTCATTTTCTAACAACAATTTTTCTTTTTCAGAAACTAAATCTGCTAACTTTTCTCGATTTTTTTCACTCAAAAACTCATTCTGCAACTGCAATTTATCTTTTTCTTTATGTAACTGCATTAACTCTTTCTGATGTTCTTCAGACTGAATTGTATTTTTCGTCGATAATATCGCATTTTTTAATTTTAGCAAGTCATATTGCCTTTTTAACTCTTTAATTTCAGGGTCTTCACCTGTAGTTAAAATATCAAGCTTTTTTATAACAGCCTGTGATTTATTATCAGTAACTTTACTAGGTGTTTCATCTTGAGCAATAACATTTCCGACAAATACTAGTAGTATTATTATAACGTATTGTTTCATAAAATTTTTCCAAGTTATAAATAGATTTATTATCTATTGTAAATAATAGTATTAACAAAGTGCTTTATCAGCAACATTTTCTAACATTTTAGTCATATCTTCTGTACAAAGGGGAGTACTAAAATAATAACCTTGAATAATTTCACATTGCTGGTTTCGTAGAAATTCTAGTTGTTCTAAAGTTTCAACTCCTTCAGCGATAACATATAAACGTAAACTATGTGCTAAAGCAATAATTGCCTTAGTGATAGCTGCATCATCATTGTCTGTTGGAATATCTTTCACAAAGGAACGATCTATTTTCAAGCTATTAACTGGGAAACGTTTTAAATAACTTAAAGAAGAATATCCAGTACCAAAATCATCAATGGAAATTTTTATTCCTATTGAACGTAATTCAGTTAACAATGAAATAATATTATTTATCTCATCAGTTTCTTCTGCCATTAATACGCTTTCTGTTAGCTCCAACTCCAAATAAATTGGATCAAGTTCACTATCAATTAAAGCTTTTTTAATCATTTGTAACAAATTATCTGACTCAAATTGCCGACTTGACATATTAACAGATATTCGTAAAGGAGGAAAACCAGCTTGCTGCCAAATTTTATTTTGTTTACAAGCAGTGCGTAATACCCATTCTCCAATTGGAATAATCAAACCCATTTCCTCAGCAACTGGAATAAACTTAGTTGGTGATACTAAACCTAATTCTGGATGTTGCCAACGTATTAAAGCTTCCGTTCCAATTATTTTACCACTATTTGTTTCTATTTGAGGTTGATAATAAACTCGTAATTCATTTTGGGATAATACTTTACGCAGTTGATTTTCTAAAATCAATCTTTCTAATGCAACTTCATTCATTTTAGTGGTAAAGAACTGATAAGTATTTTTACCATTTGCTTTAGCTCTTGATAAAGCGGTATCAGCATTTTTAAGTAAAATTTTTCCGTCTGTTCCATCTGCTGGATAAATACTAATTCCCATACTAGAAGTAACTACTATTTCATGAGAATCAAGTACTATTTGATTACTAATATTATCCAATAAACACCGTGCCATTTCACTAACATCTTTAACAACATTATTAGTCTCAAACATTACTACAAATTCGTCACCACCAATTCTAGATACTGTTGCTCCTAATTTATCTATAATTTTAGTTAATCGTTGGCCAATTTTTTTGAGCATGTTATCACCAGTTTCATGCCCTAAAGAATCATTTATGATCTGAAAACTATCTAAATCCATGGCTAATACAGCCACATTTTTCTTAGTACGTTTAGCACTATTTATTGCTTGAGTCAATCGTTCTAACAATAAACTTCGATTTGGTAGTCCAGTTAAGGTGTCATAATTAGCCAGATAAGCCAATTTTTCTTCTGTCTCTACTAAACGTCGATAACGATTAAGCCTAGTTATAGTACGAATTCTAGCTCTTAATTCAGCTCGGTCATAAGGCTTACTCATAAAATCATCAGCCCCAGATTCTATACCACGTAAACGTGATTCACGATCATCAAGAGCTGTCACCATTACCACTGGTAATTCTGCTAATCTAGGGTCTGCTCGTAAACGTTGGCAAACTTCAAAACCATCCATACCAGGCATCATTACGTCCAATAACATTAAATCTGGAGACAATTCTATAGCTTTTTTTAAACCTTCTTCACCGTTTTTTGCAAATTCTAACTTATAACCTTCAGTTGATAGTAAAACTTCAACCGTATAACGGGAAATTAGTTCATCATCTACAATTAAAATAGTGCTTTGTTCAGGCATAATATTAAATTAGGATTATAGAAGTCTATTTATAACTTTACATAAATCATCACGTTTAAAAGGCTTAGATACAATTTCAGAAGCTCCTAAATCTAAACATCGAGTTCTAGCAACAGGATCAGCCCAACCAGTCACCATTACTATTGGCAAATCAACAAAATCAGCTCGTAATCGGCGACAAACTTCAAAACCATTCATACCTTTCATCATAACGTCTAATAATACTAAATCTGGAACCATAGCATAAGCTCTTTCCAAACCTTGTTTGCCATCTTCAGCAAATACTAAAGTGTAGTCTGATTCTAATAATGCTTCTATAGTACGACGGGAAATAATTTCATCATCTATAACTAAAATTGTGGTTTTATCTTGCATAATTATTTGAAGATATTTTGAAAAATTGGAATCAGTCCTATATTAAGATGATAATTCATAATTTGTTTAAATACTAAAATTACAACTAAAGATATTAATCGCTAACAAAAGCAGTTCATAAAGAAGGTTCAAAGAATAAACTTTGGTTCATTAGACAAGATAGGTTATCTAACTCATTTACGCAGGAATCAGGAACAATTACTTCTAGTATACTTGGATAAATCAGTGGTTGCAACTTCTGTAGTTTTTGATTCAAATATTAGAATTTATCTTTAATATATAAACTAGTTAATTCACATTTTATGTGTATTTTTTTCAGTTTATTATTAATATTTTAGTTCTATCTATTTTTAAATAGGATATATTTGCGTTGTATTTTAAAATAATATTTTTAAGACCATTTAAACTTAAGTATTTAATAGGGTTATTTCAACCCATATGCATACCACCATTAATAGCAATATTAGCACCAGTTATAAAACCAGCCTCTTCAGCAGCTAGGAATATTACAACTCTAGCAATTTCATCAGGATTACCTAAACGTCCAACCGGAATTTGACTTACCATTTGTTTTATAACTTTGTCACTCATGGCAGCAACCATAGAAGTATTGATATAACCAGGAGAAATTGTATTTACAGTAATACCTTTACGAGCTGATTCTTGAGCAAGTGCCATAGTAAAACCATGCATACCAGCTTTAGCGGCTGAATAATTAGCTTGACCAATTTGACCTTTTTGACCATTTACAGAAGAAAGATTAATAATCCGTCCAAAACCACGGTTTCTCATTCCAGTAATAACTTGCTTAGTAACATTAAACACACTATCTAAGTTAACCCGTAATACAGAACTCCACTGGTCTGATGTCATTTTGTGCATAAAACCATCTTTAGTGATACCAGCACAATTAACTAAAATATCAATTGGCCCAAGTTTTTCTTCAGCCTCTTGTACCATTTTAGTAGCAGCATCAAAGTTAGATACATCACCTTCAGCAATAGCAAAATTAAATTCTGCATGTTTCACTTGCCAACTTTCACCGTCATCAACACCACGCAACCAAGAGGCTGCAACTTTATAGCCTGAATTAGCTAATGCTATGCAAATTTCAGTTCCAATCCCACCTGTTCCACCAGTAACCAGTGCAACTTTATTAGTCATTTATTATGGCTCCTAATTAAAAAAAGTTTATTGTAGCATATATTCTAGCATCATTTGATATTTGTAATAATAATTTATATAAAATCATTAGTATAGAGATTAAAATATTATATCGGGTAACCACAATGGATTACCCAAATATTATTTATGTAATGGTAATCCTTTATGGTTGCCCTAATTTCCTAAATAATTAAGAATTAAGAATTAAGAATTAAGAATTAAGAATTAATGAGCTTCTTGTTTCCGTAACAAGTAATTCAAGATAGGTGGAGTTAGTAAAGTAGTCAAAATTACCATGATGATTACCACTGAGAATAATTCATCAGAAATAACTCCAAGTTGTTTACCAATCATCGCAAAAATCAATCCAACTTCACCACGTGGAGCCATACCCCAACCTATAATCCACTTATTTACTCCTGGCCCAGCAACTAAACCAGCGGCTAATTTACCAATAAATGCTATAACAGTGATTACCAAAGCAATCCCAACGATCTTAGGATCAGATAAAGTTGCTAGATTTACTTGCATTCCAGTTACAATAAAAAATAATGGTACTAGAAAATCACCTAATGGAGCTACTAAACGATCTAAATGTTGATCATTATATTTTTCTAATTCTTTATTTACCTTGTCACGAGTATTTTTATCTGCATTTACCATTGCAACTTGCATATTTTTATTAATCTCAGGGTTGTCAAATACTTTAAAATGCACTGGTTCTAACATTAATCCAGCGGCAAAAGCTCCTACAATTGGAGCTAAACCGGCTAAATGAGCAAGATAAGCAAATAATAAACATAAAATTATGGCCACAGAAAACTTCATTTCATGACCACTATGAATCATAGAAAATAACCTATTTACCAAAGGAGAAAATAAGCTACCCAAGACCAAAGCTCCAACTAAAAAAATAACTGCTTTCAAGGTAATCCAACTGATAGAAGGGTCTGGTATTACATAAGGGAAATTCTCTACTAATTGAAAAGTAGGCATAACTGTGACAGCACCAGTAACAACAATTGCTGATACTACCGCTAAGATAATCAATCCCATTACATCATCAATAACAGCAGCTCCCAACACAATTTGAGCCTCTCTGGTTTGTAATTTATTTAAATCTTTAAATACTCGACCAGTAATCCCGACTGAAGTAGCAGTCAAAGTTGCTCCTAAAAATAAGTAAGCATTAGGGTCAAGACCTGGCATTAACCACATACCAGCAACATAACCAAGGGTAAAAGGACTTATTACACCAACACATGCCACCAAAAGAGCTTGTAATCCTACTTTCTTCATCTCTTCGATGTAGGACTCCAGACCGATTTGAAATAGTAGAATCACTACGCCTAATTCAGCAAGGAATAGAATGATTGGGTCATGTTTCATAGGTTCAAACCAACCAAAACCTACTAAAATTAAATTACCCAATAAAACTCCCATTACTAACTCACCTAATACTGCAGGCTGTTTAATTTTTTCAATAAAACTAGAAGTTTTAGCCAATAATAATAAGACTGCAATCCATAAAAAATATTCAGGAATTTTAGAATTACCACCACTAGCATATGCCATTGGCATTAAAAACATCAAAAACATTAGTCCCCACAGTTGGAACCGTTTATTTAGATTAATTCGTAAATTTTTCATAATGTTACTCTTAAATAAAAATTATAATAATTCTTAATTATGAATACTTAATCCTTAAATAAAAAAGCTTTCGAGTTTAGATTTTAATTAAGAATTAAGAATTATATAATTAAGAATTAACCACGCCGCATCACACCACCAGCATCAGGATTACCACCACCATGAGTAAAAGCATGAGCCAAATATTCTGGTGGAGTCGTACCTAATAATTGATATAAACGAGTTAAATGTAAGCGATATAAATGATCGAAATCCTGTACTGCTTCGCTTGGGTTTTCACCACCAAACCACCAGCACCAATCAGAACCTTCGCAAATTGCTAGTTGACGTGTAGCAGCTTCCTGTTGTTCTAAAGTTAAAGTAGATATTATTTCATTGAACTTATGTTTAGCTTCAATCAACATTTCCCAACCCTTATTCTTATCTGGGTCTCCAATCCAAGTAGAAAATGTACCATAAACCCAGCTTCCAGCTACTAAATGATTTAGTTTAGCAGATTCTACTTCAAGACATTTACTGAAAGTTGTTAATTCTAATTTATCATTATTGGATAACTTTTCATATAAAGCACTAAGGAAATAGTAAGCATTATTTGGAAAATATTCCCAAGCATTTTCACCATCTAAAATAATACTAACGACTTTAGCTTCATTGTTGCTAGTAGCAATCCCTTCTAAATGATGAATAAAATTACCTACTGCATCATCACCATGCCAGTTGGAATATTCAAAACCAATTAAATCTGACAAATTATCGTCACGGAAAAAACAATGTACTGAACTATCATGTAAACTATATGGTTGATGTACCGACAAATCTTCTAATTCAGATTTATCTAAACTATTGCGTAATACTCCACCACCACTAGCAATCCATTGGATTCCATACTGTTCTAACAATCTAATTGTAGCTTCACTAACACCACCTTCAGAAGGCCAGCAACCTTGTGGAATAAACCCAAAATGTTTTTCAAATACCTTGAATCCTTCCTTAACATGCCATTCAACTCTTTCTTTGCCATCAGGATAGTTACCTACATTAGGCAAAGTAATATCTGGCATTGCTTCTTTAGCTGAATTAATGTCCAACATCAATGGCATAATAGGATGAGCATATGGAGTAAATGATAGTTCTACTTGACCACGTTCTGCCAAAACTCTATAGCGAGGAATTATACTACCTAACAATTCTCCTATAATTTCTAATAGTTGTAAACGGTCAGCTTTATTAAATTTTCGACCTTTTTCAATTAAAATTTTTACTCTAGAATCAGTATGATGTACAGTTTCTCCTAACCATGCTAGATGATACCACATCAATAAATCAATTAAATATTGTTCATCTAAATAAGCCAGAATTTTTGGATTTTGCTTAATTATGATTACTAGTTCAGTTAATTCTTGATAAGGTTTAAAACGTTTAATTAACCGTTCTTCATTTGCTCGCATACACTGTTCAATCAATACTAAACAAGCATTTGCCAAGCTTTGATGTTTTGGGTCTACTGTTTCAACATTATCAGTATTATGTAATTTTTGCCCTATAAAAGGAGTATAAACTTGGTCACTATTTAATGCTGCTAATAAAGGATCAAGGATTGGAGTTTTATCCCGCAAAAATGCTTGAATTTGTTTTACATAATCATCAATCTGTTCTAATAAAGTTGGAGCAAAATTTACTACTGCACAGGCATTAGGAACTGCTTCCAAATGGGCTGCCATATCAACATAATCTTTAATTCCATGCAAATAAGTCCATGGTAATTTATACTCATTACTACAAGAATCAAAATATGCTGGTTGGTGCATATGCCAACATAATACTACTTTTAATTTTTCAGACATTAGTTAATTAATTTTAAAAAATATTAAGGAAAATTTTGAATATAGAAATTTGTAATTTAACTATATCCCAAATGAAATGGAAAAATACTTCAAAGTTATTATTACTTTACAGTAAACCAATCCAATTTTTCTCGCAATTTTACCACATCACCAATAATAATTATACTGGATAATTTGATATCAGCCTTAGCCACAATATCTGGTAAAGTTTCTATAGTCCCAATTAAAACTCGTTGATCTTGGGTAGTAGCTTTTTGTATCAGAGCTGCTGGTTTGTTAGTTGGCATACCATGTTTAATCAACTCTTTGGTGATAATTGGTAATCCACGTAAGCCCATATAAATAACAACTGTTTGATTAGGCTGAGATAATGCTGTCCAATTTAAATTCATAGTATTATCTTTTAAATGGCCAGTAACAAACATACAAGATTGAGCGTGATCACGATGAGTTAAAGGAATACCTGCATATGCTGAACTACCAGTCGCAGCAGTTATCCCTGGTACTACTTGAAATGGAATTCCTTCATCCATCAAAGTTTCAATTTCTTCCCCACCTCTACCAAATAAAAATGGATCGCCACCTTTTAAGCGTAAAACTCGTTTGCCCTGTTTAGCTAATTTAATTAATAATTTATTAATTTCATATTGAGGTACTACATGATTAGTTGGGGCTTTACCAACATAAATTCGTTCTGCTTCAAAACGTACTAAATTTAATACTCCTTCTGAAACCAAACGATCATATAATACTACATCAGCCTGTTGCATAAGCCGTAAAGCTCGAAAAGTTAGTAAATCTGGGTCACCAGGTCCACCACCAACCAAATAAACTTCACCTTGTCCATCTGGTTCAGCAGTAGTTTTAGTTAGTAACTTTTCTATTGCTTTAGTTGCTATATCTTTATTGCCAGCTAATAATGATTCTGCAATTGGACCTTGTAAAACTTTTTCCCAAAATCTACGGCGCTCATCAAAAGGTAGATGTTGTTTTACTTTGGCACGAAAACTTGCTACAAATTCCGCCAATCTTCCATAATTTGCTGGAACTACTGATTCTAAACGAGATCGTAATAAACGAGCTAATACTGGAGATGCTCCACCAGTAGATACAGCAATTTGTACTGGCGAACGGTCAATGATAGATGGCATAATAAAAGTGCATAATTCAGGTTGATCTACAACATTAACTGGGATACCTTGGGTTTGTGCTAGCTGTGATACTTGTTCGTTAACCATTTTATCATCAGTAGCAGCTATAACTACCCGATATTGATGTAAATCAGTTAACTCAAAATTACTTGCTTGGTGAATAATACGTCCAACATTGGCCCATTCGACCAATTGTTCAGTTAACTGAGGTGCTACTACAGTAACAATTGCTTGGGCTCGTAATAATAATTCAACTTTACGAGCTGCTATAGTACCACCACCAACAACCAATCCAGGCTGATTACGGATATTTAAAAAAATTGGCAAAAAGTTCATATTTTAGTAATTCATAGTTACTTCTGGAATTAGAAACTCAAAACATCAAATCTATATATTATACAATATATATAACAATTTAAAGAAAGTAAGCTAAAGTTCTTTACTTTTACGCTATATTATAATATTATGTTATTCCTGAGCAATGTTAATTTCTGATAGAAATTCTATCTTAAATTACCTTTATTAGATTTTGTTTAACAATTACAGGAACAGAAATAAATGGCTAATTTTGATCAAGAACTAGATGCTAGCGGTCTTAACTGCCCTTTACCTATTTTGCGAGCCAAAAAAACTCTCAATGGTATGGAAAGTGGACAAATTTTGCGTATAGTTGCAACTGATCCAGGTTCAGTTAAAGATTTTGAGGCATTTGCCAAACAAACTGGAAATGAATTGATGGAATCCGGTGAAGAAGATGGTAAATACACATTCTTGCTCAAAAAGAAATAATATACTGCAACTTAATTATGAGGACATTTTATGTCTGATGAAAAAAAACTTGCAATAATTGCAACTAAAGGTTCTCTTGATTGGGCCTACCCGCCTTTTATTTTAGCATCTACTGCAGCAGCATTAGGATATCAAACGCAAATATTTTTTACTTTTTATGGCCTTGAGTTATTAAAAAAAGATTTAAATTTGCAAGTTACCTCTTTAGGTAATCCAGCAATGCCAATGCCAATGCCAGTACCAGTAATCATACAAACCATACCTGGTATGCAGGCTATGATGACTAGTATGATGAAGAAAAAAATGAAAAGTAAGGGTGTTGCTAGTATTGAAGAGTTACGTGAACTAAGCATAGAAGCTGAAGTAAAAATGGTCGCCTGTCAAATGACGGTAGATTTATTTGAATTTGATACCAAAGATTTTATTGATGGTATTGAATATGGAGGAGCTGCAACTTTCTTTGAATTTGCTGGCGAATCTGATGTCTGTTTATATGTATAATTAGTTTTTGCCAACTTATCTTTAAGTCACAAATATTCCTAGAATCATGTGGCTTTTATTAAGTTGGATACTACTAAATTCCCCGCCTAATATCAATAATTATTAACTTATCCAAATTTAATAAATAATATTGAAATAGTTGGGCTATATTCTACTAACCCAACTTATATCAAATTACTCGAAAACTAAACTGTAAATGAAGAACCACAACCACAAGTTGTAGCTGCATTAGGATTACGAATCACAAACTGAGAACCTTCTAAGTCTTCAACATAGTCGATTTCAGCACCAGCTAAATACTGATAACTCATTGGATCAATTAATAGTTTAACACCTTGATTTTCAACTACAGTATCATCTTCTTGAACGCTTTCGTCAAAAGTAAAACCATATTGAAAACCAGAACAACCACCACCTTGAACAAATACTCGCAACATTAAATCAGTATTATTCTCTTCTTCAATTAATTGTTGAACCTTAGTAGCAGCTCCGTCAGTAAATAATAAAGGGGAAGGCATAACTTCGTCTTGTGTTTCACTCATAAAAAAACTCCATAAAATTTAAATGTATGACAATACTATTAGCAAATCAAGATTTCAAAATATTTAAAACTTCTTCAAGTTCTTTTCTTAATTGACGAACCATATCTTTTTGAGAAGCTGTATTAGCTGTCCCGGCTAAATATTGTTTAGCACCACCAATTGTAAAACCACGTTCATATAATAAATTACGAATTTGTCGGACTAGAACTACATCTTCACGTTGATAATAACGCCTATTACCACGTCTTTTTATTGGACGTAGTTGAGAAAATTCTTGTTCCCAATATCGTAAAACATGTGGTTTAACTGTGCATAACTCACTAACTTCGCCAATTGTAAAATAACGCTTTTCCGGGATCAGTGGTAGTGGACTAAGATTCGTCGATTCCAACATAAGAACTTACTCGTGATCTAAGTTTTTGTCCAGACTTAAATGTCACAACCCGACGAGCAGTTATAGGTATTTCTTCTCCTGTCTTAGGATTACGTCCTGGTCGTTCTTTTTTATCTCGTAATTCAAAATTTCCAAATCCAGATAATTTAACTTTCTGGCCTTTTTCCAAAGTTAATCGGATTTCTTCAAAAAATGCGTTTACCATTTCATTAGATTCCCGTTTACTGAAACCAACTGCTTTAGAAAGTTCATCTATTAATTCAGCTTTAGTCAATGCCATATTTATTCTCTTAATTTTGCCCCTAAGGTCTGTTCAAGTTTATTTATTAATTGTCTAACTATATCATCAATTTCTGAATCAGTTAGACTACGTAAGTCAGATTGAAATAATAATCCAATTGCCAAACTTTTCTGGTCTAATGGTATTCCTTTGCCTTGATAGACATCAAAAAGTTGTAAATCAATTAAAGTTTCAAAATTCATTTCCCAAATACAAGTTTGTAATTGGCTTATATTAACATCTTGCGATACAACTAATGCTAAGTCTCTTCGTATCGATGGATATTTAGAGATTTCTTTAAATTGTGGTAAAGATACTTTATATAGTGGCAATAACCGTAATTCAAAGAGGTAAACTGGTGCTTGAAGTTCTAATTCTTGAATCAAGCTTGGATGTAACGCTCCTAACAAACCAATATTTTCATTATTACAATAAATAGCTGCTGTTTGACCAGGATGTAAAGCTGGATGAGTTGTTGGAACAAAATGATAATTAGTGTGAGAAATTAAAGCTTCCACATCAGATTTAGCATCAAAAAAATCAATTGCTTGTTCAGTTTGTCCCCATTGCTCAGACCAACGCATACCACTTACAACACCAGCTAACATTTGTTCTTGCTCTAATTCTTCAGATTTAATAAATCTTAGTCCAGTTTCAAATAGACGCACTCTATTCATTTGCCGTTTTTGATTATATTGTACGATTGGCAATAGACCAGCCCATAAAGTAGTTCGCATTACTGCCATATCTTTAGCAAGTGGATTAGCTAATGTCATCAATTTAGCTTTTGGATCAAGTTTAGCTTGTAATCCAGGCTCAACAAAACTATATGTTATTGCTTCTTGATAATCACGTTGTACCAATATACTTTGTAACTGCTCTAAAGCTAAAGTTGGTTGTGACGACAAGATTAAATCAGATTTTGGAAGTTTAGTTGGTATATTATCATATCCATAAATTCTAGCCAATTCTTCAATTAAATCAACTTCAAGACTAATATCAAATCTATAGCTAGGTGGACACACTTCCCATACTAATTCTTCAATTTTTTCGGTTGATAACGGTAACTTAAAGTCAGTATCTGATAAAATAGAACTATACGGAGTTACCGTCATTCCTAAACTAGTTAAAATCCGTGGAATTTCTATTGATTTTATTTTAATCCCTAATAATCTTTTAACTTTAGAAGAATATAATTTAATAACTGGAACTGGTATTATAGTATCATCTATAGTTTCAATTATTGGGCCTGGTTGTCCACCAACAATATTTATTAATAGAGATGTTACTCGTTCCATAGCCCGACGTTGTAACTGTGGATCAACTCCACGTTCAAATCGATGGGATGAATCTGTATGCAATTTATAACGTCTAGCAGTATTAGATATTGAAGTTGGGGCAAAAAAAGCACTTTCCAAGAAAATATTGTTAGTTTTATTAGTTACTCCAGAATCTTGTCCACCCATAATCCCAGCAAGTGCTAGAGGTTTCTCATGATCTGCAATTACTAAACTTTGCTCATTTAAATCAATAGTTCGTTCGTCTAATAAGGTGAGTGATTCACCAGCTTGAGCCATTCTTACTTTTATACCACCAACTAAATGATTAAGATCAAAAGCATGCATTGGCTGACCTAATTCTAATAATACATAATTAGTAACATCTACCACCGCATTAATAGAACGAACTCCACTACGCCGTAATCGTTCTTGCATCCAAATTGGAGTTAGAGCCTTAATATTAATATTATTAATAACTCGTCCAACATAATGTGGACAAAGTTCATGACTGTCTATTGGTAAGGTATCTTTAATTTTAGCAGACACTGGAGAACAGTCTAAGTATGTCAATTTAGATTTAGTTAAAGCTCCAACTTCACGAGCTACTCCCTCAATACTCAAACAGTCACCACGATTAGGAGTTAAATCAATTTCAATACTAAAATCTTCTAATTGCATGTATTGCCGTATATCAACCCCAGCAGGAGCATCTTTTGGCAATACCATTATTCCATCTGAATGTTCTTCTAATCCTAATTCCTTACCCGAACATAACATACCAAAGGAAATAATACCACGTAGTTCAGATTTTTCAATTTTTAAATCACCAATTCTAGCTTTAATCAGAGCGGCTGGGGTTTTCATCCCAATACTAACATTACTTGCCCCACAAATGATGTTTAATATTGGTTCATCTTCTCCAACATTTACTTTGCAAATACTAAGTTTTTTGGCATTTGGATGTGGTTCGACGGAAACGATTTCTCCTACAACAACTAGATTAAATTTAGATGCAACTGGCTCAATTTTATCAAATTCTAAACCTGCCATTGTCAAACGTGCCATTAATTCATCGGTTGAAATAGGTGGATTAACCCATTCACGTAACCAATTTTCACTAAATCTCATTAATAATACCTAAAATAATTGTGAATTGTAAACTTTTACTTAGTTGATTTCTTAAAGTTCGCAATAGATGTTTCTATGTCTAATAATGCTTGTAATGGGTCTGAAGCTGCTGTTATTGGGCGACCAATTACTAAATAATCTGCTCCATTTTGTAATGCTTGAACTGGAGTCATAGTTCTTTTCTGATCGTCATTTACTGTAACTGGACGAATACCTGGCGTAACTAGTTTAAAGTTATTGTCCAAATGTTTGCGTAATAAAGTAATTTCTAATGGTGAGCAAACCATCCCGTCTAAATCACAATTATTGGCTAAATTTGCTAAACGCAATACATTATCTTCTATTGTACCTTGTAATCCTACTGCTGTTAAGTCATCTTGTGCCAAACTGGTTAATATACTGACTGCAATTAATAGTGGTTTTGTTGTATGTTTATCGATAGCTTTTCTAGCTGCTAACATCATATCACGTCCTCCTAAAGCATGAACATTAACCATCCATACTCCTAAATCGGCCGCAATTGAGCAGGCATTAGCCACTGTATTGGGAATGTCATGATATTTTAAATCCAAAAAAACTTCAAATCCTTTAGTAATTAATTTTTCAACTAAAGCTGGCCCACTACGAGTAAATAGTTCTTTACCAATTTTAACTCGACAACGTTTATGTTCTAATTTTTCTATAAGTTCTAAGGCTAATTCTGGTTTTGGAAAATCTAAAGCTATTATTATTGGGCTGTTCATTTAATGACGGTTATTTGTTTTCTCATAACATAGTTATTTAAATTTAATAATTAATTCATCTTCAGAATTAAATATAGTTAAAGCTGCTTTTATTCTTTCAAATTTTCCTTTATTATCAAAATTAGATTCTATAAAATAAGTTTCATTCAAAACAATAGCTTGTCTTAATTTATTTTTATCTTGAGTTAAATTTAATTTTGTAAGTAGTTCAGTAGTAAAAAATGACTCTGGTTGTAAATCAAATAGAGTTTTCATTACTTCAGAATATAATTCAGTAACTTTTTTTATATTCAACTTTTGATCGAAAAAAATTGCATATTCCAGTTTTTTATTGGTAGGATTATCTGCATCAAATATATTTACTTCATCTAGGACAGACTCATTTATTTCTGCTGATGGAAACTTCCAAACTTTCAAGAAACGTTCTTTAATTAATACAAAACGTTCTTCTATTTCTATTTTCCCCCATTTATCAATAGTTGATAAAGAACGATTTAACCAAAGGCGACTATATTTATAACCTTGTTCTTTACCATCAGAATTCATGTCCCTTTTTTGTACAAATGGTTTATTACCCAAGCTTCCATTGTTACCAGAAAGTGTAAGATTAGCAATAGTATTCAGATAATTTTCCTTTATAAAACTATAATCTTCACCTAAATCAACCTTCCACTTTGGATCAGGATTTTGTGGAAATATATGTTCTGTTGTGAGATTATTAATCTGAACTAATTCTTTATTTTCAAAATTTTCTAAACGCTCAAAAAAATAAATCCTATTTCTGGGTTTAATTCCATATATGTCTTTTTCTTTTAAAGAATTTATAACTTCCTGGTCTGAAGGGAATTTTTGACTACTTTTTTTTCTCAGCAATGATTTTTCAATAGATGCTAAATAATCATATTTATCCACATCATCATATAATTTCATAAAAATTTTGTTAAGAGAACCTGTTGGCAATCCAATTATAAAACGTCTCCAAACAAATGATTGGATTAACTCAAGAACATTTATAAATACGCTTTTATTAATTAATTTACTTGAATAATCATCGTAAACTTTTATCAAAAATGGATACGCTACATTTACTTCTAAATGATTAATATATTTAATTTGAAGCCTTATATCTTTATCAAGTTCGTTTTCAGGATTGATTAATTTATTATAATATAAAGCAAATCTTTTTATTGGAGATAAGAACTCTTCTAATTTTTCAACTGTGCTGGTAGGAAATTTATCTTTAAATATTTGATAAACATTATTTCTAGTTGGTATTTTTTTATCTAAAAAAGTAAGATAATCTCTTAAAAAATCAGATACTCTATTTACTGCAGTTTTTTCTTCTTTAGCAAGTTTTTCTATTATTTCCCAATAATTTTCATAAATTCTTTGTTGGCTTTTCCGTTTAAGCCCCATTAAAATATAATTCCTAATAAGATCAGCTTGTGAAAGATCTAATCCAGTTGAATTCAAACTTTCAAAAATTCTTTGTGGATCGTCATTTTTTCTATCAAGGGATATTTCAACAAACATAATTTTAGACAATCCTTTTAAAATCAATTCGTAGTTTTCTTCAATAATCAAATTTTTAAGATAATTAAAATTATCAATTAGACGTGAAAAATCGGAATATTCTTCTTCAGAGGAATTTCTTAATAAATGTTTCAAAGCACGATCATTATTCTCTGTTGGCCTCAATTTCAATTTTTCATTTTCTGATGTATTTTTATTTATCAGATATGTTTCATTAATACGATTAACCAATCGTTCTTCTTTTAATTCAATAGCTAATTTATAAATTACCAAATAAATCAATGTTACTGTGGTTAACCTTTGTTGACCATCAATAATAGTTAATTCTGTAATTCCAGATGCAGAGTAAACATCGTCATGTATATAAACAATGCTACCAATAAAATGAGCCTTTATATCCTCATTATTTCCTATATCAATAATATCATTAAATAATTTTTTGCATTGCATATAAGTCCAATCATAATTTCTTTGATAGACAGGAATAACAAATTGAGCATCATTTTGTCCTAAAAACTTATTTAATTTTAATTCTTTTGCGTTCATAAATAGTTTATTTTATAACATCCTGAAGATTCTTGTGACGGGATAGTTGGATGAGTTCCATGTATTGAATAAATTCTATTTGGGATGTACTCTTGATAAATTTGAAGTATTTGCTCTAACTCCTTTTTTCCAACCATTCTTAATTTTTATAACCAACAAAAATTAACCCAGATTCTTGTAGTTTAGGATTTTTTATTTAAAGTATATTCATCTTATTGCTAATAATTCAAAATCACCTTAATTTATCAAGAAAATCTTCTAATTTAGGTTTTGGTATTTTTCTAAGTGTTTCAAATTTAAAATATTTAATTTTAGTAGCAACAATTTTATAAAAAATTATTATGGATTAATACCTTGTACAGATTTAAAAGTACTCCATTGTTTACAACTTGGACATTGCCAATATAATTTTCGGGCAGTAAAACCGCATTGATTACATTTATAAGCAGGTTTATTTTGTAATAACTGAGTCGTCAAATCCTTAAGCAATAATAAATGCTCACGAGTAATACAGTCCGTTTTAGATAAAACTAAACCCAGTAAATATTCAAGCCCACGTAGTGATGGATGCTTATGTATCTGTTCTACAATAAAGTCTACAGCTTGTTGTTCATCTGATTGCTGTTTGATGATATTAGCTAACATCAACATAGGAGCAATTCCACCATAATTATCTAATATATGCCATAAATATTCAGTAAATTCTGACTGTTGGCCTATTTCCTTATAACAAGTCTGTAAAGGTTCTACCACTTCACTTAGATAATCAGGGGACTGCTGCTCAATACATTTAAAAGCTAAAATGGCTTGTTTATATTCTTGCTGATTTAAAGCTAAATTTCCTTTTAACAAACTAGCTCGGACACAATTAGAATCCGTTTTTAAAGCTTTTTGTATAACCTTTAATGCAACATCATATTGTTGTTGCCGAAGATATACCTCAGCTTGTTCACAATAATATTGCGCTATTACAACATGAATAGGCTCTTCATAGATAGATGCTAATTGTTGTGCAGTACTAATTGAATTAGTCCAATCATGTTCCTGTTGATATATCTCCAACAACTGATGTAAAGCTGAAAACTTATGGAGATCGGCTTCTACCAATTCCTGAAATAAAGTTTCAGCCCTATCTAATAAACCTGCATGACGATAGTCTTTACCTAACTCAAACAAAGCTAAACTACGTTGTTGAGGATGCAAAGCAACTTTTTTAATTAGATTTTGGTGAATACGAATGGCTCTGTTCACTTCACCTCGACGACGAAATAAAACTCCTAAGGCAAGATGAGTTTCAACGGTATCACTATCAATTTCAATTAATCTGATAAAAATATCAATAGCTTTATCAGGCTCTTCATTGAGTAAATAATTTAAACCTTTGAAATAATCGGGAAACAAATTTACTGATGTTTTTTGTTCCCGTAACTGTGCCATAAACCACCCAGAGGCTGCCGCCACTGGCAATAATAGCCACAACAAATCAACAATCATCTATGTTAAGCCACTTTAGGCAAACTCATGTTTTGAATCGAATATTTTTAAAAACTATTCAATTAATTTTAGTTCTATAATTAACGTTTTTTAGAACGTTGCTTTCCTTTTTTAGTTTTACTACTAACATTAACTCGTTCTCGTAATTCCTTACCAGCTTTAAAATGAGGAACGTATTTTTCTGGCAATTTTACTGGTTCACCAGTTTTAGGATTACGTCCTAATCTAGCAGAACGAAGATGTAAAGAAAAACTTCCAAATCCTCGAATTTCTATCCTCTCTCTTTCTTCTAAGGTACGAGTCATTTGTTCAAGGATTGTTTTAACAGCTAATTCAATATCTTTATGGGATAAATTGCTTTGTTTTCTAGCTATTACTTCAATTAATTCAGACTTTGTCATATTATTCAGTTATCAGTTAATTAATTA
Source organism: Thioploca sp. (assembly GCA_030627235.1). Classification (GTDB taxonomy): domain Bacteria; phylum Pseudomonadota; class Gammaproteobacteria; order Beggiatoales; family Beggiatoaceae; genus DRQV01. The sequence continues at coordinate 31,971 of DAOUSL010000014.1, forward strand.
TCGATTATTAATTATCAGTTAAAATTATAAACTAGTATAATTACTAATCTATAATTCACTGATAATCAATAATAGAAATTATTTTTCCACTGGTTCTTTTTCCACTGGTTCTTTTTCCACCGGTTCTTCTTCCACCGGTTCTTTTTCCACCGGTTCTTTTTCCACCGGTTCTTCTTCCACTGGTTCTTTTTCTTGAGTTTCTATCTGCTCTTTCAAAATATCACCTATGGTTGCTCCACTAGATTGCTGAGAATCAGCGTAATCTTGAACAGCAGTTGCTTCTTTTTCTGCAATTAAAGCTTTAACAGATAGGCTTATTGCCCGTTTACGACGATCTATACTAATTATCTTAGTTTCAACTTCATCATCTACTTTCAAAAAATGTTGAGCATCTTCAAGGCCATCAGACATTTCTTGAGTCCGTAAAGTACCTTCGACATTTTCTTCTAATAAGATAACAGCACGATTACTTTCAATTTCAGTAACAGTTCCTTTAACTACACTACCTTTAGGATTTTCAGCAACAAAATTGGAGAAAGGGTCTTTATCAAGCTGTTTAATACCCAATGAAATTCTTTCACGTTCTGCATCAACTGCTAACACAACGGCTTCAACTTCATCACCTTTCTTATAATCACGTATTGCTACTTCACCAGGAACATTCCATGAAATATCTGACAAATGAACTAAACCATCTATGCCACCATCTAATCCGATAAAGATACCAAAATCAGTGATCGATTTAATATGACCAGCAACTTTATCATTTTTATTATGGCTAGAAGCAAATTCTTCCCATGGATTAGGATAACAATGCTTAATACCTAATGAAATCCGACGACGTTCTTCATCAATATCAAGAACCATGACTTCAACTTCATCACCTACTTGAACTATTTTAGAAGGATGAACATTCTTATTAGTCCAATCCATTTCAGAAACATGAACTAAACCTTCAACTCCTTCTTCAATTTCTACAAAGCAACCATAATCTGCTAAATTAGTTACTTTACCAAATAGACGGGTTCCAACAGGATAGCGACGTGCAATATCAAACCAAGGATCTTCACCTAATTGTTTAAGACCTAAAGAAACTCTAATTCGTTCTCGGTCAAACTTGAGGATTTTAACATCAATCTCGTCACCAACATTTACAACTTCACTAGGATGTCTTACTCGTCTCCAAGCCATGTCAGTGATATGTAATAAACCATCAACACCACCTAAATCAACGAATGCACCATAATCAGTAAGATTTTTAACCACACCCTTTAATACAACACCTTCTTGCATTGTTTCTAGCAATGCTTCACGTTCTTGAATATTTTCTTTTTCTACTACTGCTCGACGTGATACAACTACATTATTACGACGTTTATCAAGCTTAATTACTTTAAAGTCTAAAGGTTTGCCTTCCAGATAAGTAGTGTCACGTACTGGTCGTACATCTACTAATGAACCAGGTAAAAAAGAACGAATATCATTTACATTAACGGTAAATCCACCTTTTACTTTTTCAGTAATTATACCGATAATAGTGTCGTTATTCTCAAATGCCTGCTCCAATCCTTTCCAAGCAGCGGCACGTTTAGCTTTTTCACGAGATAACTTAGTCTCTCCATACCCATCTTCAACTGCATCTAAAGCTACTTCAACTTCATCACCAACTTCTACTTCAAGCTGACAATTCTCATTAAAAAATTGTTCAATTGGGATAACGCCTTCAGACTTAAGACCAGCATTTATAATTACTACATCTTGACGTATTTCCACTACTATACCGGTAATTATACTACCGGGTTTCATATGTTTTTCAGATTGACTTTCTGCAAACAATTCAGCAAAACTTTCGCTCATAATCAGCTATTTTAATTATCAGTTTTTTAATTATTTCAAAAAAATTATTTAAATTATTTGAATTATATTTAAACTGAAGTTGAGCCACAATTTTGTGGTTAGTTAATATTTACTTAAAATTATGAAGAAAAATTCACAAAACAAACTTGTAAAATTTCTTATACATAGATATTAAGCACTATAGTTTAGGTATTTAAATTTCTTAAAATACCATTTTACTCACAATACATTCCACCACTTCTTCAATTGATAATTTTGTTGTATCAATGGTAAAAGCATCAGATGCTGCTATTAAAGGTGCGGTGGTACGTGTAGTATCACGTTGATCACGATTAGCTATTTCTACGGCTAGTTCAGATAGTTTAACATATATCCCTATATTGATCAACTGTTTATAACGTCTTAATGCTCGTTCTTCACAACTTGCGGTTAAAAAAAATTTATATTTAGCTTTTGGAAAGACTACTGTTCCCATATCTCTACCGTCTGCTACTAAGCCTGGCAAAGTATAAAATGCTCGTTGTCTAGCTAATAAAGCTGTACGAACTTCAGGGTTAACTGCAATTTGTGAAGCTATTTTACCGTAAGTTTCATCACGTATTTCTGTAGCTATATCATGTCCAGCATAAATTATTTGGAGTTTGCTTAAATCTGCTAATGAGATAAATTTAACATCTAATTCAGTTGCTAATGCTACTAGTTTAGTTTCATCATCTATAGATACTTGATTACGTTTTGCAACTAATGCTAATATTCTATATAAAGCCCCACTATCAAGTATATGCCAGCCCAAATACTTAGCTATTTTCAAACTAACAGTACCTTTGCCAACTCCGCTTGGGCCATCTATGGTAATGATATTTTCCATTAATATTAATCAGTTATTGTTTTAGAAAAATCTGGTATGGTCTCTGGTTTACCAGCTTCCATATAACGACTTTCATTACCACGCTTAGTAACATTTTCATATACACCATCATCACGTTTAACTAGTTTGGTAAAACCTAAATCACGCAATTCGGCATTACTCTTAGATTTTCCAATGGCAATACGTGAAATACGTTTACGCACTATTTCTTGACAATTAGGACATTTTACCAACGGTTCATCTTTAATAGATTGCTTTATTTCAAATATTTTTCCAATTGAACATGTTTTATCTAAATGTTCGTATTCGTATATTGGCATAATTTATTCTATAATTTAAAATTAAAAAATCGATAAATTTATGATATTATTATTCAAATTTGAACAATAATATCATAAATTTAATATTTCAATAGCTAAATTGAATATGTTTAATCATTTAAAAAATAACTTTATGATATATCAATTTCCAAAATATTGTATCTCAATTTCTATTCTAGTATTTTTTTGTTTAATTATTGGTGATATACCATATGCAATTGGTTTATGATATCCATGACCAATAGCTTGAATTCGTTCTATAGAGATACCTCGTTCTACAAGTGCGTTGGCTATTGCTGTAGCTCGTTTTTGAGATAATTTTAAATTCAGTTCATCACGGTTAACTGCGTTAGTGAAAGTATCTGTATGAGAATGAATTTTAATTATACCATTATAGAGTTTGCGTAAAGTTGCTGCAATTTCATCAAGCTGATTCTTATTTGTTCGTCTTAAAGTAGAATTTTTAAATTTAAAATTATAAAAAGAGAATATTGGTTGTACGATTAAATTTATTCCACAATCTGAAAGACTTTTATTAAGTTTAGAATTACTTTCTGGATCATATAAAAGCAATAAATTTTCTTGAGATATAATTTGATCAGAATCTACAATTGCATAATTTTTTTTAGTTAATAGCTGTGTAATTCTTGTTTTAGAATCCAAATCTATTTTACATATTTGTAAATGGGCTTCTAAACTAAGGATAAATTGATTTTGTTCGTAATATAATTCTCCTAAATCGTACCATGCTTCATAAAGATCATTCTTTTGCTTTAATGCTTGTTTATAATGTTTAATCGCTTGAGAATATTCTCCTGCATTTTCCAACACAAATGCCAAAGAATTATGGATTTCCGGCATATCAGGACAAAGTTGTAGAGCTCTTTTCAATAACCTTTTTTGTTTAGAAATAACATGCTTTTTAGAATATAAATCATAAGCTTGATAGAGTAATTCATTGGCTTGTTCACAAGTTTCGGTAGCCATAGTTATTGGCATCATTAAACTAAACAATACCATTAACATAAATTTTAACTTTAAAATAATCATTTTTACAACAATACCTTCGCCAATGCCAGAATGTTTCGGGAATGAGGTCGATTTCCTGAAACCCAAGTAACGTAAGAGTTTCGGGAAATCCGCTTCGCTCCATTCCCGAAACAACTATCTAATTGGCGAAGGTATTATTACAAGATACACTAATTTAAATTACTTAATATATTTATTCCTTAATTTTTTATTAATAATAACTAAAATAGTGGTTAGAATACTAAAAATCATTATTTTATATATTTAAAATTTAGGTTTTACAATTATAAATTGACATTATATGCCAAATTCTATTCTTATTTTATCATCAGATGTAGTCACTGAACGTATGGCTGGTCCGGCTATCCGCTATTGGGAATTTGCTAAATCCCTAGTTAATGATTTTCAGGTTACATTGGCAATTCCAAATCCGATATCTGAAGTCTCTAGTTCAATTGAGCCAGTACGTTTAGTTCAACATAAACATGAAAATATTGAAAAACTAGTAGATCAACATGATATCATTATTTTTCAAGGTTTTATCTTTGATCATTATCCATTGCTATATGAAACTAATAAAATCCTAGTTGCAGATTTATATGATCCAATTCCTTTAGAGGGTTTGGAACAACATAATATTGATATCGATAACCAAATTAACATGATGAATAATCAACTCAAACGAGCTGACTATTTTTTATGTGCTAGTGAACGCCAACGTGATTTATGGTTAGGACATTTATTAGCTTTGGGGCGAATTAATTCATTTACATATCAAAAAATCCAACAACGGATAATAACAGTTCCATTTGGCTTACCAAACATTAAACCACATCGTACTGGGATAGGTTTTGATCATAAAGATAGTTTTATTTTATTATGGGGCGGTGGAATTTGGGAATGGTTTGATCCATTAACTTTAATTAGGGCGACTAATCGTTTATTACCAGATTATCCAAATATAAAATTAATTTTCTTAGGAACTCAACATCCTAATCCAAGTATTCCAATAATGCCTAAACAGCTCCAAGCTGAAGCATTAGCTAAAGAATTAAATTTATATAATAAACAAGTTATCTTTCAAAGTGGATGGGTACCTTATGCTGATCTGGCGAACTATCTGCTTGATGCTGATGTTGGAGTTAGTGCTCATTTTAATACATTAGAAACTCATTTTTCTTTTCGCACTCGTATATTACATTATTTATGGGCTAACAAACCAATTATTACCACAAATGGTGACGTATTGGCTGATGCTATTATTGCTAATAATGCTGGTATTGTAGTAGAACCAGAAGATGAAGATGGTTGGATCTCTGCGATTAAAACAATGTATGAATCTAAACATTACACAACTTATATAAATGGTACTAAAATACTTGCTAAGAAATATCAGTGGTCTGCTGTCACTCAACCATTAAAAAATTTATGTATTAATGCTAGTTTAGCTCCTGATATTATTATAGAAAATGGGGTAAGAAAATCTATGGTATGGAATTGTGAGCTTGAGTATAATATATTAAAAAAACGCTTAGAAATTATTGAAAATTCTAATTCTTGGAAAATAACAGAACCATTACGAACTATGCGTAGCTTTTTTAGTAAATCATAGCAATATCTCGTAGGGGCAATCCCTTGTGGTTGCCCAATGTTTGCTCCAACGTTTGCCCAACATAATTCTCATTGAATTAATTGTAATTTGATAATATTAATATATTTACTGTATTTTGGGCAAGGGATTGTCCCTACAATTTGGGCAACCACAAGGGATTGCCCCTACAATTTGGGCAACCACAAGGGATTGCCCCTACGATTTGGACAACCACAAGGGATTGCCCCTACGATT
>DAOUSL010000427.1 GCA_030627235.1 Thioploca sp.
CGGTTGTCCCTTCTTGAGCTCTGACCACCGTAAGCGAGTCCGCTGTACGGGAAGTCATTGTAACTATCTCGAAAACGCCGGCGTAACTAAGCGTAACCAACTGGAAATCAGCACCAGCAGGGGAAGCAAACAAGGCACCTTCACTTGTGGGCACCGTAATAACTGTATCTGTGTCAGTTATGTCCGCTAGAAGAGTGGTTGTCGCGTTGTTCGTAAATAACTGAGCCATTGAATTATCCTGTTGTTTAAGTTTAAAAGCTAGCCTTGTACGCCAACTAACGCGTAACGAGGCTGTATCAGCGCAACGGCGGGGGCAAACGAAGTGTCGTCTGCAAACACAATTCCGTCAATAGTGCCGTAGGAGCTGCCCTTATACCCTCCCAGCACGTACCCTTTATCCGCAGAGCTGCACCCAGCTACATCGTACCTACCCGCAGCCACTGTCGCAGCTGCGACATACACAGTGTCGTCTGCAAATACAATTCCGTCTATCGTAGAGGTGTTATACCCACCCATCGCATATCCTTTGACAGAGGAATTAGTTCCTCCTCCGTACCCTCTAATCGTACTTAAGGCCGCAGTGACGTTAAAGGAGGACTCGTCTGCAAATACAATTCCGTCTATGTCCGCCAAAGACCATCCTCCCGTCGAGTAGCCTTTAACATCGGAGTTGGTTCCTGATGCTCCGTCCCTAGCTAAACTTAAGGTCGCAGCGATGGTAAAAGAGGTTTCGTCTGAATACTGTAAGCCCTCCACCGTATCCGTAGGGGAGCCGATATATCCTCCCATGACGTAGCCTTTGTCTACGGAACTGACGGCGGAGGCGTGGTTGCGAGCTACGCTTAAGGACGCAGCGGGGTTAAATGAGGAGTCGTTTGCAAACACAATTCCGTCTATCACAGTAGACAGGTTAGACCCGTTTTTTCCTCCTACCGCGTATCCTTTAGTGTAAGAGCTGACTCCTCCTGCATTAAGCCTGGCTAGGCTCAATGCAGCCGAGGACGCAAAGACCGTATCTGAAGCAAAAACAATACCTTCTACGTAAGTCATGCTCGAAGTACGGTACCCTCCCATAGTGTACCCTTTAGTCGGCAGAAAAACCCAAGCAGCAAAGTCTCCTTCAACCAAGGTGCCTTTAACGTAAAACCTACCGGTGCAGTCGCCTCCCACAGAGGCGGCCTTCACAGAACAAGTGATGTCCTGCACTCCGTCGTCTGAAATAAGCGCTGTCCACTTTTCTTTCTCTCCAGAGACTCCTGCAACTAACGAAGTA
>DAOUSL010000205.1 GCA_030627235.1 Thioploca sp.
TATTTTTATTATAATCATTTTATACTGGTTTTGCTATAGTCGTTTATTTAGAAGATGTTGCCAGTTTTAAAACTAGGGTAAATAATTGTAATGGATAACGCATCTTTTCATAATTGAAACTGAGTTATTAATAGAACAAGCTGGATGTAAGCTGTTTACCATCATATTCAGCAGAATTAAATCCAATTGAATATACTTGGGCTTCACTTAAACCTTATATTAAGCTGTTTCGTCATAAGTTTGATTCACTTACCGAAACTATAGATTATATCTTTCAGAATATAATTTTATGGTGTGCAAATATAGGAATGTTAATATACCGAGCTGACTTTTTCGTAAAAGATTTAAGATTAATTTTAGAATGCAACTGCTATGACAACCATCGTTATTATAATCAGAAAGAAAAACAACAACGAGAAAAATTACTTAATCAGAATTACACTATAATCCGCTTCCACCACAAGATAATCCCAGAACAACTATTCAATGGAATCCTAAAGGCCAAAATAGGTAAAACAATAAAACTCTATGATATTGAACTTATTAACTATGAAATTAGTTCATTAAATTTATAACGATATGGTGCATCATACTCACCTTCCCGCCTTGACACAAATCCCATAATCTTTGAACTCCTTTTACATTTCTATTTCCAATATAAGAACCCCTACCTACATTATAATATGTTTTATTGACATAATTTTGTAAACAATGTTCACTTATATAAACTACTCTTGCAATTCCCACTAACGGTAATTTTTCTAATATTATCAATCAAATCTTTCTTTTTTTAAGCAATTGTATTTTCTCAGTTACATTTTGGGCATTTATTTTTTATTATATTCCACTACTTTCTTTAGGACTACCGTTAATATTTATGGCATAATGAGTATTTGTTTAATTTTATTAATTACAGGAAAGTAAAATGTTAGATATTATCACTAATATGAATATTTGGAGATATTTATGTATAAATTATGTATAGCTATTAGTATATTTTTGTTTGGAGCATTTTCTTATGCTGAAACATTGTTTGTTGATGATTTTGAAAATGGAATGGGTAAATGGAGTGGAAAAAATAATACAGTTCCAACTGCCAAAATTGTAGATGACCCTATAAATAGTGGGCATGGTAAGGTAATTACATTTACCAAAAAAGTTATTGAAGGTGATATTTATACTAAAACGATTATTAGTAATCTGCCAATAAACAAACCTTATATTTTGGAGTTTGATTATTTGGGCATACCAGTACGTAAAAGTAAAGAAGGTAATGGTGGTTATATTGGTTACAGCAGAAATACCAATCCAGGAGCTGGCCCTTCAAACCATAGATGGGTGGGTGGTACAAAGGATAACTATTCTATTTATAGAGGAGATCAATATCAATTTCTGAAGGATAATGGTCGGTGGAATCATTATAAAGTTGATTTATCGGCTACTGATTTTCCAGATTTTGTATTGATGTTAGAAGATTACTTGTATGCTCGTGGAATTGCTGGTGATGCGTATTTTGATAATATTGTGTTGACAGATGCAAGAGGCCCTTCTGATTTTAAATTAACTGTTATTACAAAAGGCAATGGCCAAGTTAATAGTATTCCAGATGGAATTGACTGTAATACAGATTGTGAGGAAAGCTATACTGATGGCACTGATATTACTTTAATCGTAACTCCAGATACTGGTTCTACTTTTGTCAAATGGCAAGATGACTGTAATGGTGATAATAATATTATCGTAACTATGGATAAAAATAAAACTTGTACTGCAATATTTGAGAAACAATTTCAATTAACAGTCAATAAAACTGGCTACGGTAAAATCCATAGCACCATTCCTGGAATTAATTGTAGTGTAGATTGTAATGAGTTTTATAACGATGGTTCAACAGTTACTCTAATAGCTACTCCTGATGTTAATTCTATATTTACCGGTTGGCAAGGAGATTGTGCAGGTAATGAAAATACTACCATAACCATAGATGCAAATAAGAATTGTACTGCAATATTTGATCAACTCTTTAAGTTAAAAGTTATTACAAGGGGTGAGGGACAGGTTAATAGTGTTCCAGATGGAATCGACTGCAATATGGATTGTGAGGAAATCTATACTGATGGAACTGATATTACTTTAATCGTAACTCCAGATGCTGGTTCTACTTTTATCAACTGGCAAGGTGACTGTAGTGGAGATAACAATATTATTGTGAGAATGGATGCAAATAAAAGCTGTATTGCAATATTCGACAAACAGTTTAAATTGACAGTGGATAAAATTGGCAACGGTAAAATTGATAGCAGTACTCCGGGAATTAATTGTGGTAAGGATTGCAACGAAATTTACAATAATGGTTCTACAGTTACTCTAATTGCTACTCCAGATAAAGGTTCTAAATTTACTGGTTGGACAGGTCGTTGTACTGGTGATAAAAATTTCACCATAATTATAGATACAAATAAGAATTGTACTGCTGTATTTGATAAACGCTTCCAATTAACAGTGGATAAAATTGGTAACGGTAAAATTGATAGCAATACTCTGGGGATTAATTGTGGTACGGACTGTAACGAACTTTACAATGATGGTTCTATAGTTACTCTAATCGCTACTCCAGACAAAGGTTCTACATTTACTGGTTGGACAGGTCATTGTAGTGGCAATAAACATTCTATCATAACTTTAAACGCAAATAAGAACTGTACTGCTGTATTCGACAAACAATTTAAATTGACATTGGATAAAACTGGCAACGGTAAAATTGATAGCAGTACTCCGGGAATCAATTGTGGTACAGATTGCAACGAAATTTACAATGATGGTTCTACAGTTACTCTAACTGTTACTCCAGACAAAGGTTCTATATTTACCGGTTGGAAAGGTGATTGTACTGGCGATAAAAATTCTACCATAACTATAGACGCAAATAAGAATTGTACTGCTGTATTTGACAAACAGTTTACATTAGTAACCAATAAAATTGGCAACGGTAAAATACATAGCACTATTTCTGGAATCGACTGTGGTACGGACTGTAACGAACTTTACAATGATGGTTCTACAGTTACTTTAATCGCTACTCCAGACAAAGGTTCGGTATTTACTGATTGGCAAGGTGATTGTAATGGTAATAACAAAGTTATCGTAACCATAGATGCTAATAAAACTTGCACTGCTGTATTTGAGAAAAGGTTTCAGCTAATAGTTAATAAAACTGGTAATGGTAATATTCGTAGTACCACTCCAGGGATTAATTGCGGTATGTTTTGTAATGAATTTTATAATGACGGTTCTACAATTACTCTAATTGCCACTCCAGATAAGGGTTCTAATTTTACTGGTTGGACTGGTGATTGTACTGGTGATAAAAATTCTACCATAACTATAGACGCAAATAAGAATTGTACTGCTGTATTTGACAAACAGTTTAAATTAACAGTCAATAAAGTTGGTAACGGTAAAATTGATAGCACTACTCCGGGAATTAATTGTGGTACGGATTGCAACGAACTTTACAATGATGGTTCTACAGTTACTCTAACTGCTATTCCAGATAAAGGTTCTATATTTACTGGCTGGACAGGTGACTGTAAAGGAGATGAAAACTCTATCATAACTATAGATGCAAATAAGAACTGTACTGCTATATTTGGTAAACGCTTCCAGCTAACAGTGGATAAAATTGGTAACGGTAAAATTGATAGCAGTACTCCGGGAATTAATTGTGGTACGGATTGCAACGAAATTTATAATGATGGTTCTACAGTTACTCTAATTGCTACTCCAGACACAAATTCTACTTTTAGTGGATGGATAGATGATTGTAAAGGCAATAAAAATTCTACCATAACAATAAACGCAAATAAGAGCTGTACCGCTGTATTTGATAAACAGTTTACATTAACAACCAATAAAGTTGGCAATGGTAAAATCCATAGCATTACCTCTGGAATCGACTGTGGTACGGACTGTAATGAACTTTACAACGATGGCTCTAAAGTTACTTTAATAGCTACTCCAGACAAAGGTTCGGTATTTACTGATTGGCAAGGTGATTGTAATGGTAATAACAAAGTTATCGTAACCATAGATGTTAATAAAACTTGCACCGCAGTATTTAAGAAAAGGTTTCAGCTAATAATTAATAAAACTGGAGATGGTAATATTAAGAGTAAGACTCCTGAAATTAATTGTGGTACGGATTGCAACGAAATTTACAATGAAGGTTCTACAGTTACTTTAATTGCTACTCCAAATAAAGGTTCTAATTTTACAGGTTGGAAAGGTGATTGTACTGGTGATGAAAATTCTATCATAACTATAGACGCAAATAAAAATTGTACTGCTATCTTTGAAAAACGCTTCCAATTGAAGGTGGATAAAATTGGTAACGGTAAAATTGATAGCAGTACTCCGGGAATTAATTGTGGTACGGATTGCAACGAAATTTACAATGATGGTTCTAAAGTTACTCTAACTGCTATTCCAGACAAAGGTTTTTTATTTACTAACTGGCAAGGCGATTGTAATATTAAGAAGCCAGTGAGCAAACCGGTGAATGAGACTGTTATGGGTAGATTTAAAAATCTCTTTGGATTTAGTGAAAGTACTGCTAGTGACAGTAGTGAAATAAATAATAGTAATCCTTCAATAATTGTGGTTATGGATGCTAATAAAAATTGTACCGCAAAATTCATAGCTAAGATTCCTTTAACTGTAACCAAATCTGGTAACGGAAATGGTCTGATAGCCACACCTGGTATTAATTGTGGGACAGATTGCAATGCAGTTTATACTGATAATGAACAAGTGAAATTAATTGTAACTCCAGATTCTAATTCAGTATTTATTGGTTGGACACAAGATTGTAGTGGTAATAATCCGGCAATTACTGTAACCATGAACACAGCTAAAACTTGTACTGCTAATTTTAAAGCTAAATTTCCTTTGAAGGTAAATAAAATTGGCGATGGTAATGGGCAAATAATAGCTAATCAAATTGATTGTGGAACCAATTGTACCAGTAATTATGTTGATGGTACTGAGATAATGTTGACTGTAACTCCAGATGAAAATTCAATATTTACTGGTTGGCAAGATGCTTGTACTGGTACTGATAGTTCAACAACTATTCTTATAGACCAAGCTAAAACTTGTACTGCACTATTTGAAAAAGTTGAATATTGTAAGGAATTACCGAAAGCTGAAGTTGGAATGGTATTTAGTGCGAAATTTCCAAATAAACCTGGTAAATATTATATTATTCCAGCCGATATTGCTGAATCTTGTTTAAAAATTGTTGAATCTAGTACAGTTTTAATAATTGAAAAAGTACCAGAATGTCAGCCGAAAACATCTGGGAAGTAAGTGGATAGCTTGTATTTGGAATCGAAGTGCAATGTCCATCCTTGGCCGTTGTATCTTCGTTTTTTGTGTAAACCCTTTTAGATTTCTTTGGCTTGGCAGATGTTGGGAACGAGAAAAACACTTAAAAATGAATACTCCACCGCCTAACGATGGTTTCATGTAATGACTAAAGTCGATAAGATTTAAGCAAATTTCTGCTTAAAGTATAAGCCAGGGTAGGTTAACTAGCAAATTTTATTCCATATTCCTGCGATTTATCTAAAAATATTTTATGATAAACTGTGTTTTGTTTTACTTTCTATAAAATATTTGGTAGTCCTAAAGAAAAGCGTTTGTAGTATAGCAATTCCCGATAATGTAGTATACAAAATTAAAGACAATGTATAAGAGAATTACGAGCATCAGAAGGGGTAATAGTATTAAGAGCCTCGGCAATAGCAGTATACAATTGTTCAGTATCTAAAATAGGAATTTTTCTAAGATAATTCTTGACCTTAGACCAAATATTTTCAATAGGATTAAGTTCAGGAGAATAGGAAGGTAAATACATAACTCCAGCTCCCGTAGTTTCAATCATGGCTATAGCATCCTCATCGTAGTGAACTGTAGCATTATCCAAAGACATTGTTAGGACGTAAAACTGGAACTAAAATATGTTCAATAAATGTCCTAAATACAATATCATTCATAGTTCCTTGATAACACATTTCAGCCAATAGTCCATTAATTTCCAAAGCACCAACAGTGCTAATTCTAGCTACGGGTTTAATAGGGTTTTCACATCTTGCTCGTGTACCTTTTTCTGAACGTGCATACGGGTTATATTTGTATTTACACCCATTTCGTCAATAAATATAAATTGTTCTGGCTCAAATAAAATTATATCGTTTTGATAAAAATTTAGTTTTGCTTTCTGGGGTATTTTTTCTTCCGTCA
>DAOUSL010000153.1 GCA_030627235.1 Thioploca sp.
AAAAAATTAGTAAACCATATTGGAACAATTTGGGTAGGGATTCTTTTATTCATCATTATTATAAATGTTTTTCTTAATATAATTTATCTTGGCATTACATCTATAACACTACCCAATAATTTATATGTATACCATAATGGTCGGTTATGCTTCACCAACCCTACCAAACTATAAATTTGAAATTAAATAATCACACAATTATATGAAAATAAATACTCCATTAATTACCCTTATAGTTGGTGTTATGCTTTCAGTTTCTGCTTTTGTATTTACACGTAACTGGGAATGGAAGGATTTCCAAATTAAATTTGATGGTTTAATGGATAATCAATTTACCTCTTTAAAACGAGAACTTGATTTGTCTATTGAGGTTTTATCAGGAGTAAAAGGCTTATATGATGCCTCAGAGTTTATAACTCGTAAAGAATTTCAATTATTTACCAAATCTAAATTTGCCAAATATAAAAATATACAAGCATTAGAATGGATTCCTAGAGTAACTATCGAACAAAGAGCAGAATATGAAGCATTAGCACGCAAAGATGGATTTCCAAATTTTTCCATTACTGAACGTCAACAACAAGGACAGATGGTTATTGCTGCGGAACGAAAAGAATATTTCCCAGTTTTTTATATGGAACCTTATGTAGGAAATGAAGCTGCACTTGGATTTGATTTAGCTTCTGATAGCCAACGTTTAGCAACTCTCATGAAATCTTGTGCAACTGGAAAAACATTAGCTACACCTAGAATTACTTTAGTTCAAGAAAATAAGAAACAGTTTGGATTTTTAGTTTTTATACCTGTATATAAAACTGAAATCGAAATATGCTCCAATCTCGCAGGCTTTGTATTAGGAGTGTACCGAATTAAAGATATTTTAGAAACAGCTCTTAAATATGTAAAAAATACTAATATAATGGCTGATATTTGGCTTTATGAACAATTAAATATGGATGAAAAATTACTCTATTTTCGTAAATCTAATAGTAAAGACATAAGTAATAATAATTTGAAATATAGAAAACATTTTGAAATTGCTGGACATACTTGGAAATTAATAGCTTATCCAACTGATAAATATGTATATCGTTATTGGTATCCATATGGATTATTATTTACTGGTTTATTATTTACTTTATTATTGGCTGATAATATTAGACGACGAATTTCTGAATTAAAAGAAAATAAGGAACAAACCAGAGCTATTGTAAATACAGTAATAAACGGTATTATCACTATTAACGAATTTGGAATTATAGAATTTTTTAATCCAGCAGCAGAAAATTTGTTTCATTATACTAAACAAGAAGTAATCGGGGAAAATGTCAAAATGCTGATGCCAGAACCTTATCATAGTGAACATGATGGTTATCTCAATAATTATATACGGACTCGGGAAGCGAAGATAATTGGTATCGATAGAGAAGTGATTGGAAAAAGAAAAGATAATACTACCTTTCCAATGGAACTAGCTGTTAGTGAAATGAAGTCAGATAAATGTAAAAAATTTGTTGGAATTGTAACTGATATAACTGAACGTAAACGGGCTGAAAAATTAATCATTAATGGGAAAAAAAAGGCTGAGGAATCTAATCGATTAAAATCAGAATTTTTAAATACTATGAGCCATGAGCTAAGAACTCCATTAACGGTTATATTAGGTAATTTACCATTATTGAAGGATATATCAACCTTACCAGAAGCAGAGGAGATAATAGAAATAGCTCATGATATGGAAGGATCAGGTAAACATTTATTAAATATAATCAATGATTTACTTGACATTTCTAAGATTGAAGCCAATAAAATGATATTAGTAACAGAAAATTTTTCTATTAATTTAATATTGAAAGATATACAATCTATGCAAGTGTTAGCTCATCAGAAAAATCTAAAATTAGAAATAAATTTTACTGAAATAAATATTACTGCTGATTTAATCCGCTTGAAACAAATTTTATTTAATTTAATTGGCAATGCAATAAAATTTACTGAGCAAGGAAAGATTACAATAAACGCTACTCAAAACAGAGAAATGGTATGTTTTTCTATACAAGATACCGGTTGTGGTATGGCAGAAAAAGATTTACCAATTATTTTTCAAACCTTCCGACAGCTTGATGGTAGTTCTAAACGTATGGTAAGTGGAACTGGCTTAGGATTGGCTATAACTAAACGATTAGTAGAATTACATGAAGGTAAAATAACTGTTACTAGTGAACTTGGGGTTGGCAGTGTATTTAAATTTTATATCCCAATTCTGTAAATTAAGAGCTACGAAATAATGAATAATAATTTAATCCTAATAGATGGTTCTAACTATTTACATCGAGCCTTTCACGCTACTCCAAATCTTAAAAATTCAGCTGGATTTCCTACTGGAGCAATTTTTGGTTTAACTAATATGCTCAAAAGTTTGTTGAAAGAATATCAGCCAGAATATGTTGCTTTAGTATTTGATGCGAAAGGGAAAACTTTCCGTAGCAATTTGTATCCAGATTATAAAGCTAATCGTCCTCCTATGGATGCAGATTTAGCGATACAGATTCCTTTCGTATTGGAGATAGTTACGGCTTTGGGATTTACAGTTTTACAGATCGAAGGAGTGGAAGCTGACGATGTAATTGGAACTTTAGCTAAACAAGCAGAAGCTGATGGTAAATCAAGTTTAATCTTCACTGGTGATAAGGATTTTGCTCAATTAGTAAATAATTCTATTGCTATCGTGGATACCATGAAAAATACTAAATTTGATTCTCAGGGAATAGAAGCTAAATTTGGTATACCTCCAGGTTTAATTATTGATTATCTTACTTTAATTGGCGATACCGCAGATAATGTCCCAGGAGTTAATAAAGTTGGGCCTAAGACAGCAGTAAAATGGTTAACTACTTATGGTAATTTAAAAAATATAGTAAATAATGCTAATGATATCAAAGGCAAGGTTGGAGAAAATTTACGAACAGCTATTCCTAATTTACCCTTAACTCAACAATTATTAACCATAAAAACTGATGTAACTTTAACAAATTTAAACTTAAAATTAAATTGTCCTGATTTAAACAAATTACATGAATTATATAGTAAATTTGGATTTAAAAAGTGGTTAGCAGAGCTACCTAAAGTTGAAACAATTAATAAAACTCCAGCTCCAAAATATGAAACTATATTATCCCAATCACAATTAGAACTCTGGTTGCAACGCTTAAAGCAAGCTAAATTATTTGCATTTGACACTGAGACTACTAGTTTGGATTATTTACAGGCTAGAATTGTAGGGATATCATTTGCTGTCCAAGCTGGAGAAGCGGCTTATATTCCATTAACTCATGATTATTTAGGAGTTCCACCACAATTAGCTTTAGATAAAGTATTGCAAGCTTTCCGACCATTATTAGAAGATCCACAGCAATTAAAAATTGGCCAAAATATTAAATATGATGCTCATGTATTAGCCAATCACGGGATAAATTTACAAGGAATTGCTTCTGATACCATGTTAGAATCTTATGTTTTAGACAGCACTTCACAACATAACATGGACGCATTAGCTGAAAAATATCTTAATCTTACTACGATTAAATTTGTAGAAGTAGCTGGCAAAGGTAAAAAACAATTAATTTTCAATCAAGTAGATATAGAACATGCCGCTCCATATGCTGCTGAAGATGCTGATATTACTTTGCAATTGCATCAGAAATTATATCCACAATTAGAAGCAATTTCTAAGCTTAATTATGTATTACAAAATATAGAGTTACCACTTGTTCCGATTTTAACTAAAATAGAAAGAAATGGAATTCAGGTTGATGCAAATATACTATATAAACATAGTGCTGAATTAACTGATAGATTACAAGTGCTTGAACAACAAGTATATGCTATTGCTGGGGAAGAGTTTAATCTTAATTCTCCTAAACAATTGCAAGTTATATTATTTGATAAATTACAATTACCAATTTTAAAAAAGACTCCTAAAAAGGACCCTTCCACTGCGGTAGATGTGTTAGAAGAACTTGCTATAAATTACCCATTGCCTAAATTGATTCTGGAATATCGTGGTTTAAGTAAATTAAAATCAACCTACACTGATAGTTTGGCCAAGCAAATTAATCCAGCAACTGGTCGAGTACATACCTCATATCAACAGGCTGTCACTAGCACTGGACGTTTATCTTCGACCAATCCAAACTTACAAAATATTCCAATTCGTAATGCTGAAGGACGACGGATTCGGCAAGCTTTTATTGCACCAACAGGTTATAAATTATTAGCAGCCGACTATTCACAAATTGAATTACGGATTATGGCTCATTTATCCGAGGATGATAGCTTACTTAAAGCCTTTTCTAGCAATGAAGATATTCATCGTGCTACTGCATCGCAAGTATTTAACACTCCTATTGATAAAATAACTACTGAGCAACGTCGTAATGCTAAAGCGGTCAATTTTGGATTAATTTATGGCATGCAAGCTTTTGGATTAGCTAAACAATTAGGTATTAAACGACAGGAAGCTCAAACTTATATTGATGCTTATTTTGCACGTTATCCTGGAGTTGATAATTATATGAAGGAAACAAAGGAATTAGCTAGACAACAGGGATATGTAGAAACTATTTTTGGCCGACGCTTATATATTCCAAATATTAAATCTAATAATCATCTACGACGACAAGCTGCTGAACGTACTGCTATTAATGCTCCAATGCAAGGTACTGCGGCAGATTTAATTAAACTAGCAATGATTGCTATGGATAAAAGAATTCAAGCTAGTAAATTAGATGTCAAGATGCTGATGCAAGTCCATGATGAATTAGTGTTTGAAATTGCTGTAAATGATATAGATATAGCCCAAAAATTTATTATTGAAGCCATGACTCAAGTTGCTGAATTACGAGTTCCATTATTAGTTGAAGTTGGGATTGGAGATAATTGGGATCAAGCTCATTAGATTATAAAAGGAACGTAAATAATGACTCATTAGGAAATGAGTCCAATAGTTAAATGTAGGCTTGGTAGAATGAAGTTAAACCCAGCAAGACGTTTATAATACTTGATAAATTGCTGGGTTTCGTTATCACTCTACCCAGACTACAATTATCCTGTACAAAGATATTATTTTTTGTTATCCATCCCCAATATATCCAGAATTCTATAATGTTTGAACATGGATATATTCTAACTATTTTTACTAATCCATTTGTACTAATTTTAGCTTTTAATCCAAAGTTAGGTATTTTTTATTTTAGATATAACTCAGATTATCTATAAAAAAGCATTATTTTTAGAGTAAATTTCAATAATAATATTATTTATATATAAATTAAATATCATAATAACATTAGAAATCATTGTTATACAGTCTATATACATATTGTATTTGATAAAAAAATAAAATATATCAGCACTAACAATTCATTAGGAATTTTATCTTTAAAATCAAATAGATATTTATTTGGTAATTTCCCATTTCTCCGGTATTATAGATAGTAATAATTAATTAAATCATAAAAAAATTCACATAAAATGAAACCAGAAAAGTTTACCAAATACGTGCCAGAAAACTCACTTAATCCAATATTAGAAAAAGCTATAACTGATGGGAATTTTGCTAAATTAGATCAATATCATGTTATTAGACGTAATGGCCAATTAAAGACTTTTGATATTCAACGAATTATCATAGCCTTGACTAGAGCATTTTTAGCTGTTGAAGGTGATTCGGCAACCGATTCCATCAGAATTCAAGATTCTGTAATCTTACTTGCTCAACAAGTTATTAAAGGAATATCTAGACGCTTACACGAAGAAGGCACTGTACATATTGAGGATGTTCAAGATCAAGCTGAATTAGCTTTGATGCGAGCTGGACACCGTAAAATTGCCAGAGCCTATGTAATTTATCGAGAAGAACATGCTCATATTAGAGCGGAAAAGCATGAAAAAAACACCCTAAATATAGTAGATGAAGATGGTCATAGTTACCCGCTTAGTGAAGAATTATTGCGAGCTCAGGTAATTGTTGCTTGTGCTGATTTAACAGACGTTGAACCAAGCTTAATTATTGAAGAAAGTTTAAAAAATATATTTGATGGAATTTCAAAACGAGATATTAGCCATGTCTTAGTAATGACAGCCCGTACTTTGATTGAAAAAGAACCAAATTACACTTATGTAGCAGCTCGATTATTACTTGAACAATTACGTTCAGAAGCATTAAATGCTGTAAATTTTAGACCAACTTTAGTGGCTACTAAGGATATGGTTTATTATTATCCTAGTTATTTTAAAGTCTACTTACAATATGGAATTAAACACGAATTATTAGATCCAGAATTAGCTAAATTTGATTTAGATAAATTGGGTAAAGCAATAGTTGTCGAACGTGATTTAAAATTTGCCTATTTAGGAATGCAAACTTTATATGATCGTTATTTACTAAAATGGAATGATATTAGATTTGAATTGCCACAAACATTTTTTATGCGGGTTGCTATGGGATTATCTATTAATGAGAATAATCGAGAAGAAAGAGCGATAGAATTTTATAATTTGTTATCTACATTTGACTTTATGACCAGCACTCCGACTTTATTTAATGCTGGAACTTTGCGTCCACAGCTATCAAGTTGTTTTTTATCAACAATTCCTGATGATTTGGAAGGTATTTTTTTAGCGATCAAAGATAACGCCTTGCTATCTAAATTTGCTGGTGGTTTAGGTAATGATTGGACTCCAGTGCGTGGCATGGGTTCTAGTATTAAAACTACTAATGGCCAGTCGCAAGGAGTAGTTCCGTTTTTAAAAGTTTTCAATGATACTTTAGTGGCGTGTAATCAATCTGGTAAGAGACGTGGTTCTGGCTGTGCTTATTTAGAAACTTGGCATATTGATATTGAGGAATTTTTAGAACTTCGCAAGAATACTGGTGATGATCGGAGACGTACTCATGACATGAGCATATCGAATTGGATACCTGATTTATTTATGCAACGAGTACATGAAAATGGTCAATGGTTTTTATTTTCTCCTAATGAAGTAACTGATTTACATGAGTTATATGGTAAAAAATTTAATAAAGCGTATGAACAGTATGAATTAGCGGCTCAACAAGGCAAACTTAAAATTTGGAAACAAGTTTCGGCAGTGGAATTATGGCGGAAAATGCTTACCATGTTATTTGAAACTGGCCATCCTTGGATGTGTTTCAAAGACCCTTGTAATACTCGTAGCCCACAACAACATGTTGGAGTAGTACATAGCTCTAATTTATGTACAGAAATAACTTTAAATACTAAAGCTGGGGAAGAAGTTGCAGTTTGTAATTTAAGTTCTATTAATCTGCCAGTTCATATTAAAGATGGTAAATTAGATATTGATAAATTACAAAAAACTGTGCGTATTGCTATACGTGCATTAGATAATGTAATCAATATTAATTACTATGCTATTCCAGAAGCACGTACTGCTAATTTGCGTCATCGACCAATTGGCTTGGGTGTTATGGGCTTTCAGGATGCTCTGTACAAATTAAGAATACCTTATGGCAGTGAAGAAGCGGTACAATTTGCTGACTATGCACAAGAGATCATTAGCTATTATGCTATTTCAGCATCGGCTGATTTGGCTCAAGAAAGAGGGTCTTATTCTAGTTTTGTAGGTTCTTTATGGAGTCAAGGTATTTTGCCACTTGATAGCATTAAAAAACTAGCTGTAGAACGTGGTGGTTATTTGGATATGGATACTTCTTCTACTTTAGATTGGGATAGTTTACGAGAAAAAGTTAAAAAGGGAATGCGTAATTCTAACACTATGGCTATAGCTCCTACAGCAACTATTTCTAGTATTTGTGGAGTAACTCAGTCTATTGAACCGCTGTATCAAAATTTATTTATTAAATCTAATTTATCGGGTGAATTTACTATTATTAATCCATATTTAGTCAAAGATTTGAAGAAGTTAAATCTTTGGGATGATGTGATGATTAATGATTTAAAATATTGTGATGGACGAATTGAAACAATTGATCGAATTCCGGGTGAATTAAAAGATTTGTATGCTACTGCATTTGAGATTGAACCATCATGGTTAATAGAGGCTGCTTCTCGGCGACAAAAATGGATTGATCAGGCTCAGTCACTTAATTTGTATATTTTAGAGCCTTCAGGTCGTAAGTTGGATAGTTTGTATAAATTAGCTTGGACTAAAGGTTTAAAAACAACCTATTATATGCGAGCAATGGGTGCGACACGAGTTGCTAAAAGTACGGTAAATACTCAGTTTATCAAGCCGCAAGTTTGTAATATTGATGATGAAAGTTGTGAGTCTTGTCAGTAGTTTTACTTCCAGTTCTTAACGTCTTGAATGTATGATGTTTGGTAGTTTGGTAGGGTTGGTGAAGCATAACTGACCATTATGGTGTAAAAAACATATAAATTATTAATTTGTGTTTGGTCGGTTTCATTACACCGACCATACTTGACTAAAAATTGGATATTAACTTTTAAATGACTCTACCAATTGCTGAAAATATTCCCAAATTAGATTTTAACTTTGAAGGGTTAAAACGACACTCTTACTTTGGCATGTTTTTATCTGAAGATTCGTTGTCAAAAGAAAAGAGTAAACTTAGAGCTTGGTTGTTGCACACTTTAATAAAGTCTGCAAGGCATTATTCTAAAGCTAGAGAACTGGTTTCCCTTCAGAATAATACCGACCAAGTTAGAGATGGAGGTGTAATATTTTATGTGTTTGATTTATCAGAACAAATTGAAGACTGTATTTCAACTACATATAGGATATGTATGGCTGTCAAGAAAATGAATAGCGAAAATTTAGAATCTAACAATTTTTGCTTAAATAATGATGCTACGATACAGAAGTTAGGAAAGATTAGGAACCAATTTGAGCATATGCATGATCAAATTGTATCAGGTGAAACTGGGCGTGGGCCAATATTTATCACTTTATCTGATTCAGGCCGAATGATTAAATTCAGAAAAGTTAAGCTAGAAACTACTTCGCTGTATAGTTTGATAAAAGGACTCTACATTATAATAGCTGGTTTGTATCCACAGTTCGATGTCAATTCCAAACCTGAAGCAGGTGGGCTGACAAAACTTAGTGTTTCGGTAAGCGTATCGTTAGTGAACAAGAGCAAATAGTAGTGTGATTGGCAGAGTATTACAGCCTGATAGGGTAATTAACTCGTTTTATCGTTGCCCACCACCTCACAAAATCTTAACCGACCATTATGATGTAAAAAACATATAAATTATTAATTTGGGTTTAGTCAGTTTGATTACACCGATCCTACCTGACTTATCCATAGCTTAATTCTGAAGGCAAATATATTGGCATAAGAAAATTAGTAAAAAATATTAAATTAAACAATATGTTAAACTAATGGTAAGTTTAAAATAGTTAAAAAGATATGAAAACTAACCAAATGATGGAAGTAAATATTGGTGGCTTTATATTCGCTGCGAGACATGGATAGGCAAGCCGAAGTCAAGTAGTCCGTGACTATCCGAGGTTCGAAAATATGGAGAAACAGTTAAAGCATAGCGGCGTTTCTTGGTATTTTTGAACAAGCTCAGCGTTAAGTCATGGTGGAAGAGGTGTGACGGAGATGCTTTGTGCGGAGTCTCCCTATGAGACCG
>DAOUSL010000375.1 GCA_030627235.1 Thioploca sp.
GCGTTTCTAACTCTAATATAAAAGTGAAAAACATAGTTGAATCACAAGGTTTTGAAAATATTACACACGGTCGAAAGCAAGGCAATGAAGATAGAATGAGTTTTTTTAGAAAAGGAATTATTGGAGACTGGAAAAATTATTTAACTGATAAAGAATCCAGCATGATTTATGAATGTTGTGATAAAAACATGAAAATTTTAAATTATGAAAATTAAGTAAGAATTTTGTATATTATTACAGTAAATTTGGTACAACCACAATGATAGATACAGCTTGTTTAAACATTAAAAATATTAACAGTAAATTTCGAGATATTACTACATCAAAAAATTTATCATATTGCTATATACTTATTGGCAAAGAAGATAACGCATATGATCAATTATTATACACTTGAATTATCTGAAAAGTTTATTCTAGGTATAAACCAAATTTTATAAATTTTTGATACTCTAAAATATATATTTAAAATTATGCCAATTAAAAAACATTAAAGGTAATGGGAAACATAATAATTTATTAAAATATTATGTTTCTATCAAAATAAAAAAATGGTTAAATAACAACAATGAAAGAGAAAATATTTATATTAGGCGTAGGGTGTCAAAAAGGTGGAACTACATGGTTATCCGAACAATTAATAAAAGACATCTCTGTTAATATGGGTTTTGAAAAAGAATACCATGTTTTTGATACCTTATATATAAACCCACGTCCTTTGGATATATTATTGCAACAGTTAAATGACATCAATAAAAATAATAAATTAATGAAATCCAATCCAAATTTATTAAGACATATTGATTTTTATAGAGACATTAATAATTATTTTGATTATTTATGGATAAAAAATGATATAAATATTGTCGGAGACATAACCCCAGCATATGCTGGGCTGCCAAAAATGGTATTTCAGGATATTAAAAAACATCTAATTCTCAGAGGCTTTAAAATAAAAGTTATTTTTTTAATGCGCGACCCACTTGAACGCTGTTGGTCAGCTGTAAGAATGCATAGAAAAATAAATTCTAAAAACAATATAGATCTAAAAATTCAGGATGAGCAAAAAGAATTGTCACAATTTTATAGTTTGGGTGGGTGTAAACGTCGCACCACTTATGAAATAACTATTGCTAATTTACAATCAGTATTTTCTTCGGAGGAAATTTTTTTTGGGATTTATGAAACTTTATTTGAATTACAAAATATACAAAAACTTGAAGAGTTTTTAGGAGTTTCTAGTTTAAGTCATGGCGTTAATGAAATTATTAATAAGTCTCCAAAAAATATAGAATTAAATGAAGAATTGTCTGCAGAAATTGTTAATTTTTATAAAGATACATATTTATTTTGTGATCAAGAATTTGGATTAAATAAAATATGGAATGGATTTAAGTATCTACAAACACAATAATTTTATTTTTACCCTTTAGGAATCAAATGAAACTTGCAATTGTTTTATCTTTTTTACCGCCAAATACACGATCTTCTCATCTAAATCTTATACAGTCTTTTATTCAGGCTTCATATAATGGATTTAAAGAATTTTCTTGCCTAGTTTTAATTTCTAACGA
>DAOUSL010000187.1 GCA_030627235.1 Thioploca sp.
GTTGAGACAGAACTTTTATTTAAAGCACTTAAACAGAGTGGCGTTCTGTAGGTTACCACTCGTTCGGGTCATGATTCCCTAGCCTAAGTGCAAAGTAGATTGTAATATTTTGGGAATTATTTGTCAACCCTTATAGTTTATTTTGTGGTTATTGATATAAATCAATGCAAGTGGTATATGGGGGGGGGGTAACTTGATCTTTATCAAAAACAGTATTTTCAAATTTTGTCTCTGGTTATTTTTAAGACAATAAACTTGGCTAATATTTGGCGAAGCTTGGATTTCTCTGATTCAAGTGGGGTTTAGCTGATGGAAGGAGAAGTGCTATTCAAGATGCCAGCTTTGGTAGCTCAACCTTGGTGGATTAATCAGTTGACCGTCTAAAGAAAGCAGACTAATCCATCGTTTTTTAAACTATTGAAAAGGAGGAAACTAGTAGGACTGACAAACTTAAAAGCACTTCTGTATAAATAAGCAAAATTTAGACCATTTATATCTAATATTGCTTCTTGGACTATGGGAGTTAGTGATGTGTTTTTCAATTATTTTAACAAATTATTTGCTAACAGACTAAACTTATGGAATCAATTAAAAATGAAATATTTTAAATCTCCTGATAAACAGTATAGAAGTTCTGAGCCTCCTAATAAATGGTGGCGAAATTCACTTTTGGTTGTTATGGGATTCCTTTTTATAGGGATAATGGCAACTGAGCGTTTTGCTTATGCACAAGATGTTCCTTTTGATGTGAGTATTAAGTTATCGTGGAATGAATATGCAATGACTACTCAATCATTTTCAGCTAGTATAGGTAGTTGTGACGATACTACTAAATATTATAATGTTAACGTACCTGTTACACCACAAAATATTCCATTGACAAAAACTGAATCTGATCATAAAAATTGTCATGGTAGTACTACAGGTGCTGAATATCGTATATCTGGTGGAAGTTGGATAGGTGTTACAAATGGTGCTATTCTAAATTATCAAGGTGGTCAATTGGATTTTAGAGTACGTGCTGGCAGCAGTAGATATCATCTCAAATGTAGAGGTTGTGATGTTAATGTAGGTGCTACTTTTTATGGTGGAAAACCCACACCACGAGAGATACCTGAAACTATTTCTTATTCAATTTCTTCTGATCAAATAATACCAGTACAAGTAGATATAATCACTATACCACCTTCTTCTGGTAATACTGTTCCTAAAAATGCTAAATGTGAAGTTACAAGTGCCAATGATGATGTTAAAGTTTCGTGCGAACAACGAGTAGATGGATTTGCTCTTATTGCTAGTATTGATAACGAAGCTCCAACAGTAAGTATTCCATCACCAGCTCTTGCAACCATACTTGAAGAAAGTGCTGCTAGAACTTTATCATGGTTAAGTTCTGATCCAGAAAATGATCCATTAAGTTATAACGTATATTTTGGTGGTGAGCTTATTTGTGAAAATATTACAGTTACAGAATGTGTTGTTCCAACAGACAAACTAAGTTTTGGTACTAAATACGTATGGTATGTTGAAGTAAAAGATGAATATCAAACTACAACTGGAGCTGTTTGGAATTTTTCGATTCGGGATAATTTACCTCCAGAACCTCCTGTTTATACTGCTCCTTCACCAGACAATGCTACTATAGATATTGTTCCAACTCAAGAACTTATAGTTTCTTATGAAGCTAGTACTGATCCTGATAATGACGATGTATTTTATAGATTATGTCGGCAAAAAGATGGAGAAGATACTCTCTTTTGTACTCCTCAAGAACCAAGTGCAAACACTACTTTAACAATTCCAGCCAATGCTTTAGAATTTGGAACTCCTTATAATTGGTGGGTTGAAGCTAAAGACCAAGTTGATGGTGAATTCTTAAATTTAACTCTTGGTGAAACTAGAACTTTTACTACTGAAGAAGCACCAGTTGAATTATTCTTAGAAGCTAAATCTGGTTATGCTAATACACTATTAGAATGGGATATTTCCAACAATACTGATGTAGTTAGTTATCGTGTCCTACGAAATGGTAATCCAATACTACCAGTTGCGGAAGCTCCAAACGTATCATTTATTGATGATGATAATACTTTAATAGCTGGAACAGAATATTGTTATGTTGTTGAAGCTTTAGATGTAAATGATATAAGTTTATATCAATCTAATCAAAGCTGTGCTACTTCTGGAGTAACATCTTTAGCTATAAAAAATATTGGGGCTTTAAAAGAAGAAACTGTTAATGTACCTATTATAATTCCTAATGCTGGTAATTTACAAGTTAGTGCTAGTGATATTTGGTTAAGATTTGACAGTAATGTTATAAGTTATGAAGGTGTTAGCAAAACAGCACTTACCAATGATTATAGTGTTACATCTAATCTTCAAGATGATGTTGATTCAATGAAGATCGTTAGAATTTCAGTTGAATACAACGGGTCTGAAATGAATCCACCACCAATTCAAGGTGAAGGTCCATTAGTTGATGTGGCTTTTAAGGCAATTGGAAATAGTGGCGATAGCAGTACTCTTGAATTAATACCATTTGTTATTGGTCAAGGTGGTAGTACCATGTATGACCATGAAGATAATGAAATATCTTTAAATTTATCTGGCAATAACTACAATATTAGAAGAGTTAGAGATGGACAAGCTAGTTCTCGTTTCTATGTTGGTGAAGCTTATGTTACAGGTGATGTTAATGGTAATGGGACTCCTCAAACTGTTGATGCTCGCATAGTTCGTAAAATTGGGATTGGTAGAACTATACCTACTTCAGAACAGAAAACTGCTGGTGATATCAATGGTGATGGATTAGTAAATGCTGCTGATGCCAACATGATTGTTCATTATGTTCTTAATCAAGATTGGCCAGGAGTTACTGTTGACAATACTCGTAGTAGATTACGTGATGGCAGAAAAATTATTATTAGTGTAGATAATATAGAAGGTGAATCTGGTAATGAAGTTCAAACTACCTTGTATTTTGAGAATTTATCTGATTTATCTAGTATGAATATAGCTGTTGTCTATGATAATAATGTAATTGAAAGAATTGTTAGTGTAGAAAGAACTGGTTTAGCAACTGATGCTATGTTGATGTTTGCCGATGATGGTAATGGTACTTTGAACATTAGCATTGATTCTCAAACTACAATTAGTGGCAGTGGTGCATTTGCAATTATTACACTACAGTTAGCTAGTGATGGTGATACTAGAACCAAACCTTTATCTATTGCCAAAGCACATCTTTATGATAATGCTGGACGAGATTTTGTAATTTCTGCATTACAACGGGAACTTACAGCACATCATGGTACAGTAACTCGTATTGATAAACCAGTTATTCCTGTAATAGAAGAAGATGGTGAAACAATTCTTTTAAAGGATTATAACCAAAATCCTGAAACAACAGAACCGATTGAACCAACTGATAATAGCAACAGTATAGTTATTCAAGATAATGAAAACACTCTTGTTGTAACTCTTAATGATCCTGAAAACCCAGTAACTAAGTGGTCAGAAGGCTCAAATACACCTGATTTACCAGAAAATGTGATCAAAGTAGGAACTGGTACATATCTAGTAGATAATAATGGTGGTAAAACTGTTGTTGATGTAGAAGCTAATGCAGATGGTAGCTTTACATTACGTGATCCTGATAATGCAGAAAATGTTGTAACTGTACTTGAGGATGGCACGTTAATTATCAATGATCCTGTTACAAATTTGCAAGCTACTTTTGATAATACAGACAATATGCAAGCAGTTGATACAACTGAACCTAATATTGTTTTAGACATTGATTCAGAAGGAAATGTCAATATTACTGATCTTACTTTACCTGAGTTTATTGCTACACTCAATGAAGATGCTAGTATAACTGGTATTGATACAGTTTCAGGTGTAAATGTTACGCAAGATCAGGAAGGCCAACAAGTTGTTACTCACCCTGATTTTCCGGGTATGCAAGCTGTTATAAATGCCGATAATACTTTAAGTATTACTGATATTGAAATACCAGAAATTGTTGGTATCTTCAACCCTCAAGATGGTACTTATCAAATTATCGATGCTATTAATGGATTTTGCTACGATGATTCTGCTTCCAATATACGTGGTGGTTTCTGGAAAAAACTCAAAAGTAAAGTTAAGAGTTTTATTGGTAAAGCTGCTAAATTTGTAAATAAGATTTCCAGTAAAGTTATTAAAGTTGCAAGTTTTGTTAGTAAAGCTGCTGGAATAGTCAGTAAAGTATCTGGTTTTATTACTAAAGCTGCTCCGACTGTATTAAATTGGGCAACTAAAGTATTGAACTGGGCATGTAAAAATTGCCATCCTATTATTGCAAATGTTGCTAGTAAATTTGTATCACTTGCCACTACTGGTAGTAATTTCTTAAATTTAGCCAATAAAGTTACTACTTGGAGTGGTGCAGTTGGAAAAATTGCCGATACAGTAGTTAAAGTATCTAGCAATATTTCAAAATGGTCTCAAAGACTTATGAACTGGTCTGGTATCAGAAGAGCTTTGCGAAGAGTTCGTGATGGTGGTCAACCAGTAATACAATATGATTGTAATACATGGGATCCTATTTCTGGTATTGGTGGTATTTTAATATCTGATGGAGACTACACAACTCATGGTACAATTCGTGATGAAGCAGGTAATCCAATTGCTGATATTACCATCCAAATAGGCGGTCAAACAGTAACAACTGATGCGGCTGGTAATTGGGAAATAGATAGTTTGCCAACAGGTGAATACACTGCTATTGCTACCAAAGATGGCTTAACTTTCATACCAGTTGATTTTGAAGTTGGTAATAATCAATTACTTAACCAAATCAAACTAAAAGCACTGAATGATGTTAAAGCCAGAATAGCTACCAAAATTCGTGGTCAAAAAGCCGAGCAAGGTAAAAACATTACTTATGTTATTACAGTTGTTAATGGCTCTGATAAATTGGCTATTAATAATGTCGTTACCTATAAGATTCCAACTGGTACTGAACTTGTTAGAATCCAAGGTATGGGAGAAGTTACTTGCAATGGTATAGTTTGTAATTTACCTGACTTACCAGTTGGTGCAAGTTCAGAGATTGAGGTTGAATTAAACATCGGCCAAATCTCTAGCACACTTGTCAACCAAGTAACTTTAACCTCCAATGACCTTTCAACTGATGTTGCCAAATCTTGGACTAGAGCTAAACCATATTTATCTATATTTGGTAAAGCAACTCCAAGCCCAGTTACAATGGGTGGCACATTACATTACATGTTTGATATTGAACTAAATGATAACGTTCCTTATGGTGAAGCAACTGGAATTAACTTAACAGTTACCTTACCCAAAGAACTTAGGTTGGAATCTACTCCAGCTAACTGTGATATAAGTAACTTCCCAGTAATTAGTTGTCCAATAGAAAACCTAAGTGTAGAAACATCTGAAGATACAAGTAAAGTTACTATCAGCATAGATACTTTAGTCGAGGAACCGGGTTTAATTAAACTCATAACCAAAGCTGAAGTAACTTCTGATAACTATGTTGCCCATTCCTCCAAAGTTCGTGCTGAAGTTGATACTGGAGGAGTTGAAGTAGATGGTGTAATTGTCATGGATGTAACAAATAGCATGGGCGACCAGCTAAACGCTATCATCAGACAAGTCAAGCAACTTCTTATTGACGGTTTTGCCGATGGTGCAACACCGCTCATAGCAGTTGTTACCTTCCGTGATGAAGACGACATTAAATTGGTTGCTGCTACTCGTAATCTTGAAACTTTACTGGAAGCAGTTGAAAGTCTGGAAGCTAAAGATGGTGGAATGTGTCCAGAGGCAAGTGCCGATGCGTTACTATTAGGATTAAGTCATCTAAAACAAAAAGGTACATTGATTTTTGTCACCGATGCACCTCCTTATGATGATGCTGAAACTCAGGCAACTCTTGAACAGATCAAACAGTTATTGATTGATAAGGAAATAAATAGTATTCCAATCATGACTGAAGTGAACTGTGATGGAGGGAATTAAAATATAGGAATCGTAGGGACAAGGTTTTGTCCATAGTCCCATGTTTTATCCGTAGAGACAAGGCATGCCTTGTCTCTACATTTTAAAAATATATATGTGATTATAATGTCAGATAAATACCAAAATAAATACCGTACTAAATCAATTCGACTGCAAAATTGGGATTATAGTTGGAATGCACCTTATTTTATCACTATATGTACAAAAAATAAGGAATATTATTTTGGTAATATTGTGAATAATGATATGAGATTATCATCCATAGGAATATTAGCTGATGTATTTTTATATGAAATAAATAATTATGCAAAAAATGTTAAATTAGGGTCATTTATAGTAATGCCAAATCATATTCATGTGATATTAGTTTTAAATAACAACGAACACAACGTAGAGACAAGGCACGCCTTGTCTCCACCATCGCAATTACCTCACCAACAAACTATAGGACAACAACGCTTTCAAAACCAAGGGAAAAATACCATTTCATCAATAATTGGTTCATATAAGTCAGCCGTAACTAAACATGCACATCGTTTAGGGTTTGATTTTGCCTGGCAATCACGATTTCATGAACATATTATTCGTAATGAAGAGTCATATAACATAATAGAAAATTACATTAGGGAAAATCAGATAAAATGGAATGACGATAGATTTTATGTCAAATCCAATGTAGAAACAAGACCAATGTAGTAGAGACAAGGCATGCCTTGTCTCTACCGTAATTAACATCCAGAGAAACCTATAATGTTAAAACCCAACCATTTTTTAAAAATTATCCCCATAATATTTATCCCAATCATAGTACAAGCTGATGAAGTAAGTGATTTTTGGTGTGATAGTGTCTTTCAAACAAGTAATTGTACTGTTATCAAAATAGATGATACAGAAGCAGAAAAACAGGCTAAATTTGATAAAACTCTCAGTGAAGGATTTGATGATATTGCTGTTGATACTACTGAACCAGAAGTTATTATTCCTGAACCAGAACCAGAAGTTATTATTCCTGAAATAGAACCAGAAGTTATTATTCCTGAAATAGAACCAGAAGTTATCATTCCTGAAATAGAACCAGAAGTTATTATTCCTGAAATAGAACCAGAAGTTATCATTCCTGAAATAGAACCAGAAGTTA
>DAOUSL010000447.1 GCA_030627235.1 Thioploca sp.
CCTAAGTATGCGGCCTCGTCTAGTAACAACCGTACCTCGGCAGATAAGGGGGGCTTAGGCCGCCCGACGGCAGGGAACAATCGGAACAATGCGCAAGGGGCCTCTCCTGAGGAGTCCTTCAAGGCTAAGCCCAGTGCTAAGGCTAAGCCCAGTGCGGAGGCTAGTGATTATAACAAGGCCCGCAAAGCTACTAATAAGCGATATAGCAAGACCGCTAAGACTGGCATGCCTCTAGGTAAAGGTCCTGGGATAGGGGGAAGTCTCTTCGGGGATAAGAAACTGCCCGTAAAGAGCATCGCTAAGGGCGTAGGCAAGATAGCAGGCCCCGCCTTAGCCGCGTATAGCGTAGCTGACGATATAGCGAATAGTAGCGGGAATATGGCCCGCGACATATCCTCGGTAGCCGAAGACGGGCTTGGGTTCTGGAACACTCCCAATCTTATTAAGGATACGCTTATCCAGAAGGGGGTCTCTGAGCCCTTGGATCGTATGGGTTTGCTGAAGCCTTTACAGAAAGGTGTGCAATATGTTGATGATGCAGTGTCTAACAGTTCTATTGGTCAGTTTTTAAACCCTCCGCCTGCTGCTACTACTGCTGCTGCTACTGCTGCTACTACTACTGCTGCTACTGCTGCTGCTGCTGCTACTGGCGAGGTTCCTAGTGAGGATGCAGCACGTAAACCTGTAGACGTGAACGCTCCATCTACATCTACGGGTAATGTTCGTAATTTCCCAGGGGCGTTTGTAGATTCCGACGACGCTAATACTGTGCGGTTTAGGGGGAACTCCCTATCTGTGGAGAACTGGTCGCCGGAGCGGGCGGAGAAGATGGCTGCATCCCTTCGACGTACCGACCGTAATGTTAATACTTTTAACTCTGACCAATATCTTGCCGGTATGAAGAGCGATCGGATCGGGGGCATCTATGATGATTTCAAAGCCGGGCACTTCGGAGCTAAGCGGGCTCTCCAGCTTATCAAGCAGGCAAAGCAAGAGGGGCAAGATCCTAACTCCCCCGAAGGGCTCAGAGCAATGGCTATGAATGTGGGAGGTCCAAACTCCATGGACATGGTTAGGTCTAATCGGGCTATGGAGCTGATGAAGTTTGATCAGGCTGGGCAGGCTAAGGATTCAGTAG
>DAOUSL010000252.1 GCA_030627235.1 Thioploca sp.
AGGTCAAGTTAATAAATTTTCTGCTTGGCTGACAGATTTTGGTATAACAACTGCCGAAAATGGTTCAATCCAAATTGATGAAAATGGTAAAACTGCTAATCCTAAAATTTATGCTGGTGGTGATAATGCCAATAGTCCAGATTTAATAGTAACTGCAATTGTTGCTGGGCGTAAAGCTGCTCATGGAATAATCGCTGATTTTACCAATAAAGTATGAATTCTAAATAAGATTTATATTCATTAATATACTTGATTTAGTGGATAATACTAGATATATTTGACAGTATATTTCCTAAATATACATTATAATAAGTAGTTAAGTAAAACTTAGAATTATGAATAAATTAGTATGGAATGAAGAAAAATTGATTCAGCTTGGTAATGTATTCTTGAAGCAAGTTTTTAGAAATATAATAAATTATTATCCATTATGAAACAACAACTTTTACAACTCACAACACAAAAAGAATATAATTTAATCAAAGATTTGCTTATTAATCTTCATAAACAAGATAAGGGTAAAGTTTTTGAGCAATATTTGGCAGAACTTTATGCTGGTAATGGTTGGTTGCCAAAAGTTCAAGGTGGACGTGGGGATTTAGGAGCGGATATTCTGTTGTATCATCCTAAGACTCCTAGTCAAGTTTCTTTGATTGTGCAAGCTAAAAATCATGCTAAACCATTGACTTTTGACCAAACAAAAATTGAGTTAGTTAAATTTGAACAGCAAGCAGCACCGAAATATAATTGTCAGCAGTTTAATTTGGTGGCAGTAAATGGATTTGTTAAGGAAGCACAAAAACTTAGTGAATTTAATATGTTGTTGTCTGGTTGGGATTATGTTGTTAATTTAATTGAATATTTTAATCAGAATAAAGTTGAGCCTGAAATTGAGTTGTTTGCGCATAATAAAAATGCTTACAAACAGGTTAAGAATTTATGGCAGGATAATAAGCAGGTTGCAGTAGTGCAGGCGACTGGAACTGGTAAAAGTTTTATCATTGCTAAAGTTATGGCAGATTTTTTGGGAGAGAAACAGCTTTTATTGGCTCCGTCTAATTATATTATTAAACAGCAACAAGATAAGGTTCCTTGGGCTACGCAGTCTGTGCAGTTTATGACTTATGCTAAATGTGCAAATCTTAAGCAAATCAATGATGTTAAGTTAATTGTTTTGGATGAATTTCATCGTTGTGGGGCGAAGGTTTGGGGTGCTGGAGTAGAAAGGGTTTTAGCTGCTAATCCAGATGCTTATGTGTTGGGAACTTCGGCTACTCCAGTGCGTTATTTGGATGATAATCGGGATATGGGAGATGAGCTGTTTTCTGGGGTGATTGCGATTGATTTATCTTTGGCTGATGCGATTGTTAAACGGATTTTACCAGCACCGACTTATATTGCGGCACTTTATACGTTGGCTGAGGAGTTGAATGATTTGTTGAGTGTATTGAAAGATAGTAATAAATCGGAGCAGGAGAAACAGGAATTTGCGGTTGAGATTAATCAGGCTAAGTTGGATTGGGAACAGACT
This sequence comes from Thioploca sp., assembly GCA_030627235.1. Lineage (GTDB taxonomy): Bacteria > Pseudomonadota > Gammaproteobacteria > Beggiatoales > Beggiatoaceae > DRQV01. Next base: position 1,532 of record DAOUSL010000252.1, read on the forward strand.
GCGGGTATTCCAGAAATTCTAAAAAAGCATTTGACTTCTGATATTAATAAGTTGATTGTGTTTTGTAAGGATCAAGAGCATTTGGATAGTATGGAAGTTGAGGTGCAACGGTGGTTTCAGAAAGCTAGGATTCATAAATGGCGTAAGGTTTATCGGGTATTAACTGCTGATCCTGAGAGTGATAAAAATCTGGAGGCTTTTAAGCAGGTTCAGTCAAAAAATACTGTTCATTTACTTTTTACAATTAACATGTTGAATGAGGTTTTACATATTGCTGATGTGGGTGCGGTTATTTTGTTGCGTCCGACTGAGAGTCCGATTGTTTTTTATCAGCAGATTGGGCGGTGTTTGCAGGTTAAATAACCATTTAATAATCAGACATATACGGCTTACGAGTTAATAATATGGGTGACATGCGTTTAAGTTATCCGATTGAGATTCCGCCGGGGCGTGTGGGTATGCAACCACAGTTGGGAGTTTTTTATAGTTCGGCTGGTGGCAATGGTTGGATGGGTTTGAATTGGAGTTTGTCGATCCCATCGGTTGATATTCAATTTAAAATGCGTATAATTGAACGATTAATAAAAGTTTTTTAGTATTTAATTCAACTATATTAAACCATAAGAGGTAATAAATGTTTTCTGAACTTCGTATTTTACAGGGTAGGAATGAACCTTGGTTATTTTTTGAGGGAATGCGAGATAATGAAAGGAAAGGGTATGAGCTTTTCTATCGTTATCTCATTAGTTACTCACTTTTTCACTATATTATGGAAAGAAATCATTCAAATGAAGAAGGTTTAAATGCACTTAAACAAATTAAAGCTGCGATAGATGATAGCAATAATTTGCAAACGGTAAGGATTCCTGATTTTTTTGAGGTTTTTGCCTTTAAAGATAACGATGGTTACGTAGTGGTAGACCAATCGAATGGTTGTTGTCCTACAATTATTTATTCGGCAAATCAGGAAAGGGGGAAAAAACATCCTCGTGATTATGCTTTTTGGAAATCAGTTGAAGATGTAATTGATAATTTTGACAATCTGGTAAGTAAACTTAGACAACTAACTTCCTTAAAAGATTGGACAGAGGATTTTCAAAACCAAATTCGTCCTATATTTACGACCAAAGAAGATGAGAAGTGAACTTAAGAATAGCAAAAGTTAGTAAAATTCACTTTTACAAATGATAGTTGTTTTCATTTTACTCTTTACTATAACTATTTTTAATTTTTAGGAGAACAAAAATGAACATCATTGAAGAACAGAAAGTACTTGAATGTGCTATTTCTTTATTTCACAAAGATGACTCGCTTGGGAATTATTTTAACGGGTATTATTTAGAACCTCAGTTTAAAGACATGCTACGATATATCTTTGTATCTGCTCCCAAAGACGAAAATGAAGATTATAAATTATGTAAAAGCTTGGTAAAAAAATTACACCAAGATATCAGAAATGTATCTCTTGTTGTTGAACGCTACGATTACAATCAAAAATTGAGTGAAGAAGGTATCATTCAGGGGCGATGGAAAACATATACTGCAATTGATATTCAATATTTTTTTATAGAATTGCGTTCTATGATGGATTATATTGCTCAAATTGTAAATGTTATGTGTTTTCAGAAAAAAAAAAGTGTGAAAGTTTCAATGGACTACTCTCCTTTTTAGATAACAATGATTTTACCAATACTCCAGAATCAGATATTGTAAACGTATTAATGTTTTATCAAACATGGTTTGAACACATAAGAAAAATACGTGACCATCTTGTTCATTATGGTGCAAACATCATAACTTTTGATGAAGACAATGAGGTATTATTTCAAATATATAATTCTCAGTTAGATGAACAAGTTATGCAGTATAGCTCTGTTATGTACAATGAAAATGCTGTTTATTTTAGTAAAAGTATCTCCTTACATATGGCATTCCTGTTGTGTTTTTTATCGAATATTTCAAGCAAGGTATTTTGTTTTTTAAATAATAAAGAGGAAATACAACTTGAAGCATCCGAAGAGCTAAAAATATGTGAAGACAATTATAAATCCAAAATTCAAAGCCCTGGATTTTCTATTTTGCGTAATTGGATGTTAAAACTTTCAAACAACAAAAGTTAAGGAATATTGAATAGGCAAATTTTTATGTACGGTTTTTTACGCATACCAAAATTAAATAAAACAGATAGCGATAGCTACAAAAAAAGTTACTGTGGACAATGCCATGCTTTGCAGAAACATTTTGGATATACTTTAAGAGCTTTGTTATCTTATGATACAACACTCATCAGCTTATTAATTGACGCACAATCACAGGTATCAAAATGTGAAACTAAGGCATGGTGTGCTGTTTTTCCACGCAAAGTTCCAGTTTATCATCCTGATGAAATGGCACAAAAAATTTCCTAGTTCCCACGCTCTGCGTGGTAATTCATAGCTGGGTAGGGTCGGTGAAGCAAAGCGTAACCGACCATTGTGATACAAAAAATATTAATTGGATTATGTTTGGTCTACCTGACTAATTTTGTGGTTTTTACA
>DAOUSL010000372.1 GCA_030627235.1 Thioploca sp.
AATAAAAAATATAGCTTTAAACCCGCACCTGCATTAGCAGAAGAGCAAGGATTAACCAGTGACGAGTTTGACGATTTATCGGACTTGTATATTGATATGTCAAAAGTGTTTAATGATATGCAGAAGTGCGATCCTTTAATCGCTGGAGTTGGCGGTCGAGAATCATTACAGGAGCTGGATAAACAAGTTGCGGAATTAGAAATAAAAATGCAAGTTCAGTGGAAGTTTGTGGATAGAGCAGACTTCGATAGTGATGAGCAATTTCAAAAGCAATGTCGTAAATGGATGTCTTATTGGTATCAGGAACCGCACTGTGGATGTGGTGCCATGGACAGTGCTGATGCTTTAGGCACTGGATTAAGATACATAAATTTAAGTTGTCCTATTCATGGAGATATATACATTGAGTAATATGGGAAAACACCCAAATAGTTTGAAAAACATAGAGTCTAAACCACTTGAATTGAGAATAATGACATCCTTCAGTAGAGTGAAAGACCTATTTCCAGATTTATACTTCGACTTTAGAGATTATAAAACACAACATTCAAAAATAAAAGTGTATTGCTCGCGACATAAGCACCTTTTTGAAATCAGTGTTGCAAATCTTACGGCAGGTAAGTATTGTAAATTCTGTAAAAGCGAGAAGCGAGCAAATGTACAAGAACAAATGGAACTTATTCACAAAGGGAAATATATAACTAAACATGTAAAGCTATTTGATACAATGGCTAAACTTGCAATAATATGCAAAATACATGGAGTTTTCTTTATGGATTTTCACTCGCTGAAGGCTGGAAGAGGATGTCAAGCATGTGGAAGAGAAAAGAGTGGATACCATAGGTCAACTTTCAAAGATTCACCTGCACAATTATACGTGGTTATATTATCAGGAATATATTATAAAGTAGGGATAACTAAACATAACCTACGATTACGATATAATAGTGAATCATTAATCACAGTAACTCCTTTTATCTCTTGGTTTTTTGAAGATGGTGCTATTGCTTTTGATTTAGAAAGAAAGATATTACGTTTAACGTTACATTTAAAGTTAATTACAAATACAAAAATATTACGAGGTGGAGGTGATTCTGAAATACGAACAGAGAATCCTATAAAGGTTATAGAGTCTTGTATTAACGAACTCGACTCTCGACCTGATTATAAAAAAGTAGAATATCACAAGACTAGCACAATTAGAGAATTAAATGAAATTTTATAAGTGTGGTGATGGTGGAAATATGCCAGATTCGGATAGAGATGTCTTAGTTGTGATGCAAGACGGGACAATGGGGGTGGGATGGTGGGATCGTTATGTTTCAACATTTCAAGTATGTAATGTTAAATTAAATTCTAGGGGAGTGGGGTATTTATCCTTCAATAGTGACATTGTAGCTTGGGCTGAATTGCCTGTTGTGGAGTATTAGGTTTATATTATTTACCCGTTAGGTGGTGATGGTTCTGAGTTTAACATAAGCCCTTTAATAGAGCTTAATTTAGAAATTTGGCGTAAAGCGGATGATATGGTTGGAAACTTCATTCAGTATGACCGAGATTTTAAATCAGCAATTAGCAAAGCTATTATGTTTGCTAAATC
>DAOUSL010000232.1 GCA_030627235.1 Thioploca sp.
ATTGAGAATGATGTATGTGAACCATGTTTATAATCTTTCATTACAATATGATAACATCTTTGCTAAAGCTGCCACCTAAATGTGGGGGGTTTGATCCTCACAAAAGGAGACAATAAAACTTTAAGCGGTCCTTTCGGTAAAAAAGACCTGCCAGGTTTCCAAAATCTGGCAGGTCTATATTGTCGAGACAAAGTATATTTAGAATTTTTCCCCAAAAAACCTTCTTCAGGATGATACAAACATTCCCACGTCAACGCTGGATTTCCAACAATTATCAATGGTAAAATCTGCAAACCAGCCCGCTGCCTAGCTTCCTGAAACCGTTTTTCAATATCCAAAATTTCCCACAACTGCTGACCGATTTTCTGTAAACTTTCTTCCGCCACCATATTTTGATGGACATATTGCAACGATAATTGTTTAGCCAAACTAAAAATATGCGGATGAGTTTCCGTCAAATTATCTGGTGATTGGATTATTAATGGTGATGCTGTAGTTTTTGACATAGTTTTTTCCTTGGTTGATTGTCAGAATCAGAATTCACAGAATTATAAAATTTTCAGAATAACTGCTTTTTAGTTTATTGATTTTAAATTCTGATTCAGATAACTTACTTACAATACCTCTCACTAAATTTCTTAATTCCAATATGCAACACATACACAGTGATTGCTACTATCAATATACTCAACGCTGCACCAGAAAATTCCATCACCGCCAACAAACCAGCAAATTTTTCTAATATTTCATCTTTCTTTAAACCACCAAATGCTTCATATTGCTTATGTAAATCACTATCAGCATCACAAATTATATCTTTAGCTTTCTCAGCAAATTTTTACAAAAAACTATCAGCATTTTCTTTATAGTAAGATTCCTACAAAATAGTACTATAATAATAAATATTTTTATTTAAAATCAATTTATTATGTTTTTATAATAGTATGAAAATATAATAATCTTACTATAACAGTATCTTCAATTGCTTTGCGTTGCTTGAATAACTTCTCAAGCTTATCTGGCATACCTTTTTACGTTAAAACAGAACTTTCTAATTCCGCTAACTGCTCTTCCACTTGAGCAGAAAGATTAGCGAATTGTTCTAGTGTCATTATCATGCCTCGAAAATTAATTTCAGCAACTAAAATGGTAATTATTACCCTAGCCTAGCTCTCAATATCATTAAGTTAAGCAGGGCGAACACATAGGTTCGCCCCTACCGTATTGAAATATGTTATGTAGGGGCAGACCCACGTCTCTGCCCTTAACTTATTAAATATGATTTTTATTGAAATAAATCAAGTAAAAATTTATCGCTATTATAGTTGATAAAACTGGTGTTTTTGGAGAAATTCCAATGTGGGTAGATTTTAGTTCTAAGGGAAATAAGGATGGAAATTTTGTATTTGATTTGGATGAATACGGCTACACAGTGTCAGAGCAATAAGCTTAATTGAAAGGTTAAAAATATTTAAACAAGATTACACAGATTAAAAAATATATTAGGATATAACCGATTTTAAAAATCCTGTCTATCTTTTAATCCGTTAAATCTTGTTCAAAAAACTACTTCACTGATAAACTATAAATATAAGTAGCCAAGAGATGCACCTTAGCCTCACCCAAGAAATCACCATGAGCTGGCATTCGGCCTTGACGACCTTTAGTAATACTCTCCTTCACATCTGCCTGAGAACCACCATATAACCAAGTATTATCAGTTAAATTAGGAGCTCCCATAGCTTGCACACCCTTACCTTCAGGGCCATGACAAGCAAAACAGATACGTTTGAAAGTTTTCTCACCTTCAACCGCAGCAGTAGCATCATGTTCAGCAGAACTCAGACTTAATATATATTGAGTAATATTATTAATATCTGCATCTGTGGCTAGACCATTCGTTTTTGCCGATGGCATAATACCTTGCCGACCATTCATAATACTAGCTTTAATAGTAGCAGGATTACCACCATACAACCAATCATCATCCCGCAAGTTTGGAAAGCCTTTCACGCCACCAGCATCAGAACTATGACAAACTGTACAATAATTCATAAATAATCTATGACCTATTTTAACAGCTTCCGGTTGTTTTACTAACTTATCAATTGATTCACCTTGATACTTAGTAAAAATAGGCATGTAGACTTCATCAGCTGCTTTCATTTCCGCTTTATATTCACCAATTTCGCTCCAGCCAAGAAGGCCCTTAAAAGAACCTAAACCTGGATAAAGTGCTAAATAGGCACTGCTGAAAAATAAAGTGATATAGAACATATATAACCACCACATAGGTAGTGGATTATTATACTCAGCTAAATCTTCATCCCAAACATGACCCATAGTTTCAACTTTTTTCTCTGGATCGGGTTTGCTACCAGAAAGCCATATAATTAGAGCAAAACATCCTAAGATGCCGCCTACAGTTGGAATGATGATAAACCATTCCCAAAATTGACTAGTGAATAAACTACTGTCAAACATTGTTTTTACTCCTTAGGATTGAATCATCATCATCAATTAGTGAATTAGCAGCATCATTAAAAGTGGACTTACGTTTTTTATCATAAGCCCATGCTATTACTCCAAAAAATGCCAGCATCACCACAAACGTCCATATTGATTGAAAAATTGCTATAAAGTCCATAAATTACCTCACTGTTTTAATTGCAGTGCCTAAGTTTTGCAAATAAGCAATAAGGGCATCCATTTCAGTTTTACCAGCTACTGCTTCAGCAGATTTCGCAATCTCATCATCGGTATAAGGATGTTTAAACCAATCCTTTAACACTTGCATTTTTTTCTGCACTAACGCACCATCTATATCAGTTTCAGCTAAAGTAGGATAGTTTGGCATCACTGATTCCGGCACTACATCACGTGGATTCATTAAATGCACATAATGCCAATCATCACTGTAACGTCCACCAACCCGATGTAAATCTGGGCCAGTACGTTTAGAACCCCATTGGAATGGACGGTCATAGACGAATTCACCAGCTACTGAATAATGACCATAACGTTCTGTTTCAGCTCGGAAAGGTCGGATCATTTGTGAATGACATAAATAACAACCTTCTCGTACATATACATCTCGACCAGCTAATTGTAAAGCCGGATAAGGTTTTAAACCTTCAACTGGTTGAGTAGTTGATTGCATAAAAAATAATGGAACAATTTGTACTAAACCGCCAATCGCAACTACGATTAGGATTAAAGTCATCATCAAGCCAATATTAGTTTCAATTTTTTCGTGTCCATTTGCCATTATCATTCTCCTTAATGAGCTAAAATTGGTTCTGGAATTTTATCATTTATTTCACCTTTTTCCGGATTGGTTACCGTTTTAAAGACGTTATAAGCCATAATTAACATTCCAATTAAGAATAATGTACCACCTAACCAACGAGTTATATAGTAAGGGTGCATAGCTTGAACAGATTCTACAAAGCTGTAAGTTAAAGTACCGTCAGAATTAACCGCTCTCCACATCAAACCTTGCATAATACCAGATACCCACATTGCAGAAATATACAATACGACTCCGATAGTTGATAACCAGAAATGATATTCAACTAGTTTAAGGCTATACAATGCTCGGCCGAATATACGTGGAATCAAATAATACATGCTACCAAATGTGATCATTGCTACCCAACCTAAAGCTCCGGAATGAACATGACCAATCGTCCAATCAGTATAATGGGATAAGGCATTAACTGTCTTAATAGCCATCATTGGACCTTCAAAAGTGGACATACCATAGAAGGAAACTGCTACGATTAAGAAACGTAGAATTGGATCACTACGCAATTTATCCCAAGCTCCAGACAAGGTCATAATACCGTTAATCATACCGCCCCAAGAAGGTGCTAGTAAAATCATTGACATAGCCATACCTAAGGTTTGAGTCCAATCAGGCAAAGCAGTGTAATGAAGATGATGTGGGCCTGCCCAAATATAGGTGAAAATTAAAGCCCAGAAATGGACAATGGATAACCGATAGGAATAAACTGGTCGTTGGGCTTGCTTAGGAATAAAATAATACATCATGCCTAGGAAAGCTGCGGTCAAGAAAAATCCTACTGCATTATGACCATACCACCACTGTACCATCGCATCCTGCACTCCAGCATAAGCAGAATATGATTTAAACATGGATACTGGTACAACTAAATTATTGAAAATATGTAATAATGTAATGGTAATTATGAAGGCTGCAAAAAACCAGTTAGCTACATAAATATGGGGAGTTCTACGCTTCAAAAGAGTTCCAAAGAACACGACTGCGTAAGCTACCCAAATTACGCCGATCAGCAAATCAATTGGCCATTCTAATTCAGCATATTCTTTACTTTGAGTTATTCCAAGCGGTAAAGTTATAGCTGCTGCTACGATAACTAATTGCCAGCCCCAAAATGTAAGAGCTGCCAATTTATCAGAAAATAACCGCACATGACAAGTACGTTGCACGATATAATAAGATGTTGCAAATAAAGCTGAACCACCAAAGGCAAAAATTACTGCATTGGTGTGTAACGGCCGTAAGCGACCGAAAGTAAAGTATGGTACATCAATGATATTGTTTAGCCAAGGCCAAGCTAGTTGAGCTGCGATGAAGACTCCCATCGACATACCAACTACACCCCAAACTATAGTCATAATGGCAAATTGCCGTACGATTTTATAGTTATAAGTACCTTGACCTGCTACAGAGGTTGCACTCTCCACTGTAATATTGCTCCTTTTGGAAGATAAAAAAAGAGCATTATTTCATGATTTGCTTATATAAGTCAATATAAAAAGAACTGTTAATGATTATAATTATCTTATATTTATAATAATATTTTTTTTATAGGTTGATTGTGTATTGTAAATTTGATTATATTTTTTTGAAATAAGGATATATAAATGTAGGATGCAATGAACGAAGGGAATTGCATCAAGATGTAATTCGTAAACTCATTACATCCTACATAAAGTCAGTAAATTTCATGTCGTTAATA
>DAOUSL010000140.1 GCA_030627235.1 Thioploca sp.
CATACACCATTGTTATTAAAATATACGAATACATATTGTATTTATTATATTAATAATTTATCCAATTGGTGTATGACGCTTTGCTTATACACCCTACGGGCTTCGCTCCCGCAGTCCGATAACAACCGTTCCGAGGCGACGAATATGCCTGATAATCGCCCTCTACCGAGTCCATTATCAGGCATATTCGCTCCTCAACTCGCCATTAGAAGGTATACTCGCCACACAAGGATGAAATTGGAATTTGGAGGAAAATGATAAAATGTTGTAGAATGGTAGCAAGTAAAAAATATCTATGAAATTTAAGGAAAATAATATGGCTCCAAAAGTATTTATCAGTCACGCAACTGAAGATAAAGAACGTTTTGTATTAGATTTTTCAACCAAATTGCAAGAAAATGGTATTGATGTATGGTTAGATAAAGATAAATTATTGCCCGGCGATATTTTAATTGATAAAATATTTGAAGGCTTAAAAGAAGCACAATCAGTAATAATTGTCTTGTCAAATGATAGCATAAATAAACCATGGATAAAAGAAGAACTGAATTTTAGTTTCTTAAATAGATTATCAAAAGGAATAAAAATTATTCCTGTTATTATAGATAAAGAATGTAAAGTACCTGACTGTCTAATATCAACTTTTTGGGGAAAAGTGGAGAATACTAATAACTATCAAGAGAATCTAGATAGAATAATTGATGCAATTTTTGACCGAACCAATAAACCCAAAATAGGTTCTCCACCTTCGTATACACAACTCGAACTTACTGAAATATCAGGATTGGAACGAACAGATATCATAGTGTTAAAAACCTCATGTGAATATGAACTAAAGAACGATAATCCACATGAACGCCATTTAAAGTCAAGAGAGTTATTCCATAATGATGGGAAATGGACTATACCAAGAGAAAAACTAAATGAATCGCTAGAAATTTTGGATAGACATGGACATATAAAATTGCTTAGAAGTCTGACTACACAAAATCCTTCTGAATATCGGATAACAATGTATGGCTTTCAATCTTATTTGGATGCCTATATACCGGAAGAATATAATGCACAACGTAAGGCAATTATTTCATTAATCGTAAATAACAATACACCATCAATAGATATGAAAAAGAGACTCAATATTCATATTTTGCGTTCGCTTAAAAGTGAAAACCTTATAATATTGGATAAATTTTCAGGAGGAAGCATTACAATATCAAACGTTTCACCTGAATTACGAAGAATGTTAGATTAATAAATAATTGGGGGCAGAGTAAAATAAACCCTAAGTAGCGTACTTTTTTCATCCCACAAATTATACGAGTAGAATATTAAATCATGACAAAAGAAGAAGGATTTAAAACGATTTTGAGTAGTGAAGGATTACAAAAGCTTTTGGCAGAACAAGGAAAAGAAGAAGAATTTAAAAAGATTATGGATAGTGTTCAATGGGGTGGGAAAATATCTCATAAAATGGTTAAAAAAGAAAATATAAATATAAATGTGGATGATGAGCTATATTTGCTTTGTGTTAGATGTACAGGGAAAACCTCTCATAAAGTGGTTGTATCTGTTGATTCGCACTTTGTATGTGATTGTATTGTATGTGATTGTCAACAAAACTCAGTGACTCCACAACAAGCCTACCTAATGGATTTGAACCAACAATCTCACTACCAAATTGTGCAATGTAATGGATGTAAAGAATATACTTTCCGCTTGCAATATTGTGAAGATACTTATGAAACAATAGATGGGGAGTGTCTAACTCTAGAGCATGAACATTTATATCCATCACGAATTGAGGGAAGAAAAACTCTAGCGGATATTCATTATCTCCCATCACAAGTTCGATGTATCTACAAAGAAACCCACCAAGCATTAAATGGAGAATCTTACATTTTGGCTGGTATTGGATTGCGTGCATTAATCGAAACAGTTTGCAAAGAAAAAAATGCTAAGGGAAAAGATTTATTTAAAAAAATAGATGACCTAGTAATAAAACAGATACTAACCCCAGAGGGTGCAGAGATTCTGCATAAAATTAGGACACTTGGAAACATTGCAGCTCACGAAGTAAAGCCACAAAGTGAAACCCAACTGTGTTTGGCAATGGATGTAGTTGAACATCTTTTAATAGCTGTATACATTCTTCCCCAAAAGGTTGAGGCTGAGTTAAAAGATTTAAAAAAAACCAAACAACCATAAATCCAATCAAAAAAACAATCGTATGTGTTGAATTATGAAAAAAATAAGCAGGGTAGAGGGTAGGGTGTGCAACACATTTTACCATTTCCCACCAAATAACCACAAATAAATTCTAACTAAATCTTGGAGGCGGACTTTCAGCCGCTCAAGAATGGTGTTAGGCTTCACAAATTGCCACTATAATAGGTGACTGTTTCATGCTAAGAAATATTATCATATGTATTTTCATTTTTATTATAGGCATAGTGGTTGGAGGCAGCTTATGTTGGCTTAAATCATATCATCAAAAAGACTCTTATTATAATTATTCTGATGAAATTCAAAAAATTATAAAGTTTGAAAAAAGTATAATTTCTAAAGAAAATTTTAGCTGTGAGGATTATATGCCAAAAGATGTTGGCTCACTTGTGGCGATAATATTTGGTTGGAATATGGTTAACAATATAAATATGGTATCTTTTGGTTGTCATCAGAAAATATGTCATTTAGCAATATCTAATTGTAAACCATGGCAAGATCAGGAGTGTGGTCAGACTTTTTTAGTTTATGAAGTAAATGAACATAATCTAATTAAAGAAAAAACATTCAAGTGTATTCAAGTTCCTTGACATACATAAAAAATTGCATAATCAATTCATCAATACAAACTCGCTGAAATAATTGGTATCAGAATAAAATAAATTCTAACTTTATCTTGGAGGCCGACCTATCGGCGGGAGAAGAGGGGCGTTAGGCAATGGTAAAACATACCTCTGGTTTCAGAAAATTTGGTTCTGTACATTACCTAAACTCAGATAATATGGGGAGGTCAATTTATTTAAAAAAATACATCTATCTTGGTTAAAAGCAGTTGCTCCAAAAAACATAGAACCCATATCTATAACATTACTAAGGTCAGGAGAATCAGTAGCTGTTATTTGCAGATTACTTGCTCCATAAAAAGCCCTATACATACTTTCCCAAGCAATATTTCCCCACTGCATCACATCCAAAATTTTATCTTTATCCCCAGTATTATTAAAATATATAGCAGGGAAAATACCTTGAATATTAATAATATGTTCGCCAGCAGTCTCATAAGTACAAGTCCCGTCTCCAATAATTCCAGTCTGCTCAAAAACATCGTCATTATCACAGTCGATATCATAGTTATAAGTGTAAGCAACATTAATTGGGATAGTAATAGTCTCATTCGCCGTAGTTGTTTGCCACTTAGTTATAAACCAAGTAGTGTCTGCTATGGAATTCTGCATAAATAATGCTAAAAATAATACGATCAGAAATTGTTTCATTATTCATCTCCATTAAATTTTGTCTTAAAAATATACTTCTAATTATACTATAAAATCTGATAATAACCAATAATCCCTTGTATTCTAAGCATTATGCTATAATTGTCATTAATTTAAAATAGAATCCTTAAATGACAGACGAAGAACTTAAATTAGAAGCACTCTTTCTTTTTCTAAAAAACTTCTAAATCACATTGGAGCTATATGGATTTTCATTCATCATTATAATGCTAATATTATTTAATTCTTTTTCACCACTACTTTGTGCAAGACTACCAAGAATTTAATATTGACTTTATTTAGGACATGTTATTAATAGAAAAATAAATCCCTCCTAAAAAAAAGAATGTTCATCATAATCTTTCAGTTTTTTAATTGATAACACGCCCTATTTTGATTTAAATATAAGAATTACTGTAAAATAGGAATTAATAATTTCTATGTTATAGGTTCATAATGAATTCTAAGTCACATCATCGATTAAGTGAAACTCTTATTTCACAAGGCATCATTACTTTAGACCAATTAAAGATTGCTCAAACTGAACAGAAAAAAAGTTCTGATCCATTAGAAAAAATTCTCATTAATTTAGGTTTTGTTTCTGAAACCAAAATCCGTAATTTATTGAGTCAAACTTTAGGTTTATCACATATTGATTTATCTGAAGTAGAAATTAATCACGAAGCAGTTCAATTAATTCCAAAAGATTTAGCCTATCGTTATACTATACTTCCCATAAATTTTGACAACAACCAGCTCACAGTTGCAATGGCTGATGTTTTTAATGTATTGGCAATCGATCAATTAACTGCTTTTTTAGGTGAAAATATCAGTATCGAACCAGTTATGGCTGGGGAAGCTGATATTATTAATACTATTGATGAATGGTATGGTTTTGACCTATCTATTGATGGAATTTTACATGAAATTGAAACTGGAGAAATTGATTATAAAAGTTTATCAGTAACTGGTGATGAATATAGCCAGCCATTGATAAGACTAGTTGATGCTTTGTTGTCTGATGCAGTGAAACGTGGAGCTTCAGATATTCACTTTGAACCAGAGAAGGGTTTTTTACGAGTTCGTTATCGGATTGATGGTGTATTACAACAAATTAGTAGTTTACATAAAGATTATTGGTCAGCTATTTCAGTACGACTCAAGGTAATGACAGATTTAAATATTGCCGAAAATCGGATTTCACAAGATGGTAGAATGTCATTGCGACTAGCTGGGAGACCTATTGATTTTCGGGTTTCAGTACAGCCAACAGTATATGGTGAAAATATTGTCCTGCGTATTTTGGATAGTAAACGTGGAATTATGACTTTGGAACAACTTGGATTAATAGAAGATGATTTATTAAAATTAAAGTTGATGATAGCTCGACCTGAAGGAGTTATTTTATTGACTGGTCCAACTGGTAGCGGTAAAACTACTACGTTATATTCTATCCTTAAACATCTAAATAATGAAACTATTAATATAATGACTCTGGAAGACCCAGTCGAATATGTGTTGGGATTGGTAAGACAGACAGCAATTAATGAAGCAGTAAAATTAGATTTTTCTAATGGAATTCGTTCTATGATGCGGCAAGATCCGGACATAATTCTAGTTGGAGAAATAAGAGATCATGATACTGCCGAAATGGCTTTTCGAGCTTCTATGACTGGTCATCAGGTATATACTACTCTACATACTAATTCTGCGATTGGAGCTATTCCACGTTTATTAGATATTGGAATTTTACCAGATATTTTGGCGGAAAATATTATTGGTATTATTGGGCAACGCTTAGTGCGTAAACTTTGTACTGCTTGTAAACAGAGTTATCAACCCACAGATACTCATCGCCAATTATTAGATTTACCTAAAGAAAACATAACTTTATATCGTCCTCATAAATGTGAACTATGCGAGCAACGTGGTTATAAAGGTCGTATGGCACTGATGGAATTATTACGAATTAATGAATCATTACAAGATATAATATCTAGCCATACTACTACTCATAATATTAGGAAACATGCTAAATCTATGGGTTTTCGTAGTCTTGTTCAGGATAGTATTCGACGAGTTTTAGAAGGCACTACTAGTTTAGAAGAAGTTTCACGAGTAGTTGATTTAACCGGTAAATTAAGCACTTAATCTGAATAGTTATTTATTAATTCATCTAGTTGTTTATTAAATTCAGATTTTGGAAGAGTTGCTAGTTTGTTAAAAGCACAATATTGAATACTATTCATTTCAGTGGTAGAAATAAGTTCTATACTATTACTGATTCCAATTCCTTGCAAATAGTCAAAACACGATTTTGTGATAGAAAATTGATAAAATGATAGCACAAACTCTTCAAGCTTAATATTTTGCTTAATTTGTAACAAACGATCAGCTACAATAACCCATTGATATAGATGTTGTAAAATCCGTGTGGAATCGATTTTAGTTAATAGTTTATTTTCAACTGATGTAGTAATTTGTTGTTTTTGCGATGAAGAAAGTGATTGAGTGAATTTTTCATAAGCTATTGGATGAATATTAATTATATTACGAACTATTTGTTTGGTTGCTGGTAAATAAGATAAAGCTGGAAAAATACTAATATTATAGTTTTTGACAAGCCAACTAATTGATTTTTCATTGTTAAGACTAGTACTTTTGAGAATATTGAAAGATTTAATAATAGGATTAATTTTAAGTGATGAGATTAAAAGAAAATTATTACGCAGTTTATTGGCTAAATTACTTGCTATAGTGAAATTTATACCAGTTACGATGAAAAATGCTTGTTTATTAATACATAAAATTACTGCTTTGTAACCATTCTTATTACCTATTATAAAAGACGATTTTTTTCTGATAGTTTGTAAGGCAGAATTACTCATACTTTTATTGGCTTGTTTGAGGCAAGAACCAGTATTTAAAACTGTCCAATTATAAGCAATGGCTGGAGATTTTATAGGATTATCTTTAATTATATTTATAAAAGGATTCTTTAGTTTGTTAGTCAACTGTTGTGTTACAGTAAAATTTTCTCCACTAACAACAAATAACATAATATTTTTAACACATAAAACCATACCCTTATAACCAGAATGACTACCAACTACAAATGATTTTTTAGCAATTAATGGATGAAAAGTATTATTAAGAGTCATTTTAGCTTGGCTAATGCAGTTCTTACTAACAGTTTTCCAATTATAGGAAATATAAGGACTAGCCTTAGCAGTATGAAAAGCAATCAACATTATTAGATATATTAAAATTTGTAAATATTTCATGATATTACCTTAATATAAACTTTAACAATCAGCTTGTTGATGTAATCCATGTATTTCTGTAAGTGCTGGACGAATTAAATCACCTTTTTTCCCACAACCAACGGTATTAAAGACAATTATCAGTAATATCAGAAAAATTTTCAAAATTGCGCCTTTTTTAATTTGTAAAAATTGAGTAACTATAGCTCTATATATTTTGAATTTAATTAAAATTAATCTTAACTTTTTCGCCTAAATATTTAGGTTGGGTATTTAAAATATATAGGTCTAACACTGCTTTGAAACGGGCTAAATATTCTCGGATTGGAGTTTTAATATCATAACGAAGTGGTACATCCTTAGCATTGAAACCTATAGCTTGGATATTATAAAAATCGCTTATGAATAAAGCTCGTTTATTATGGAATGGTTGGGAAACTATGATAATATTATCTTTCTGAGAAAAAATTTCTTTGCAACGAACCACAGAATCAAGAGTACGAAAACCAGCATAATCTAAAGTAATTGCTTGAGCCGGAATACCTCTTGCGATAAGAGCTTTTTGCATATCTATAGGTTCATTATAATATGAAGTATGATTAGAACCACTAGCAAGAATATGACTAACCTTACCAGCTTTATATAGTTGTACAGTGGCATCAATCCGATATTGAAAATAAGAATTGATATTACCATGTCTCAAACGTTTTACAGTTCCTAATAATAAGGCAATTTTTTTAGTTGGAACAGTATTGATATCAGAGTAAAGACGATCTTGAGCTTGTAATTCTATCCACAAATTGCAACCAATAATACTAACTGTTAATGATGTGAATAAGAAAAGTATACCTAATAAAATTACCTTGATAACCCACATCACAAACCACCTCATTCATTTAAATTTGTTAAAATTATTTTAATATAAATTATAAAGCTTAATCAATACTTTATCCAATGTAAAAATATTTTGGGAATGAGGTACGATTTCCCGAAATCATGATATTACTTAAGGTTTTGAGAAATCTGCTATGCTCCATTCCCGAAACAACCATTGGCGAAGGTATTGTTAATAATAATTATAGATAAATACTGTTAAAAAATCATTGTATTTATGAATATTATAATATTTTAACACTTATTGGATTTTTTATTAACAATGATTCGGACAGTTTTTATAACATATTGTTATTAAAGTAAGTTTTTATTTCATAGTAAAATTTAAATTAAGTTATGATTTTTACTAAGCTTAATTTTCAAAAAACTGTCAGAACTAGCAAATATATAAATTAATATTAGACATTTTTCCTAAATAATGAAAGTAATATAGCTAAGTATGATTGTATTAACCACGTGAAATTGACCAAAGATATAAAATTATTGATTTTTTTGTAGGATGTAATGAGTTTACGAATTACATCTTGATGCAATTCCCTTCGGTCATTGCATCCTACATTTATATAATATTATTTAGGAAATATATTTATTAACTGGTATTGTGGGGTGGCTGAATTAAGCCCACCATTCCTTATCATAAAGAACAATTCATAAATATATTTGTGTAATTTCAGTTAATAAAAAACTTTGATTTGAAAGGTTGAGGCTAAAAGGTGGGTTAGGTGATATTAAGATAGAATACGGTATAATTTAATAAAGGCCGGATTATATTAATATAACCCGACCAATAACTATATGAACAATTAGAGCAGTAAGCTAACTTACTACATCATACCGCCCATTCCACCCATACCGCCCATACCGCCCATATCAGGCATACCACCACCAGCAGGAGCATCATCTTTCTTAGGAGCTTCAGCTACCATAGCTTCAGTAGTAATCATCAAACTAGCTATTGAAGCAGCGTTTTGTAAAGCAGAACGAGTAACTTTAGTTGGATCTAAAATACCCATTGCTACCATATCGCCATATTCTTCTGTAGCAGCATTGTAGCCATAATTGCCAGAATTATTTTTTACTTGATTCAAAATAACAGAAGCTTCTTGGCCAGCATTAATTACGATTTGACGTAATGGTTCTTCCATAGCACGAAGGGCAATTTTAATTCCAACGTTTTGGTCTTCGTTATCACCTTTAAGGTCTTTAATACAACTTAAAGCTCTAACTAAAGCCACACCACCACCAGGAACCACGCCTTCTTCAACCGCAGCACGAGTAGCATGTAAAGCATCTTCTACACGAGCTTTCTTTTCTTTCATTTCAACTTCGGTTGCAGCACCAACTTTAATTACTGCTACGCCACCAGCTAATTTAGCAACACGTTCTTGTAATTTTTCACGATCATAGTCAGAAGTTGCATCTTCGATTTGAGAACGAATTTGATTAACTCTGTCTTCAATAGCCTTACCATCACCAGAACCATCAATAATAGTGGTATTTTCTTTGCTGATAGTAACTCGTTTAGCACTACCTAAATCTTCTAAAGTAGCTTTTTCTAAACTTAAGCCAACTTCTTCAGAAATAACTTGACCACCAGTTAAAATAGCGATGTCTTGTAACATGGCTTTACGGCGATCACCGAAACCAGGTGCTTTAACAGCGGCAACTTTAACTACGCCACGAATAGTATTTACTACTAAAGTAGCCAATGCTTCACCATCAACATCTTCAGCGATAACAATCAAGGATTTACCAGCTTTAGCAACTCCTTCTAAAATTGGTAACATTTCTCTGATGTTAGAAATTTTCTTATCATGTAACAGAATCATTGGGCCTTCTAATTCTGTAGTCATGGTTTGTTGATCAGTTACAAAATAAGGAGATAAGTAACCACGATCAAACTGCATACCTTCTACAACGTCTAATTCATTATCTAATGCAGAACCTTCTTCAACAGTAATTACGCCTTCTTTACCAACTTTGCCCATAGCTTGAGCAATGATGTCTCCAATAGCGTTATCTGAATTAGCAGAAATAGTTCCAACTTGAGCAATAGCTTTATCATCAGCACAAGGTTCAGATAATTTCTTTAATTCTTCTACAGCAGCAACAGTTGCTTTATTAATGCCACGCTTTAAATCCATAGGATTCATGCCAGCAGCAACAGCTTTCATACCTTCAATCAAAACAGATTGAGCCAATACGGTAGCAGTGGTAGTTCCATCTCCAGCAGCATCGGAAGTTTGGGACGCTACTTCTTTTACCATTTGAGCGCCCATATTCTCAAATTTATTTTCTAAATCAATTTCTTTAGCTACAGATACACCATCTTTGGTTACAGTTGGAGAACCAAAAGATTTATCTAAAACTACATTACGGCCTTTAGGACCGAGAGTGATTTTTACTGCATTAGCTAGAATAGCAACACCTTTAACCATTTGTTGGCGCGCATCATCAGAAAAACGTACTTCTTTAGCCATAATATTTTGTCCTATGTGGTCTTAAATTTGCGGATTAACCTTCGATGATTCCCATGATGTCTTCTTCACGCATCACCAATAAATCTTCACCTTCAACTTTTACTTCAGTACCAGAATACTTACCGAATAAAACTATGTCATCAACTTTAACATCAAGTGGACGAGCTTCACCATTTTCTAAAATCTTACCATTACCAACTGATAATATTTTGCCACGTATTGGTTTTTCAGTCGCAGAATCAGGAATAACAATTCCTCCTGGACTTGTTCTTTCCTCTTCAACACGTTTGACAATGACTCGATCATGTAATGGACGAATATGCATTAGTCATATCTCCTAATTTTTAAGTTTATCTTAGAATTCTGTATAATGCTAAAAAAAAGCATTTCCATATTTATTAGCACTCTCATGGAGTGACTGCTAATAAATAGGGTCAGAGTATTTGAATATCAAGGGTTAAAGAAAATTAATTAGTATTTTTAGAAAATGTTTTTTAATTTGAAACCAATATTTTATTAAATGAGGAAATATCTATCTTATAGATTACTATTTGTTGATTAAAATTATGAATAATAATCATAAAAATATTTACACGCATCCAAATATTGAATAAAGTTAGAGATTGCACTATTATTAGAAATAAATTGATAGATGCGGTTTATTTAAGAATACCCAGAATAATTGTAATATAACATTTTTTGATTTGATAAACTACAGCAATATAAGTAATCGATTTTGAATTTATAGCATATCCCGAATAACTAAGAGACAAGAGATGATATAATAGAAAAAACTAAAAAGCGAGAAAAAGATGGGAAATGGATACTCAATAGATTTACGAAATA
>DAOUSL010000179.1 GCA_030627235.1 Thioploca sp.
CAACAAGCGCCACAACAAGGCTTTGGTGCTAATGATACGTATGATGACGTTCCGTTCTAGAGGACACCTTATATACATTATGTAAGTATTATCAATAATAATGTTAACTTAATTGAATATTTAATTCATATATTTACTTATAAAACAACATGTTACATACTATAAAATGCCTTTCATTTTTGTAAAGAAGTGAAAGGCATTTTCATGCCTAGATAAAAGCACATTATAATTGCGTGTATGGTATTCAAATGGACAGAAAGCTAAAAGGCGTGTTTTAGGAGTTATGTGTAAGGAGATGGGTTATAGTAAAGAGAAAAAGAAGCAAGTAACTGAGACTTCTTCTCTTTTTAAAAATACATGGCAAGAGCAAACAAAAATGCTTGTTCTAATAATTACAAAAGCAGTTGTAAAACACTTAGACGGTAGCTATCTTATTGTACAAATCAACTTTGGTTTTTTTACTTCTTAATATTTCCAAATTGTATGATTCATTTGCTACATTGAGATTATAAACCTCATTAAAATCATATCTAATATAGTCAGTATAGTCAATATATTTATTGGATTCTACTTTTTTATTATAAGAAAATGCATTAAATATATTTAAGTAAACACTAGTTACATAGTTAAATATTTCGCCTTTACAGATAACTTTGAATTTTTTATTTTTTAAAAAAAATGTATTGTCATATTTATTATTAAATAATATATTTTTAAATATATCTACCTTATCATCACTTAACAGCCAATATCTACCGACATCAAACCAGTATCCTTTGCTTGATACTGATTCTATTTTTAAATCACCTAATTTATTTGATATAATATCTTCATTTTCATATAAAAAACTATTAACTTCAGATTTCAATATCGAGATATGAACTGAATCAATGTTTGAGTAGCATATTTCAACCGAGTCATGCAATAAAAATCTCTCAATTGTTTTTATTATCTTTACTCTTGAGTTTGCTGTTATCTGAGCCGATAAACTATAGATGGATTCATTGGAGTCGTAGTTAATTAATTTTGCATTATAACCATTTTTTGTTTTTTTGAAATTAAAATATTTATAATCTTCTATTGTTGCGAGTTTTTCATTATCTGGCATATCTTTTGGAAAAAATATCATATATTTTAAAGATAAATATTTAATGATTTCGTTGATGCTTTCAAAATGTAAGCTTTTAAATCTTTTGGGATTTGTAGAGCTATGGATTGTTATTAGTTTAAACTTACAAAATTCCTGCATGATATGATTCCCTTCTTTTTTATATTTCAATCTATCTTTATATAATTTAACTGCATAATATTTTAAAGGATGACTTATTGTTTTTTTGCTGATAAATCCTTCTAGGATATCAATATCTAAAAAAAATTTACTATAATAATCAATCTCATTATTAAATAATAATAACTCAATCTCTTGGTTTTCCTCAAGATTAAAATAGTATGAAGAATTTAATCTCATGTATTTAAAAGGATGAAAAACCTTAAAGAAAGTGTCTTTAGGGTTTTTAAGAATTACCCTATAAAGTCCATTATTTAGACTTTCTACATTTAATTTCTTTGTTCTAAAATCTTCATATCTTATTGATTTTGGTTCAAGAAATTCTCCCATCATACAATCTACATACATTGAATTGAAGTCGAAAGCAATGACAACTCTATCTTTTCTTTCTTCCTTTAACTTAAAGACCTCTTGATATCCTCCTCTATAAGCAAAGGCAAAAAAATAATCAAGTTTATTCTTTAGCCTTAACTTTCTTTCAATTTTAAACAAGTGCTCAGTTGAGATGCCGTGAGAAATAGAATTTCCTTTTAAATCAAGACTTATTATTTCTTTTAATAATTCTGTTAATTTTTTATAGTTTTTACTTATATTTGATATGTATTTAATGTCATTAAATATTGGATATATTACTTCAAAAATCTTAATATTTATATCAAAGTCTACCAGTTCTTCTAAAATCAGATTCCTTTCTTTAATGGTTAGAATTATTAATTTATTTAAAACACTTTTATTTGTGTGTTCAAAAAAGCATCTTACCCCATATGTATTGTTATCATATAGAATGACCTTGCCATCAGTAGATATTGGGATATATTCTTTATATTTAAGTGTATTAGGATTTATTGATCCAATTCTGATGTTTTTATTTGAGCTTTTGACAGCTAAAATATTAATATTGCTATCAAATTTTCCGCAAACTATCTTTTCATTGGCAAGCTCTTTGTTTTCTAACATTGTATGGGTTATTTCTCGTTGAAAATATGGTTATTAATAGCATCAAATCCATTCTGATTTATTTTTAATACTATATTTGTTATCACTTAATATAGAAATTATTGTATATTTAAATTCTTCAGTTGGTTTATTTGTCTCTAAATGTAAGATATCATAAATTTTACAGCCAAGCTCAGGTTGATTAAAATGCATTAATGATTTCATATGCCTAACTCTCCAGTGTGGTATATGCTTCTTCCCCTCAAATAAAATAACCTCTCTTGGGTTGTTGCGTTCCTGATCAGACATTTTTTTGCTTTGATGAATTTGATAAATTAAGCCATTAATATCTTGATACATTATGTCATGCAAATCCAAGTGTAGCCTGGATGCAGACAATAAATTTCTAATCTGTTTAATATTTACATTTAAATGAGCATCTTCACCATGTCTTTCATCTATTTTTTTATGTATGAATCTTTGAATCTTCCCAACTCTATCATAAACAATATTCAGATCAAAATTCAAATAAATACTATCAATAAAGGCATCTATTTCTTGTATAAGTTCTAATGTTAATACATACCCACAAACCTTCTTTAAAAAACCTTTTATTAAAATTTGTAAGCCATCCTTTCGCTTTACTATCTTTATGAATTCGTTAGGTAGATTTTCTTTTTTAGAATATTCATAAATTAAAAAATCTAGGTTTTCATGAAACAAGGTTTTTATAACTTTATTTTTTATTTGGTCGTTGTTATTAAGTCCAGAAATAATCTTTATAATATTTATTTTATATTTTTCTTCTATTCTTTTAGTAATATCCAGACCCACAGTTTCACCTAACGGCTCATCATTTCCAAATGCGACTAAAAAAGGCAAACCAAAACTTTTCTCGAAATCAGTATACATTCCTAATTCCAGGTCATTAACACTATAACTCATATTAAAAATTTCCTATTATTAAAATTAATTAATCATTATATTTAATAAAAAAGTTAGCTACCCACACACATCTAAAAAAGGATAGCCACTACTTTTAAAGGATTAGCGAAAACACGTAATCATGCCTTGCTTCGGCAAAGGCTGCTCATCCATTTTGTTGGCTTAAATTTTAAAAATTTCAATGTAAAGTAATACACGATATAAAACAATAAATTATATACTCTTCCTTGAAAGCGAAGTGCTTATTTCGTAAGTATTCAGATACCCCCTAAGTATTTCACCAATTTTTCATCCCTGAAACGAACTATCAATAACTTGGAATAGTTTTTGAGCAGAAACCTCAATTTTTTGATGGGGTCTCTGAATATTTACCTTATTTCTATCCCTCCTTAAGTTGGTAGCCTTAAATAGTATTTTAAGGGTGATACTATGGCTGTCTTAATCATTATAAATATAGAGGCTTATTTTGAAGAGAAGTGACCAGGAATTTTTAAGTGAAAATATGTCAATAGACATTGAATGGCTAAAGCATGAATTTAATTCCTCAAAACTAATATCATTTAAACCAATGTTGGAATTATTTGTTTCCAACCTTGTTTGTTCCATAAGTGATAAAAGCCCGAATAAACAAATGCTTGAACACTTTGAGTCTGCAACATCCTCAAATGAGGAAACACAAGTGTACGAAATATTGGATTCATTAAGACATGCCTTTGCCTCGTTTGCATCTGGTGGTTTATATGACTTATATGTTTATCAATCGAATGAATTGTGGTATCCAAAAATAATACTTAAATCTGAACTTAAGCCTAATGATATTTCAGCCTTACCTGATTTTATTAACATATATAGAGGTTGTAATGTTTCTGAATACAACAACAAAAAATACAGGCAATCTTGGAGTACGTCAATTAACATTGCAAGAAAATTTGCATATCAACACTATGATTCGCAGGCATGGTATGAAAAAGAAAAAAGGTGTGTTTTGAGTGCAGTAATAAAAAAAGACGCTGTGTATTTCTCAAATCAAAGTAACTCCGAGAAGGAAATAGCTGTAAATACTGAAAAATTATCCAACGTGAAAAAAGATATGTGTGGACTACCAAAAGTTGAGTGACTTTTACTTCAATATAGCCAATCCACTTTTTTCAGGCAGTGAAATAGGTATTTTCCCTGTAAACGCAATTTATCGATTGGCCGCTATGGGTCGACTTCTGACGTTCAGCTTCAATTATAAATCAACACACTTCGAGAGGGGCTTGCAATTAAAGCTCTAATTGTTTTTTCTCTCTTTCATTGTCGTCTCAAAAAACGGATGTTTGCAGTTCTTAGCGATTATGTTTGCAGGCCGTTACAGATACCCCTTTAAAATATATAACTCATCTGGTTCAACTTATTGAGTAGTATTACCAATAATTTCACGTCTATTTCTAGGGTAAGGCTGTTAAATGCTGAATCCCTTGGTAGGCTAAAACGCGATCCAAGCTCAATACATCATAAAAAGCCAAACTCATATTCTCTATTTTATGCAAACCTTGTAAAGAAAAATATCTTAACAAAAAAATAAAATGTAGTTAATTTTACATTGTAATATTTAAGCTAAACCTCACCTAACTTGACAAAAATAACATTTAAACGCATAATAATATTTAAAATCATCGACTTACAAAAGATAAATACATATTTATACGAACTACCGTTTTGAAACACACCATAGACTATATATGTAAAGATACTTAAATATATACAGTAAAGTTTAAGAATAAGCCCATGTATTTATGTGGGTTTTTATCCCTGAGGGTGAAGAGGCTCTTGGTGCTCATGAAAGAGTGCGCTTGAATTGAAATCAAAATATATTTAATTGATTTTTAGAGGTACCCTTATTCATATTGAAACCAGCCTCCCTTTCTCAAAAAATCGTATGAACCGAAAATATCACTCCACATGGCTGATCCTGCTATTTTTATCTTTAAATCAGCCTAGCTTATTAATAGCCTCTGAAAGTTCCCTTCACCAAGCTGAGTTACCATTAAGCGCACAAACGCTAGTCACTAAAGTGTTAAGCGCAAACCCACAAATAGAAATCGCCCAAGCAACATGGCAAGCCTCCAACGCCCGCATAGACCAAATCTCATCATTTGAAGATCCACGACTTAACTACACGATGGCTCCTATGACCATCGGCGGTCAAAGCAATTATGGGCAGCGGATTGAGATTTCCCAAAAACTCCCTTGGTTAGGAAAATTAGACTTACGGCATGCGACAGCGAGCCATAAAGCCGAAGCTGAGCAACATAAAATAGCTATTTTACAATTACAGCTATCAGGTATCGCCAAAGCGCTTTTTTCTGATTGGTATTTTGTCCATCAAGCGACTGCCATTAATAAAACTCAACTCACGTTATTAACTGAGTTTCGTGCTATTTCGATGAATCGTTACAGTACAGGCGAAGCGAGCAAACAAGAAACCTTACAAGCCGATGTCGAAATAGCCTTGCTAGAACATCAAACGATACGTCTCAAGCGTGAACGCCGTACTATTCGTGCGCATATCAATACTTTATTAAATCAATCCCCTGATAAGCCATTAGCTAAACCAGCAGATTTAAAAACTATTGGCACCTTGCCTGAAATCAAACTATTGCAAGAACAAGCCTTACAATCTCGCCCTGAATTGAAAGCATTAAATGCCACGATTAAAGCAGCGAAATCTAATGCTGAATTAGCACTGAAAAATAACTACCCCGATATTAATCTTAAAGCGGGGTATAACAGCTTATGGGATAACAGCGATAAGCACTTTACCATTGGCATTGGCTTTAACCTTCCCCTCTATCAAGGTAAACATAGAGCAGAAGAAAGTGAGGCGCTTGCATTAAATAAACAAGCGGAATGGACGCGCGTTGATTTTATCGCCCAGCTGAAAGAAGAAGTACAGGTTGCTTATGATCGAGTACATGAAAGCCAGCATATATTAGGCTTATATAAAGACAAGCTACTCCCGCTCGCAAAGGAATCAGCACAAACAGCACAGTCTAATTATCAAGCTGGGAAAGGTGACTTCCTCACGCTCATTAATAGTGAAAAAAATCACCTACAAACTGAATTACAAGTAGAACAAGCATTGACTAATACTTATAAACGACTCGCAGAGCTTGAAAGTGCTGTCGGTAGTTTTGCTCCTTTATCTGCACCATTGCAAACCAATAACGCACTATGAAAGCCATTTATAAACTTTTACTGCTGCTCATCTTTATCGGTGTTTTAGCTGGACTGTTGCTATTGCCTAGTCCTAAGTCAGATAACAAAACTAAGGTGCAAAATATTAGCGAAAACCATTTCGCTGGCCCCTTTAAAGTTCAAGTAGCCATTAATCCCGAACAAGCTAAAGTCGGCAATAACCACGTTCAAATCTTACTGCTTAATAAAGATGATAAACCGGTCACGAATGCCGTCATTAAAGCCGTAGCAGAAATGCCTGCGATGGGGTCTATGCCGACGATGTACGCCCCCGCTGAAATAAGTAATGAGCAAATGGGGCTTTATCAAGGGCAGTTTGAATTGCCGATGATGGGCGCGTGGCCATTAACTTTAAATATAGATGCGGGCGCACAAGGTCAGGCTGAGATCAGTTTTGATATGGGTACAAGCCGCAAGGGGCTGACTTTCTCATCAGCAACACCGAGTACTTTTGCAGTCACTGGAAACACGGAAAAACGCTCAACTGAATTACAAGCAAAAACTTTCACCATTGATGCATACCGCCGCCAATTAATCGGCGTGCGTACGGAAGAAGTCACTTGTATTCAGATGATTAAAACACTGCAAGCGAGTGCGATAGTCACTTATGATGAAACTCGACTGACGGATATTAATCTTAAATTTGATGGCTGGATTGAGCAGTTAAATGCGGATTTCATTGGCAAACAAGTGCTAAAAGGACAGCCATTATTTAGCGTTTATAGCCCTGATCTTATTTCCCTGCAAGATGAATATTTACAAAGTTTACAGCGGCATCAAGCGGGGCTTAAAACGGCAACGATGCGTCGTTTATCTCTTTTAGATATTAGCCAAACACAAATGCGAGCAATAAAAAAACGCGGTCGTGCTATTGATGCTCTGCCGATTTTATCGCCCATGAATGGCATCATTATCAAAAAAAATATCGTCACTGGCTCGGCGTTTAAAGCAGGTACTAAACTATTAACACTGGCTGATTTATCTAGCGTTTGGGTAGAAGGTGAAATTTATGCCAAGGACTTAGCTAATATAAGCACTGGCATGAGCGCACACGTATTTGTTGATGATAAAACAGACACGCCTTTACTGGGGAAAGTCAGCTTTATCGAACCTGTACTTAATAATGCCACAAGAACAGCGCGCGTTCGCATACAGCTAGCTAATCCTGATGGCTTATTACGCCCCGAACAATATGTACGTTTGCAGTTGCAACTGGAATTAGGCCCTCGGCTAGTCGTTCCTAGAGAAGCAGTGGTTTTTAGCGGAAAAAATCGCATCGTCTTTCTGGATTTAGGCGAAGGTCGTTTACAGGCACGAAAAATAACCACAGGGGAAAGTAATGAAAATTTCATCGAAGTCCTTGACGGTTTAGTACATGGTGACCTGATTGTCAGCTCTGGGAACTTTCTGATTGCCTCAGAAAGCAAAATGAAATCAGGAACAGAACAATGGTAGATAAACCACTAGGCCTGATTCAAAAAATCATTGCCTACTGCGCGCACAACACTTTAGTCACGCTATTATTGATTGCCGCTTGTGCCTTTGGTGGCTACCGCGCATTACTGAATA
>DAOUSL010000130.1 GCA_030627235.1 Thioploca sp.
CACCATTGTTATTAAAATATACGAATACATATTGTATTTATTATATTAATAATTTATCCAATTGGTGTATGACGCTTTGCTTATACACCCTACGGGCTACGTTACGCAACGCCTATAATGGCGAGTTGAGGAGAAACATCCTCCTCAACTCGCCATTAGAATTTATCGATGGCACTAGTTGCCTTATAATTTGGGGAAAATAATGTCATTAAAGGATGGAATAAAAGAAGTAATAGAGAAGCGTAAAATTCCATATCTCTTACATTTTACAAAACTAAAAAATTTAGAAAGTATTTTAAATAAAGGATTGTTATCAAAGTCTAAAATTGATGAAGAGGGTATGTCAGTAGCAA
Source organism: Thioploca sp. (assembly GCA_030627235.1). Lineage (GTDB taxonomy): Bacteria > Pseudomonadota > Gammaproteobacteria > Beggiatoales > Beggiatoaceae > DRQV01. Next base: position 354 of record DAOUSL010000130.1, read on the forward strand.
TAAATGATTCCTTGAGACTTGATTACCGTGAAAATGCAATATCAACGTCTATAGTATTTCCAAACTATAAATTATTCTATGGGTTTAGACAGATAGATAAAGATAAATGGGTAGTGCTAGTAATCAATCCTCAGATTCTATTAGATAATAAGGTTGCTTTTTGTAAACATAATGCTGCTGATGCTAGAATATCTAGTACTTCTATAGAGGAGCTAATGACACAGGAATCATTTGAGGGTATGTTTGAAGAAATAGATGAAGAAATAGATGAAGAAAGGTCAAGGAGGGATCAAAAACTAAAGGATTACGACCCTACTGATTCTCAAGCTGAAATATTGATTTTTAATGAAATTCCAACTAAATACATAGCTGGAGTTGTTTTCGATAATAAAAAAAATAAAGAACAACTTGAAATGAACTATCCAAAAATAAAGGGGTACCATCATAAATTTAGTAAAGGAGTATTTGCAACACGAACTTACTATAGAGAGTATCAATAATTATGGCAAAAAGACCAATTTACACCCCTATAGATAAGAAAAGCTGTTTTGTAAAAACCATATTCATAGATTTTCAATGGTTCCCAGGTTTCTCTGTCTTACAAAAACAGAAATCAATTGAATCACTTCATTCTAAAGCAAAAGAAAATATTAAAGACATAAATATATTGGAAATATCGAGTAAATCAAAAGATGATCTAGGTGTAAATCTTAGTGCTTTTAATTTACTCATAAAAACAGTAAAGAACAAGAAAGAATATTCAGTGGAGTCTGCATTTCAAGCAAGTAAAGTATTTGATAGTGGTGGTCCTTACGTTGACTTACTAGATAAAACTTCAAGGGAAGCAAAAAAAGATGTTAGGCTAAAAACTTCTGGAAAACTAAAGAAATTTAAATTTTATGACTTTGAGTGGGACTTAGAGCCAAAAACAGCATTTTATGATTGGTTGTATATAAATGCTCTACAAAAAAATAAAGATCTATCAAGAGAACTGCTGCAATATAATGCATTTACAGATATAGAGTTTAACCCTGAAAAATCAATAAACTGTCAGGCATATGCTGCTGCCCTTTTTGTGTCGCTTTCAAAAAGAGGGATTATTGATGAAGTATTTTCTAGTAAAGATAGTTATTTAAAGTATATCAAAAACTCAATAATTGATAATGCATATGAAAGTAATTCAATTCAAGGCAAACTTATATAAAATATTCTAACAAGTTTGCTCAACATTGACAGCTAACTCAGCCCATTTTTTGTGTCTTTGCGGTGCTCATTTTTACACAAAAAAGGGGCTGAGCCATGTAGGGTCGGTGTAATGCAATGAAACCGACCAAAATTATAAATATAAAATTTAACTTGCCATGTTCACATGTCATAATGGTCGGTTACACTTTGTTTCACCGACCCTACAACTTTACTTTTATGTAGTAGGCTAGATTGACAAAAGGAAGCCCAGCATTTCATAACCAATTCATAATTATTTTCTGGGTTACACTCCGCTAACCCAGCCTACCAAACTGTCTCTCAATATCTAGCAAAAATCGGAAATTCAGAGGTACTTAAAGACATTAGTGTCGAGGCTTTTAAAAGTAATTCCGAACAGTATGGACATTATCCACAAGGCATTGAATCATTAGCATAGTTAGATTACTAATAAATAATCAGCTAAATTGATAAGTTGTTAATCTTATAATCATAGATACGAAAGGAAATATTATGAAAGCAAGAGCAGCGGTTGCATGGGAGGCTAAAAAGCCTCTCTCCATCGAAGAGATTGAGGTCATGCCGCCTAGAGAAGGAGAAGTTTTATTAAAAACCATAGCATCAGGTGTTTGTCATACAGATGCTTTTACTCTATCTGGCGATGATCCAGAAGGGTCTTTTCCTTGCGTTTTAGGACATGAAGGCGGATGTGAAGTCGTTGAATTAGGATCCGGGGTTAAAAACCTGAGTGTTGGCGACCATGTAATCCCACTTTATATTCCAGAATGTGGCGAGTGTGAGTATTGCCGCTCTACTAAGAGCAACTTATGCCAATCTATAGCCAGTACTGTGTGGACGGGATATATGCCAGATGGCACAAGAAGATTTTCACAAAACGGAAAAGATATTTTCCACTACATGGGTTGTTCGACATTTTCTGAATATACCGTTGTGCCTGAAATAGCCTTGGCAAAAATCAATAAAAAAGCACCATTAGATAAAGTGTGCTTATTAGGCTGTTGTGTGACTACAGGCATTGGCGCAGTTTTGAATACAGCAAAAGTCGAACCAGGCTCCACTGTTGCTGTTTTTGGTCTTGGAGGAATTGGCTTGTCTTGTGTTCAGGGCGCAGTCATGGCTGGTGCTGATCGCATTATCGGTATTGATATAAATCCTGATAAATTTGAGTTTGCGAAACAATTAGGTGCTACAGATTTTGTAAACCCCAATGATATTGATGGCTCATTTGTAGAGTATATGCAAGACACCTTTAACGGCGGACCAGATTATTCATTTGAATGTATTGGGAATACCCATGTTATGCGGGATGCACTTGAATGCACTCATATGGGTTGGGGAGTTTCAACCGTCATTGGTGTTGCTGGCGGCGGACAGACCATCGAAACCCGTCCTTTTAACCTAGTTGTCGGACGCACTTGGAAAGGAACAGCTTTTGGTGGTGTAAAAGGTCGAACAGAGTTGCCTGGTTATGTTGAACGATATATGCAAGGTAAAATCGAATTGGACTCATTAGTCACCCACATTATGCCGTTAGAAGATATAAATAAAGCTTTTGATCTTATGCATAGTGGTGAAAGTATTCGCTCCGTGATTATATTTTAATATGATGAAACAAATTGAGTCAATTAAAGAGTTTGGTGGCTATTTAAACAGATATACGCATGATTCAGATTGCTGTCATTGTGAAATGATATTTTCTGTTTATTTACCGCCTCAAGCACTTAAAACAAAAGTTCCAGCACTATACTGGTTATCGGGATTAACTTGCACCGATGACAATGCGCGCACCAAAGCAGGTATGCAGCGTTATGCCGCTCAACATGGTATTGCACTTATTTTCCCAGACACTAGTCCGAGAGGCGTTAATGTAGCTGACAACAGTGATCGTTATGATTTAGGTAAAGGTGCGGGTTTCTATGTAAATTCAATCATCAATCCTTGGCAAAAGCATTATCAAATGTATGATTATGTTACTAAAGAACTACCCGCTTTGATTGAATTAAATTTACCTTTATTACCGGGCATTAAATCAATCTCCGGCCATTCAATGGGCGGTCACGGTGCACTCATCTGTGCGTTGAAGAACCCACAAAGTTATCGCTCTGTTTCTGCATTTTCACCTATCTGCAACCCCACAGAGAGCGATTGGGGGAAAGACTGTTTTAGTGCTTATCTAGGTGATGATCAAACAACCTGGCAAGCATATGATGCAACATGTCTAATTGAATCAGGATCAAAAGTAAATGAAATTCTGATCGACCAAGGTATAGCAGATGAATTTTACGATGATGGCCAATTATTGCCAGAAAACCTTATTGAAGCCTGTAAGCAGAATGGTCAAAAGATAAACCTGCGGATGCAAGAAGGTTATGACCATAGTTATCATTTTATAGCCAGTTTTATTGGTGAGCATATTGCTTATCATACTGAAGCATTAAAAATCTAACTGCTTGTGGTGAAAAGCATGAGAGCCATCATTTCATAACAAATTCATAATTATTTTCTGGGTTACGCTCCGCTAACCCAGCCTATCAAACTGATAATTTTCTCACAACCAGCAATTCAGAAGTTAGATATTTACCTAACATAAAAGCTACATTTTCTACTCCATCCTCATAGGAAATACCAGCTTCATCCAAGCCAATTTTATTTAAAATCGGTTATTTAAATATCTTGCTAAATATAAAATGCTTTATAAATTACTTATATTGCTTTTGATGACACGCCCTAATCGTTAATGAATAAAAGGAACTCCGTAAATATTAATAATTATAGTTAATATAAACAATATAATACCTTAGATTGGCATGTATATAGCAGAGTATATTAACATTAAATTTTCATCAATAATTCAGATTATTTTAATAGAAATTTAGTTTAAATATTATTTATATTTAAATGGTATATAAAAATTATCCGAATTGTTGTTATGGACAAATTATTAAAAATTAAGGAAATTCCTTATAACAAGTTTGTATAATTTTGTCTATACTATGAAATAATGTTATTAACAATTTTCTGAGGTATTTTTATTATGAATTCTTTACAGCCCGATGGGGCCATTACATATCCAGTTAAAAAGACTCAATCAGTCTTAGCTGGTTCGATTAAAAAACTTTTATATGCTTCTGCTTTAGCTGCTGGTTTAAGCTCTGGTGTACAAGCTGCAGTTGGTGTGTACTCTGATTCTTCCCCACTATGTGCAGCAGCAACTCCTACATTAGTATGTAGTGGTACAGCATCTGAAACAGTTGCAACACCTGGAAATATTGCATTTTTATTAGATACAGGTGTAACCACTAATCCAATAGAAGTAACTTATGAAATAAGTGGAAATGCTACATTAACTACTGATTTTACCTTAACTTCTGGAGTGATTCCTTGTACAAGTGGAGCAACAAATTGTGCAACAATTCCTAGCAGTAATTCAGGGGCAATTCTCACTATAACACCAGTAGATGATGCACTTTTAGAAGGGCCTGAAACAGTTACTTTTAGAATTCTTGGGGCAAAAGATACTGTTACTAGTAGCTTACTTACAGTAGATACTAGTAATATTGAAGCTACTCTAACTATTGCTGATAATGATCTGGCTAGTGCTACTCAGCCACTTGTGACCATTCAAGCAACTACTGCTATAGCAGCAGAACCTAGTACACCCGGTCAATTTACCATTACAGCACTGCCAGCTCCAATGACCGATATAACAGTAAACTATACTGTTTTAGCTACTAGTACTGCAGAAGCTGGGTCAGACTATATAGCATTAGCTGGTACTATTACATTATCTCCTGCTTTATCTTCTAAAACAATTGACGTACAAGTTATTAATGATATTTTAGTTGAACCTACTGAAACATTAATCGTTGAACTTGCTTCCAATGCTGCTTATAGATTAGGTTCATCTACTTCAGCTACAGTTCAAATTACTAATGATGATATACCAGTAGGCCAAAAAACACATTTATTTACTATAGATTCAGATACTGAAATAGTACAAATTAATGCTGATAATCAGATTTCTCCACCAAATCCAGCAATTCAATGTGTTAGCTTTGGAATAACTACTGGTGGAACTCCAGTTGTACAATCTTTCAAAGTTGGTTCAACAAATGATGCTACCAGTCCAGACAGTATTTCTCAAATTGGTTTTGCTCCCGATCCTGATAATGTATTCAGACGTACTCGCTCATTAAATTTAGACAATTTATGGGGTTTAGGTTATGAACAAAATCCAGATATTGGTATTTTTGACGCAACTTTTAATCCTCCTGTAAGTTCAGTAGATAGAATTACTACTTATAATCGTACTTTAGAAGTATGGGCTGCTGATGATACCTATGCTAAACCAATTGAAGTTCCTATTAATGCGTTCTTAGTTCCAAATAATTTACCTGCAATTCAAGCATTTAATGGTGCTAATAGCAATTCTTCCATGATTACTAACGGTACTTCATTAGCTATTGATATGGGTACAACTGTAGTAGGAAGTACTCTTACTAAAACTTTTACGGTTAAAAACAGTGGTTATGCAGAATTACGTTTACAACCTACCACAGTAGCATTTTTAACTGGAACTGGTAATGGATTTTCTGCAAATCCTTATGCTAGTTCAACTATTGGTGCTCCATTCCCTACTCCAACTACTAGCGGTTGTCCAACTACTTTAACCCATGAAGAAACTACTTTTACCGTAACTCTTGATGCTTCTACTGCTGGTGAATATCAAGGCACATTATCCATAGTTGGTATGTCTCCAACTGGAGCTCAACTTAGTCCTTATACTTTCCCAGTAAAAGGTGTAGTTGAACCACCACCACCAACATTACCAGAAATTGATGTTTGGGATGGTGATACTGAAATTAAACATGAAACTGTTGCTCCAATTGATTTTGGTAATACTACAGTTGGTTCTCCAATTTCAAGAACTTTAATTTTCAAAAATCCTAGTAGTGCTACTCTAAGTATCTATGATATTAATACTCCAGAAGGTTTGAAAGTTACCAGTACTGCTCTTAATTTTACGGTAAATCCTAAAAGTGAATTAAGTGTAACTATAGATTTAGAAGCTGCTATAGCCGGAACTTTTGAAGGACCATTAACAATAGCTAGTAACGATGCTGATAACAATGACGGGGATGGAGTTGAAAATCCATACACTGTATTTGTAAGAGGAGTAGTTTCTGCTGATGCTGCAAGTATTGCTACCTTAGTTTTAACTGCACCAACCAACGGTAATATTACCAGTAACATAGGTGGATTAAACTGTGGTAGTGCTGGTGCTAATTGTGAAGCTGGTTATAATAAAGGTGATTCAGTAACTTTATTTGCAGTAGCTGATAGTGAAGCAACATTCACTAGTTGGGGTGGTGATTGCACTGGCTCAAATAATCCATTGATTATAAGTTTGGACGCAGATAAAAATTGTACAGCAACTTTTAGTGGTGGAACTGTAACTGACCCAGTAACTGATCCTGTAACCGATCCTGTAACTGACCCAGTAACTGATCCTGTAGTAGTTGACTCACCAGAAATTCAAGTATTTGATGGAGCAACTGAAATAACCGATGGTGCAACAACAGCAATTGATATTGGTACTACTAATCTTGGTCAACCAATAACCAAAACTTTCACTATCAAAAATTCTGGTCAAGCAACACTTGATTTATATGGTTACAGATTGCCTAATGGTTTTTATGTTAGTAGCATTTACCCTAGAGACCTAGCAGTTGGTGGTGAATTCACCTTTGATGTACAACTAAATACTTTTGCAGCTGGTAGTTTCAACGGCCCAATAGAATTGTATAGTACTGATGCTGATGAAAATCCATTTGATTTCACAATCAGTGGTACAGTTAATCCTATAGGAACTGATCCTGTAACTATCCCTGGAACTGTAACTACAACTGATCCTATAACTGGAATTGTAACTGTAACTGATCCTGCAACTGGAACTGTAACTGTAACTGATCCTACAACTGGAATTGTAACTGTAACTGATTCAAATGGAAATGTAACTGTAACAAACCCAGGAACAGGAACAGTCGGTGCTGAAGTTCAAGTTTTAGATGGACAATTGGATATAATTTCTGGTAGCAATATCTCTACTGATTTTGGTACAACTGCACTCGGTAGTAATATGACCAAAACCTTCACAGTGAAAAATGTTGGTACTGCTAATCTAACTCTTAATAGTCAGGTTACTATTGATGGTTCTGGATTCAATGTAAACTCTTTTGTGAATCCAACTGAATTAGTATCTGGAACTTCAACAACTTTTGACGTAACTTTAAATGCTACCAATGCTGGTAATTTTGTTGGTACATTATCGTTTGGTAATACTGATGTTGATGAAAGTTCCTTTAACTTCCCAATTAGTGGTACAGTTAGTGAAGAATTGAAAGAAGAAATCAATTGCTTTGGAACTGGCTTACTAAGTGGTGGAGTTTGTACAGTATCTCAACCATTTACAACTCTTAGTGCTACTGGTGGTACAACTGATTCCATAATGAAAGGTGGTCTATCACTGTATCAAAATGGTAAATTTGGAGCTTTCACCCAAACTATTACTATAAATCGATTTGACTCAGTATTAACAGCTGGTGTTATTAAAGCTGATACTAAGCATATTGGCAAAAAAGCTGACATTATGGTTGTAGGTTATCATGTTGATGCTAACTATCCTAGAGGCTATCAGTGGTATCAACTAGAAAGCTGTACTACTTGCCCATTAGGTTGGAAAGTTGGTAATGTAGAAAGTGATGAAACAACAGCTATTCCATTATTGACAAAATCTAACTTATCACTGTTAAAAAGTATTAATAAAATGCCTGAATATCTTACTGTAGATATGTTCTCAGGTGTATTTGGAATAGTTGGCCCATTAGACATGTATTTAGCTTACCGAGTTGAAGAAGGTGATGAAATTGGTAAAATTATCGTAACTTCCCCTATAAGCATTACTTTGATAGAATAGTAGAACATGGGTTGGGTTACACTATCTATAATCCAACCTAATATGTTAAATAAAACATTCGCCAATAGTTGTTTCGGGAATGGAGCATAGCGGATTTCCCGAAACCTAAGTAAAATATTTTAACATTGGCGAAGATATTGATAAAACCATTAAAATTTAAACTCTATACGAATCATTATAACTAAATCTCCTTAATTTTTATAGCAGACCAATTGGTCTGCTTTTTTTCTTAAAAGAGTATTTTATTATGAACCAATCACCCAACTTATGTAAAATTACAGTCCTATTTATTATACTATTAAATTCAATGGCAGTTTGGGCTGGTGGAATAATAAAGATATCCTCAAATAATAATAATTTATCCAATGGAATAACATCAATTGGATTAAAATCCACTATAGTTGGTACATCTGGTTCTAATAAATCTTTCACTATAACAAATACAGCTACTGATGGTTCAACCCTTAATATAACTGATATTATTGTGCCAGATAATGTTATTATTTCAACTACTGGATTTAGTTTGACCGATAATAATACCGGCACAGTCAGAAAAACCTTTAATTTACATATTGCAGACACTGCAACCACTGATATAAATGGTTCTGTCACTATAGTTAATGATGCTTTTTCTGATTATCCAGTTAGTGGCAACAATCCTAATAGTTTTACTTTCGGAGTTAATGGTTACGTTAAAGGTACTGGAGTAGTTAAATTAATAGCTCCAATTACAGTAAATAATAATAATGTTATCTTCGCAGCCATAGTATCCTCTCCAACTACCTCAACTAGTACCGTTAATTGTAATGTGACCGGAACTAGTTCCATGATTTCTTTTAGTCCAACCACTATTCCTAATCGAACTTCTGATAATATTCCAATAACAATAAATTTAACCAAGACAGTAATTGGAGATATAGTTAAATGTACTTTGACTAATAATCTTGATATTATTTCTGGCTCTCCAGCTAGTTTAACAATTAATTCCAGCCCTCCACCAATAGCGTCTATTACTTTATCCCCACCAATTACAGCCGATATTAGCAAAGCTATTTTTACCTTAACTCCTTCCACTGCTACGACATCATTAACCACTGTAAACTGCAATATTACTGGTAGTGGAAATATTACCTCTTTTAATCCCACAACAATACCAATAAATACTACTGCTATCACCACGATAACCATCAATTTAGCTGGAGTTGTTAATAATGATAAAGTTCAATGTAGTTTAACTAATTCAACAGATTCTATTTCTGGTTCACCAGCTATTTATACTTTTAATTTAAACACAGCTTTACCAGAGCTTGATATATGGGAAAGTGGAATTGAAATTAAACATGGTGATAATATTGATTTTGGAATTACCAAAGTTGGTTTTCCAATTGAAAAAACTATCAGATTAAAAAACTCTAGTAATGCAACTTTAAATATCTATGATATTAATCCATCAAAAGGTTTTAGAATCATTAGTACTGACCTTAATTTTACTATTCTACCTGAGCAAGAATTAGTTGTTAAAGTGATTTTAGAAGCCATAGAAGCTGATAGTTTTAATGGGAATTTAACGGTTGCTAGTAATGATGCGGACAATGCTGATGGTGTTGAAAATCCATATACTATTTTAGTCAGTGGTATAGTAGAAAATTTAGCTAGTCCAAAAATTCAGATCTTAGAAAATACAACAATAATTAATGATAATATTGATTTTGGAATAGCTAACATAGGAATTCCGACAGTAAAAACTTTTACTATAAAAAATTCTGGAGAGGCTGATTTAACTATAGATATAAATACCATAGGTAAAGGATTTGTTGTCAGCAAACCCAAAATAAATCCTATTGCTCCAAATACTAGCACAACATTTACCATTAGTTTAGATACTGGGAAAATTGGCAATTACACTAGTATTATATCCATTATTAACAACAGTGAGAATGATCCACTCAATATAGCTATCAGCGGAGAAGTTAAATTAAATACAATTGAGATTGAAAAGGAGGAAATTCAAATATTTAGTGAAGTAAGTGAAATAATTGATGGTAGTCTTATGCCAATTAATATTGGTACAACTAATGTTGGTCAACCTATTACCCAAAAATTTACTATAAAAAATATTGGTAATAAAACTATGGATTTATATGGTTATAGTGTACCAAATAATTTTAATATAACTTCTATTTATCCAAAGGGATTAGCAGCTAATGATGAATTTACCTTTGATTTGCAATTAAATACCCTTAATATTGGCAATTTTAGTGGCCTAGTTGAATTGTATAATACTGATACTGATGAAAATCCATTTGATTTTATTGTTAGTGGTAAAGTTATTAATACCAGTATAGCCAATCCTGAAATTCAAGTTTTAGATGAACAATTGGATATAATATCCGGCACAAATATTTCTATTGATTTCGGCACTACCGCACTGAATACTGATGTAACCAAAATTTTTATAATAAAAAACGTTGGAGCTTCCATTTTAACTTTAGATAATCCAACCACTTCTGGTGGTACTGGATTCAAAGTGACTTCTTTTCCAACTCAAACCCAGTTAATTTCAGGAACATCAACTAATTTTGGAGTAACTTTAAATGGTAATGTTGCTGGTAGCTTCGTAGATATTTTATCTTTCAATAATAATGATGCTGATGAAAGTATCTTTGCCTTTCCCATAAGCGGCATAGTTAGTAAAAAGTTAAAAGATGAAAGCGATTGTTTTAAAATTGGTCTGATAAGTGGTGAAATATGTTCAGCAGCTCAACCATTTTCAACTATTAGTGCTACTGGTGGTATAACTGATGCTCAAATGAAAGGTGGTCTATCGGTTTATCAAAATGGTCAATTTGGTAATTTCACTCAAATAGCTACCATTAACCAATTTAATTCTGTATTAACAGCTGGTGTTATTAAAGCTGATACTAAGCATATTGGTAAAAAAGTTGATATTATGGTTATCGGTTATCATGTTAATAGAGGTTATTCTAGAGGTTATCAGTGGTATCAATTAGCAAGCTGTACTACTTGCCCATTAGGTTGGAAAGTTGCTAATGTAGAAAGTGATGAAACAACGGCTATACCTTTATTAACTAAGGTAAATTTATCACCATTAAAAACGATTAATAAAATGCCAGAATATCTTACTGTAGATATGTTCTCAGGAGTATTTGGAATATTTGGTCAATTAGATATGTATTTAGCTTACAGAGTTGAAGAAGGTATTGAAAAAGGTAAAGTTATTGTAACTTCTCCTGGTATTAGAATCATGTTGATTGAGTAATATTCTTAATAAAAACACACCCTAAAAATAAATTATAGATAAAAAAATATGAGTTATAGTAAAGATTTAAGAAAACGTGCAATAGATTATTGAAGAAAACCATGAGAAGTGTAAGCAAAATATTTGGTGTACAGTACAATGAAAAAATGGGTAATTCAAAAGGAGAATTATCTCCAAAACCAATTTGTGGAAGCAACGAAGGTAAATTTATCAGAGTTATTTCAACAAGTAATATCCAGATAGATTTCAAATAGAATATATCTTTCAAAATATAAATTTATGGTATGGAAATATAGGAATGTTACTATAATTGATTTATAATAATTTTAACAAGTAATATCAAAACCATAACCAACTTATTATTAAGTAATACTTATGTTTTAGTATAAAATTGTTGTTTGGTGCTTGGGACGCATTCTACTTGCTAAAGAAAATTTAGAAACAATATAAAAAGTATTTCAGATTATTTATATCTAACACCTACGATTTATAAGTGATTGTGTTATTCTACTGAAAGAAAATTGGGGTTATTGGAGGTAAGTATGAAAAATTGGGTAGTGTTATAGATGTAAAGTTATAAATAAGATTATGTGATAATACAAAATTATTTTATAACAAAATGATATAAAAACACATATTACAAATAAATTTTAATTAAGAAAAAAATCATTAAATGTCCTGTAACTCCA
>DAOUSL010000410.1 GCA_030627235.1 Thioploca sp.
AAAACTCAATACAGTTGACCTAATGGACAACTGTATTCCTTAAGTTAATGCCTATGAGGTGTAATAAAATGAAACCGACCTTACATGACTTACGAGTTCCATAGGTTTTACCTATGGCTATTTATGTTTCACCCCGTTGTTGGGGTTAATCAACCTCGAAGAGATTAAATGTGAATAGCCACTGATGAAATCGCTGGAAATAATGGTTTTGATTTTCATTCACAATTAATAATTCACAGTTAACCATTCACAATTAGTTATTAAATATGCTTCTGAAAAGCCAACCATGTATTCTCTAATAAACTAGCTATTGTCATTGGCCCAACTCCACCTGGAACTGGTGTAATCCAACTTGCATGTTTAGAAGCAGTCGCAAATTCAACATCTCCCACTAGTTTGCCGTTTTCCAATCGATTCATACCAACATCAATCACAATCGCACCTTTTTTAATCCAATCTCCAGTTATAAACTCTGCTTGACCTATTGCAACTACGACTATGTCAGCATTTTTAACTTTCTCTTTTAAATTACGAGTTTTACTATGACAAACTGTGATAGTACAACGAGCCATTAATAATTCCAATGCCATTGGCCGACCAACAATATTTGACTGACCAATTATCACCGCATCCAGACCTACTAAATCAATTCCTGTTTGTTCCAACATAGTCATAATGCCTTTCGGAGTACAAGAACGCAATAATGGCATTCGCAACACTAATCGACCAACATTATAAGGATGAAACCCATCCACATCTTTATCTGGCACAATCCGTTCAATCACTAAATCACTATCAATATGATCTGGCAATGGCAACTGTACCAAAATTCCATCAATTTCTTTATCAGCATTTAGTTTATCCAACAATTTTAATAACTCTACTTGTGAAGTAGTTGCTGGTAAATCAAAAGTTTTAGATAGAATTCCAACCTCATTACAAGCCTTATGTTTATTGCGTACATAGATTTCAGATGCTGGATTATCACCAACTAAAACCACAGCTAAACCCGGTGGCCGAAAGCCTTGCTCAACATTTTTTTGTACTTGTTGTTTTATAGTTTGACGTAATTGAGTAGAAATTATTTTACCGCTTAATATATTTGTAGTCATTTTGTGGTTATATCTTAATATAAGATTATTCTATCTTAATGTCATTTGGTCATTTATGATTTAAATCAAGGTATGTTATGAATTAGTGTTTGATATTTTTAATTTTTCTAAAGAAATATGGTAGTGTTATAGATGTAAAGTTATAAATAAGATTATGTGATAATAAAATATATTTGATATTGCAAAATTATTTTATAACAAAATGGTATAAAAACACATATTACAAATAAATTTTAA
>DAOUSL010000246.1 GCA_030627235.1 Thioploca sp.
CAACTTCATGATATATTGGCATTGGATTTTTCTATTTATTAATTTCTATTTCTAAATATTATCTATTTCAATCCAATATACCAAATTATTACTTAAGTTCATGCCTATGCGGTTTCATTTCATTGCACCGACCCTACTACAACTATAAAATATTGCATGACCATTAGAGATTTATCCAACCTCATACACCATAATTAAGCTTATAAAATATACATATCTTACCGAATAATTCTTCCCCTCCTTATGTTGGCTTTCCAATTTAATAATCTAAATCAATATAAACAATTTATCTTTAATTTAATTAAGAATTAAAAAATTAATATACATTCTTTCATGAGTTTGACTTGCTCAAACTTGTTTAGACTTGTTATAAAAATATATAAATGCTAAAATATTCTGTTAGCATAAACTTTATATTATACATATACGTCGGCTAATAATTATATAAATTCCAAATTTGGAATAATTACGAAACTAAGTATTACATCTTATTAAATTTGAGGAAATTCTATGAATGTTTATTATGATAAAGATGCAGATTTATCATTAATTAAGAGTAAAAAAGTCACTATTATAGGTTATGGTTCTCAAGGTCATGCTCATGCTAATAATTTACATGAGTCTGGAGTGGAAGTTGTAGTAGGACTGCGTAGTGGTTCTGCATCAGAAGCTAAAGCTCAATCTGCTGGTTTACAAACTAAATCAATTGAAGATGCAGTTGCTTGGGCTGATTTAGTAATGGTATTAGCCCCAGATGAACATCAAGCTAAAATTTATCATGATAGCATTGCCCCTAATATTAAACCTGGTGCTGCTCTAGCTTTCGCTCATGGCTTTAATATTCATTTTGAACAAATTGAAGCAGCAAAAAATATTGATGTAATTATGATTGCTCCTAAAGGGCCTGGTCATTTAGTACGTTCTACTTATACTCAAGGAGCTGGAGTACCAAGCTTAATTGCAGTTCATAACGATTTTTCTGGTAAAGCTAGAGATATTGCCCTTTCTTATGCCTCAGCTAATGGTGGTGGTAGAGCCGGAATCATTGAAACTACTTTTAAAGAAGAAACTGAAACTGATCTGTTTGGAGAGCAAGCAGTATTATGTGGTGGTGTAACTTCTTTAGCTCAAGCTGGATTTGAAACTTTAGTTGAAGCTGGTTATGCTCCAGAAATGGCTTATTTTGAATGTATGCACGAGTTAAAATTAATCGTTGATTTAATGTATGAAGGCGGAATGGCTAACATGCGTTACTCTATTTCTAATACTGCTGAATATGGTGATTTAACCAGAGGTCCGCGTATTATTAATGATGATACCAAAAATGAAATGCGTAAAATTCTTAAAGAAATTCAAAATGGTGAGTTTGCTCGAGAGTTTATTATGGAAAATCAAACTGGCCAAGCAACTTTAAAAGCTAAACGTCGTTTGGGACGTGAGCATCAATTAGAACAAGTTGGAAGCAAGTTGCGTGATATGATGCCTTGGATTAAAGCAAATAAATTAGTTGATAAAACTAAAAACTAAATATTGATTCTTAATAATGAATTCTTAATTAGAACCTAAAACCATAAAAACTTTTGATTTTAATTAAGAATTATAAATTGAGAATTAATTAAGGAAAAGTATGGAGACAAAACAACCGATTAAGCGACGACGTGGCATTTACTTATTACCCAATTTATTTACCACGGCAGCTTTATTTTCTGGTTTTTATGCCATAGTTGGGGCAATTCATGGGAAATTTGAAGCAGCCGCAATAGCAATATTCATAGGTATGATACTTGATGGTCTTGACGGGAGAGTTGCCCGCATGACTAATACTCAAAGCGATTTTGGAACTGAATACGATAGTTTATCTGACTTAATATGTTTTGGATTAGCACCAGCATTATTAATGTATCAATGGTCTTTATCTTCTTTAATCGACATATCTAGTTTTTTTGGTAAGCTTGGTTGGTTGGCAGCCTTTATTTATACTGCTTGTACTGCTATGAGATTAGCAAGATTTAATACTCAAGTTGATAAAGCTGATAAGGCTTATTTTCAAGGATTAGCAAGTCCAGCTGCTGCTGGTGTTATGGCTGGTTTTGTATGGATAGGATCCGATAACCAATTGGATGGATCTAATTTAGTTTTAATAACTTGGTTTATGACTGTAATAACCGGTTTATTGATGGTTAGTAAATTTCGTTATCGTAGTTTTAAAGATTTGGATTTGAAAGGGAAAATACCATTCATAAATATTTTAATAATAGTAATGTTATTTGTATTAATTTCGATGAATCCACCTCAAATATTATTCATGATTTTTTTAACTTACGCTATATCTGGTCCAGTTATCACACTAATACAATTACGCAATATTTCACGCAATCGTTAATTATTGATTAAAAGATGGAAGTTAGAAAATTTTCTGCTTCCATCATTTTAAAACAGGTAAAATCATATACCTAACATTCGTACAGATATCCTATTATCTTCTTTTAAATAGATTCAACTTTCAATATGAATTGGAATAATAACAGTAAATTTAGTCTCTCCTTCTACACTATCAAATGTTACTTTACCATCATGTTTATCAACTATCTTCTTTACAATATCTAATCCTAAACCACTACCTTCACCAGTTGATTTAGTAGTAAAAAATGGTTCAAAAATTTTATCTTGCACATCTTTTGGAATACCAGCACCACTATCAGTAATTGCAATTAAAATTTGATCAGCTTCCAAAAATACATCAATTTGTAAAGTTCCTTTATTATTCATTGCTTGTAAAGCATTATGAACTAAATTAGTCCAAACTTGATTAAGTTCATCTGGATAACAAGGTATTAAAGGTACATTATCAGCATAATTCTTAACCAACTTAACACCATATTTAATTTGATTATAATAAAGAGTTAATACGGTTTCGATTCCGTCAATAATATTAGCGGTTATTTTTTTACCAGTTTGATCATAACGAGCAAAGCTTTTTAGAGCAAATACAATTTTTGCCGCTCTATTGGAAGCAATATTAATTGTTTGAGTACTTTTTTGTAAACTTATTAATTGATAAGCCATATCTAAAATAGTATTACTATTAGGGTCTTTTAATAATGGTAAAAATGGTTCGATGTTATCATAAATACCTATTTCAACTAATGTATCAGCCGCATTATCATCAATATTTAGTTTGGTTAACTGACTACTTAAAGCTCGTCTAAATTGCCTTTTTTCTTTAGAAGATAATAAATTTTTTTGTTTAATAGCTTGTTTTAATAATAGAAAAAAATCTTGTTGCCGTTGCTCAGAAAGAGATTGAAAAAACAATGGCAATTGCTCTAACGAACAACTCAAAAATTGAGAAATATTTTCTACTGAAGAACGAATAGCTCCAAGAGGGGTATTAATTTCATGAGCAACTCCAGCTACTAATTGACCCAAAGTTGCCATTTTTTCAGTTTGAATTAATTCTTGTTGAGTTGATTTAAGGTTATCTAAGGTTTGTGAAAGTTCGTCAGTACGTTCTTGTAAAGCTGAATTCATTTCTTTCAATATAATATTTTGTTCTTCTAACAATTGGTCTTTAAAATAGCTTTTGACCGCATCATATACTGTTAAAATTAATTCACCACTATCCCATGGTTTTAATATATATCGATATAAATTAGCATGATTAAGTGCATCTACTAAAACTTCAGTATCACTGATACCAGTCAATAATATTTTGAAAGTTTTAGGTGCAACAATATGAATATATTGCAGTAAGTCAGAACCAGACATACCAGGCATGATATAATCTGAGATTACTAGTGGAATTTCATAATCATTTTTACTTAATTCCTCAAATAATTCTAAAGCTTCTTCACCACTTTCAGCAACTTCAACAAAGTACTCTTCTCCTAAAGCTTCTAATAATTCTATTTGAATATTGTTAAGAGTATCCTTATCATCATCAACACAAATAATAACTGGTTTATTCAATTTCAATCTCAATAATTATTAATTTATGAATTATATCATGCAAATAGTTAAAACCATGTATTGGGTTCTTAACAAGTTGTATTAGACATCTTACCTAAATAACTGAAGTTACGCAAAGTATTATAAATGTAACCATAAATAATGTAAATTCAAAGTAAATTAAGTTATAATCAAAAAATGGATAAATATCAATTAGATTTGTATACAGATTACTTAA
>DAOUSL010000142.1 GCA_030627235.1 Thioploca sp.
CCTATTTTTGATAAGGAACATTTATATCTGTGCTGATTCTCTTAATATTATCACTTCTTCTGATGCTCGTAATTACTTTATACATTGTCTTTGATTTTGTGTCACTACTATTCGGGAATTGCTATAAACTAGACTTAGACAGCTATATCAAGAAATATAACAAATTTTATGAAAGGCAGGATAAATATAACTAGTAGAATGTGGCAAAGTAACAAATCACATCTATGTTATACAATACCTTCCCAATTACATCCTCCATTTTCTTAATCCCACAATAAATAGACAAAACAGCTATGTTTTTCGAGAAAATACCCCAAATATTAAGTCATATTATTTAAAGGAATATCTAAATTGAAAATCTATCAAACTATTATATTTATTGCTTTTTATTGGCTGGGAACTAGCTATGCTATATCATCTAATATTGCTGATCAACTTGATATTAAAGCAATCAAAAGTATTCATTTAATTCAACTGGAAAAAAAATTTAGAGCTTTTATTGTCGTACAATTTAGCAGTTCAGCTTCAATAGCCATAAAATTCAAAAATTCAAATTTTCTTATTAACTTTCAAGATGATAGAGAAGCTGATGTCTTTTTAGGAAAAACTCAACCAGAAACAATCCTATTTCCAGCTAGTGAAAATGGAATCGATAGCTTAGTAGAAAAAAAATTAGAAGTATTTGTCGGAGAAAATAATATTGATACTATCAATCGATTAATGAATTTATTCAATCTAATCGGTAATCCAGACTCAGAATTTGCAATGATACTATCTGGAACTACAGAAGTAGGCACTAAAACTAAACGTGGTTGGTTATATCAAGGTCAAGTTAAAATAGAAGATTTCATTTTTTACCCAACTATTCAGCGAGAAGTTCTATTTAAATAACTAATTGATCTTTAACCAACATGCTAGGTAATATTAGAACATAAATCCAAAACCTTCATATTTAAATCTAGCATTTGATTATCAAACCAAGTAGCATCGTCTAAAGTACGCAACCAAGTTAATTGCCGTTTAGCCAACTGACGAGTAGCTATAATTGCTTTCTCAGGTAAATCATTATAAGCCAACTGACCTTCCAAATAATGCCAAACCTGCCGATAGCCAACGCAACGCATAGATGGCAAACTAGTATTTAAATCTGGCCGATTAAATAACTGTTCTACCTCTTCAATAAAACCTTGTTCTAGCATAATATTAAACCGTTTAGCAATATTTTCATGTAAAATACTACGTTCAGTTGGAGCTAGGATTAATTTTATAGTAGGATATAGCCAACGTTGGATTTTAGTTTCAGAACGCCAATCTGTTATACTACGTCCTGATGCAGCATAAACTTCTAATGCTCGTTGAACTCTTTGAGAATCATTAGGATGAATCTGTTTAGCTGCCTGTGGATCAATTACGGCTAACTGTTGGTGCATTGCTGGCCAACCTATCTGGATTGCCTGCTCATTTAAAGTTTGACGTATTTCAACATTAGCATTTGGAAGTTCTGATAATCCCTTAATTAAACTACTAAAATACAGCATCGTACCACCAACTAGCAAGGGTATTCGTCCAGCAGCATGGATTGCTTTAATTTCAACATGAGCATCTTCAACAAATTGAGCCACTGAATAGCTGTTTGTAGGATCACGAATATCAATTAAACGATGGGGAGCTATAGCTAAAACTTCTGCTGAGGGTTTTGCTGTACCAATATTCATCCCTCGATAAACCATTGCTGAATCGACACTGATAATATCACAAGGTAAATTTCTAGTAAGAAATATGGCCAATTCGGTTTTACCCGATGCGGTTGGTCCCATTAAAAAAATGCAAGGCAATTTCATGTTAACTACAATTTATAAAAATTTAATAATAATTTTATTTAGCATCCCAATAGTTACTTTGGGACATGATTTTGAAGCAAATCTTAATAAATTACAACTTGCTTTAAAGACTGATAATTTAAATACTGAACAATTAATTAATATCAAGTTACAATTAGCAAACACCTATCAAAATTTAGGTCTATCGGAAAAATCACTTAAACTATTGTTAGAATTAGAAAAAACCCAAAAATCCAATTTATTAAATAGCAAGTTATATAGTTCATTGAGTGATATCTATTTAACGATTCATCAAGATAATAAAGCTCGTATCTATATTGATAAAAGCTTGCAATCGTTACCTAACAATACTCCAGCTCTTATTCATGCGACAATATTGAACAATTTAGGCAATGTTTTAATTATAGAAGCTTATTATACCAAAGCTATTATAACTTATGCTAAAGCTCTCAAATTATCCCAAGATTCTAAAGAACTTAGTGGACGTATTGCTATTAATATGGCTCAAGCTTATTTTGAAAATAAACAGTTTAAAAAAGCAACTTATACCTTATCAATTGCGGAACAATATTTTGCTTTATTACCAAATGAACATTCTAAGATATTTGGATTAATTGGAGTTGGAAAGTTAGCTATTCAACTGGCAGATGAAAAAATTGCGTATAAAACACTTAATAATGCTTTAAAACTTGCTAAAATAACCAAAGATAATCGTTTGATTTCTTATGCTTATGGATTTTTAGGGAATTTATACGAAAACCAACAACGTTATACCGAAGCTGTACAATTGACTAGGAAAGCTATTTTTTTTGCTAAACTTGATTCTGGTTCTTTTTTTAGTCAACAAAATCAAGCCTCAGAAATTTTATATCGTTGGCAATGGCAATTAGGACGACTTTTTAAAGCTCAAGCTAATATAGATGCTGCTATTGAGGCTTATCAACAAGCAGTTAACAGTTTACAACCGATTCGACATGAGATTGCAATTGGTTATCGAAATGATGAATTATCCTTCCGAGAACGAGTCGGACCAATTTATTTTGGATTAGCCGATTTATTATTACAACAAACCAATATTACTCAGATGGATTTAAAAGCAGCCATTGATGTTATAGAGATTTTTAAAACCGCTGAATTACAAGACTATTTTCAAGATGATTGTGTAACCAAGTCATCTAAGAGTTTATGGGATAAAGACATTGCTAATAATATTGCCGTATTTTATCCAATTATCTTGTCAGATAGGATTGAAATTTTAGTCAAAATATCTCAAAATATTTTCCGGTTCACTTTTCCCATTACTGCTGAAAAATTAAAGGATGAAGTTAATGAATTTAGATTTGAGCTTGAAGACCACAGTAACAATAATTTTTTACCTTATGCTCAACGTTTATATAATTGGTTAATTGTTCCTTTTAAATATTTATTTTTTATAAAACAAATAGATACGTTAATTTTTATTCCGGATGGGGTACTACGAACTATTCCGTTTGCAGCCTTACATGATGGCAATAATTTTCTCATTTTTAAATATAATATTGTAGTAAATCCAGGTCTAAATTTAAATGGAGCTAAAAATACTAAACCAGCAAAAATTTTGCTAAACGGTTTATCAATGCAAGTTCAGGGTTATACTGAGTTACCAGCGGTGGAAAATGAAATAGAAGCCATTGGTAAGATATACCATAAAAATGTTAATAAATTATTAAATCAAGAATTTACTATAAATAATTTTACTACAAGTTTAAAAAAGAATAATTATTCTATTTTACATATTGCTTCGCATGGCCAATTTGACAGTGATCTTAATAAAACATTTTTACTTGCCTATGATGGTAAAATAACTATGCACAAGTTAGAAAAATTAATCAGACTTAGTGAACGTCGAGCTGAACCATTAGAATTATTAACCTTAAGTGCTTGTCAAACAGCAGTTGGTGATGATCAAGCTGCATTAGGTTTAGCTGGAATTGCTCTTAAAGCAGGAGCTAAAAGTGCATTGGCTAGTTTATGGTCGATTAATGACAAATCTACTACCATATTGATGCAAACATTTTATCAGCAATTACAAGTGGAAAAAACATCCAAAGCTAAAGCTCTACGAATAGCACAATTAAACTTATTAAAATACCGTAGCTATAAACATCCTGCGTATTGGGCATCATTTTTGCTGATTGGTAATTGGCAATAAATATTAGAACATAATAGTTATCTAGTTAACCTAAAGTTTGATATAAAAAATCACTTCAAATAAATGTACTTAATATAAATATATTATTTTTCGATTGGATACAGCAATATCAAATAAGAATTTGAATTTCATTAAGAATTAAGCATTCATAATTAAGAATTGCTATAAATCCATTTTCAATAAACAGCTTTCCATAAACTTTTAAATTTACATGATTATTAAATTAATAAGCAAGGTTTGTTTTTTAGTCATGTTGCTATTCACCAGTTCATCTTTTTCAGATGTTATCTTTGATGGTAGTTTAGGTTCTAAAACTAATCTGCAAGGTCCCCAATTTGAAATTAATGCCAGTTATGGACAATTACGTGGTAATAATTTATTTCATAGCTTTCAACAGTTCAATCTAAATAAAGATGAAATAGCAACATTCTCTGGTTCAAATGCAATTACTAATATAATAGCTCGGGTAACAGGTGGGGAAAGCTTTATTGATGGTACTGTACGTTCTACAATTCCCCAAGCTAATTTATATTTACTTAATTCCAAAGGGTTTTTATTGGGTGAGAATGCTAAACTTGATCTAAATGGTTCTTTTTATCTAAGTACGGCTAACCAATTGTATTTAAATAATAAAATATTCTCTTCTCAATTAGGTGAATCAAGTATTTTAACTAGTAGTCCACCTTCAGATTTTGGTTTTTTGGATGATGGAATAGCTACAATTAAGATTCAAAAAAGTGGATTAGTAGTTGCTAAAAATAAAACGTTATCAATCTTCGCTAATAATATAGATATAGATGGTGGTCGGTTACGAGCAACTTCTGGACGAATTAATTTGGCAGCTATCACCGATAATAATCTAGAAATAATCCCTCAAGGATTTAATATCAACAAAGAAGCAAAATTTGGGGATATTATATTACAAAATAACTCTACAATAGATGTGGGAAAACAAGGAACTGGCGATATTTATATTAGTGGTGGGCAATTTGTGTTACACAATAACAGTGCTATTGTTACTAATACTGAAGTTGGAACTAATAGTGGAATAATTGATATAAATGTAGATTATTTGTCTTTAGATCAAGGGGCAAATATAGAAAGCCGAGCTTTTGATATTAATCAGAAAGGTAATAATATTATTATCAATGCTACTGAAACAATAAGTTTAATGCAGGATAGTAAAATTAGAACTAGTTCTCTCAGTAGAAAAGCTCAGGCCGGTAATGCTGGGAATATTATTGTAAATACTAAAGTATTAAATTTATATGATGATAGCTTAATCAGTACTACAACTTATGGCCCAGGATTTGGTGGTAATATTAATATTACTGCTATTGAAGATATAAATATTAGCAATGCAATTATTCAAGCTAGTTCCAAACCTAGTAAAATTGATGATAATGCAGGTAATGCTGGACAAATTACGATCACCGCAGAAAACTTAAATTTATTTGGTAATAACGGTAAAATAGATAATAATACTCTTGGTACCGGACAAGGTGGCAGCATTATTCTTAATATAACTAACAAGTTAAATATTAGTGATGGGATAATTTCTGCTGATAGTTTAATTGGTTCTGGTAATGCAGGTGATATTAGATTGAACACTGCTATTTTAGAAATGAATAATGGGACTATTTCTACTGCTACTAATAGAGCTAGAGGAGGAAACATCACAATAAATTCTCAAACCCTATTAAACTTAAATAACAGTAGACTGACAGCTAAAGTTAGTGGAGGATTTGGGAATGGAGGTAATATTGCGATAGGCAATCCACGTTTTTTCCATATGCAAGATAGCTCTATTAAGGCTGATGCTAGTGGTGGCAATGGTGGAGTGATATTAATTATTACCGGAACTCCGAAAGATGTTTACAACAGTGAAATTACTGCTTCCTCTGAAACTGGAATTGCTGGAGGAATTAAGATTGATGGGATTTACAATGTAGATGTAACTACTTTACCAATCGATTTTTTAGATGCTAGTACCTTTATAAGGCAAAATTGTATCGCAAATAGTAGCACTGAATACAGTAGTTTTTTTATTAAAGGTCGAGGTGGTTTACCCAATGCCCCTGATGATTTACAAACTTATATGCCACCATTTTAATTCTTAATTCTTAATTCTTAATTCAATTCATATCAATAATTTTTCGATTAACATGACTAGAATATATAATAATAAAGATATTGTGTTTGAGTATCATGAACGAACTAAACACAGTTTTCAACGATTTTCTGCATCACTTGATTATCTGGATTGGAATAACCAGCCGTATCCATTCAGAATATTTCAAGGAACTACCCAGTTTGAACTTAAGGTTTCTAACCAGATTCCAGCTCTTTTATACCATGAACTTTATAATCTCAATCGACAACCAAATCCATTTTCCATCAGTTTAATCTCAGAACTTTTATATCATTCCTTAGCTATTTCGGCTTGGAAAAATTATTTAGGAAATTCTTGGGCTTTAAGAGTCAATCCTTCCAGTGGTAATTTGCATCCGACAGAAGGATATTTAATACTTCCCGCAATGAAAGAGCTTGCTACACAACCAGGGGTATTTCATTATAATCCGTCTAAACATTCCTTAGAATTGCGAGTAGAATTTGCAGAATCAGATTGGCAACAATTAGTCAAACCATTTCCTTCTAATAGTTTTTTTATTGGATTAAGCTCAATACATTGGCGAGAAGCATGGAAATATGGAGAACGTGCTTACCGTTATTGTCAAATTAATATTGGACACGCAATGGCTGCAATTCGTTATGCTTGTTCTTTATTGGGATGGCATTGCTGTTTGGTGGATTCCATGTTGGATCAAGAATTAGCTAAAATTTTGGGAATTGACCGTTTTGATGAGTTTCAACCCAATGAATATGAATCTCCAGATTTGTTGCTAGTTATTTCTCCCACTAAAATTTCTCAGTCTACCAATATACCAATAGAGATTATTGAGAATATAGCTACAGCAAATTGGAATGGAAAGGCCAATAAACTTAGTCAAGGGCATTATATTTGGGAAGTTATAGATAGAGTGACGAAGGCTAGTTTGAAGCAAGAAAACCAAACATTTATTCCTAAAAAATCTTCTACTCTATCATCATTACCAAGTAATATATTAGCCGCAACGATTATTCGGCAACGACGTAGTGCTGTTGCAATGGATGGAACTACCAGTATATCCTCAGCTTTATTTTTTGATATGCTCAAACATCTCGTCCCAGCATTATGTTCAGTTCCGTGGGATGTAATCCCTTGGAATGCCATGATTCATTTAGGAATATTTGTGCATCGAGTTGATGGTATAAAACCAGGGTTATATATTTTAGTACGAGATCAGGAAAAAAAATCATTTTTACAACAAGTTATGAAACCAGAGTTTGTATGGAGTAGTCTTGAAAAATGCGAGTTACCTTTATTTTTATTAGAAGAGAGAGATACCCAAGAAGAAGTAATTGCAATCAGTTGTTCTCAAGCAATAGCTGGAAACGGAGTTTTTAGTTGTGCAATGCTCGCTGAATTTTCTAATCCTATTGAAACATATGGTTCACACTGGTATCGGCAATTATTCTGGGAAACTGGAATGATTGGTCAAATTTTGTATCTTGAGGCGGAATCTAAGGGAATTCGTGGTACTGGCATTGGGTGTTTTTTGGACGATCCAGTACATGAAATATTTGGAATCAAAGACTATACTTTACAAAGTTTATATCATTTTACAGTAGGTGGAGCAGTTGATGATCAACGTTTAACAACTATAAAAACTGATTAACTTAATTATTAGAGATAATATTTTTATCAATATGTTAAGTCCTAATTCTTTACTTTTTGTACAAAGATAGAATTTAAAATATTTTGTATAAAATACATATTGAAATGAAAAAATATACTATTTTAAAAAAGTTATAAATTTACATATAATGTTGTTTGCTGAAGAAAATTTAGTAAAATTAGGAGAAAAACCATTATCCAGAGAGCTTCCAGTTAATTTTCTTAATCGAAAAATTGATTACCATGTGAATCGTTATCTTACTATGGTCAAAATAGATAAAAAGATTTTTGTTGATAATCAGCGTAGAATAGCTAGGTATGATGTTCAATATTTTTTAATTGTTTACTAACTTTTACCTAGTAGCCACTCATCTGATTGGGAATTCAATCGGGATTCACTAGTGGCCACTTTTTATTTGATGCCAGTATATAAAAATGTTTTTTATGCTGATATGTGAAAACCAGAAAAAATTATGTCAATAACAACACTTATACAAAAAGGAATTGCAAAAGACTGAAGTTTTGGAAACCTCTGAGGTCTCAATCTCAGTAAAAATTATTGATTTTGGTTTGGCACGAGTGGCGACTTCTTTGCGTCAAGAGGGGGTGTCACGTTCTGATGATAAAACGACTAAGTTTGGGCAGATGATAATTGGGACTTTGTCTTATGCACCACCTGAGCAGTTTGTGCATAGTGAATAAATATCAGACCACTGAAGATTTAACAGATATTAAACCTTTTTCTAAAGTAAAAGACAGTGCTAAATATGGTAAAGAATTACGAGAAAAAGTATGGAATAGAAATTAGCAAGATTATATTATGTGATACTTGTGTTATTATTTACCTAGTTCCTATTTACCTGAATAGGAATTCAATCAGGATGTATCAACGTCTAATCATCACTTGATTCTAGTGCGTCAGAAATGGATTCCTATGCTGATGTATGGGAAGAGTCAGAAAAATTATTGTTGTGATGTTCGTGGTTATGAAGCATGATACTATCGCTTATGTACCTTACAAATTAATTAAATATACAAGAATAAATATACAATAATGGATAATATTGAATTATTTTTACAGTCTAAAAAAAATCGAAATATTAAACCAGAATTAGAAAAATCTATCAATAAATGCGTATCTTTAAAAGGAGCAGTAGCATTTTGGAATTTTGATATACATTATCTTAAGGGATTAGATGATAAATTAAGTCATAATAATTCTTTTATTTGTGTTGATATTCATCAACCAACAGATATTGATAGGTTAAAAAAATTTGTTGAAAAAGGTTCAAATATTTATTTATTCTTATATCGTAGTGCTAAAGAAACACAACAACCACTTTTGCATACTAAATTACTTCTGTTTGATTTCCCTAATAACAAAGCAGAAATTTGGATAGGAAGTCAAAATTTTACCCATAGTGCTTTAGAGGGTTCTAATTTTGAATCAACTACTATTATTCCAACTAAAATAAATTCAAATTTATATAATGTGGTTCTTTCTTATCTTAATTCCATAAAACTTTGTTGTGAAGATATAGGGAAAAAGACTTGTGAAAATGTGACTGGTAAATTTAATATTGACTGTGTAGATTTTTATAAAAAACTTCAAGGTACATATAAATACGATGGAAAAGATATAGGCAAAATGGATGTTTTCTGTGAAAATACAAATATATTTGAAAGTACAAATACAATTTTATTGTCTAGTAATAATAATAATGAAGACCAATCTAATTTTGTAAAAAATTTAAAACAGAATAAATTTATTTTACATCTTAAAAGTAAAACTAATGAGACTCATTATCATTGCTCTTACACTACAGAAGGAATTGTTGATAAAATTGATGTTAATTTTAAAGGTTGTATTTTGCGAGATGAAAAAAGAAAGGCCTTATTTACAGATATTTCTTCCAAACAAGCTATGGATTTATTTGAAGAAGAACGACGTTTTCTTATAATTATAAAAATTGAGGATAAATGTCAGGAAGATATGAGCTTTTCCAAAAAACAAAGGACAGATTATTTCTGGAAAAAATATAATTTTTCAGATGATTCTCCAGATACTTTAGAACTATTTGATTCAAAGATTTATTGTTGGGGAGAAGATGAACAAATTCAAATTCCTAAAAGTCAAGCAGAATTGGTTCCACATCCTAATGAAGATGATTTAATTAAAAATACAGAAATTATCGATGAACTAAAGGAACATTATGAAAATTTGATAACACAAAAAATGAGACCTTCCAAGCAAGAATGTGTATTATCAAAAAATGAAGAACAATTACAACAAGATTTATTAATAACTGAGGTAAGGATGTTATAGCATGATAAGGTGTAACAACACAATAATTCTCCCATCCCACCAAAAACAAACCCATGAAAGAATACCGAATGGCTTCAGTGGTTTGAGTTCAGTAACGACAAAGCAACCATAACCACCACTTGGGGAACCGCCATTCCAGATGATGGTAATAATATTAGTACTGGTGGAAGCCTAACCGTTGTTTGAACAATATTTTAATGGATTATTAGCCCAAATGTGTTATGAAAGTACTATGAATTCCCTTGTTTTTAAGGTATTTACTGAACATATTTTAGTTCCCGTATTACATTCAACCAATGTCGTTATTCTTGACAATGCCATAGTTCATTATAATGAAGATGCTATATATTGATTATCAAAATCAAAAATTGCATATGTATGTATTATTGAGTATAATTAATAAAGGTAATGATATTAATATTTTAAAAAAATTCTTAGAAAATAGATATTCTAAATAATTTATCTTATACTTATTACAGTATGTTAAAAAGAATAGTAAAAAAATCGGAAATAATAAAAATCCATGATACATTTTGCTGAATGTAGTCAGTACTAAACATACAAAAGCAATATAGAAATAAACTGGCAATGAATGATATTTTTTTGTTGGC
>DAOUSL010000201.1 GCA_030627235.1 Thioploca sp.
TAATATTATCACTTCTTCTGATGCTCGTAATTACTTTATACATTGTCTTTGATTTTGGGTCACTACTATTCGGGAATTGCTATATATAACATGGCCAGTACAAATATTGTAAGACATATCAAAATCAAAAGCGAGCATCACATTTTTGACAGTCAAGTAGATTATTGGAATAAGAGAATGTTTCAAAATATGAATGGCAAGAAAACTAAAAAACAAGTTTGTTTAATCAAACAAAAGTTTATATGCAATCATTGTGAACAGGCTTTCAAGCATGACTCAATAATGGAACTTGATCATATTGTGCCAAAAAGTTGTGGAGGTGGAGAACAAAGTACAAACTTGCAAGTGTTGCATCGTCACTGCCATGACATCAAAACCCGTGATGACGGAAGGTATCACGCAAGGCATGAAACCTGGATTAGAAGTATCGCAAGTTGGTAAAACAACACTAAAATAGAGAGAAGCGGTATGAGGTTAAAGTCTCACGTACCGTTTTGAAGACGAGTTTGGATTGGAGACTTTACAGGCTTAGTTTAACAATAGCCTGATTTTTAATTGCATTAAACGAAACCACATGATTAACCTGTTGTTTTAACAGGTTTTTCAGATAATTTATCATTAACATCAGCTGTTAAGATAGTTTTAATTCCAGTTAAATATACTGTAGATTACCTGATAGATTGATTTGCCAGAAAAATTTTCAAGATTAAGACGAGTTTTTAAGATAGCATCTTTAACTCCCCAACGCATATGATAAATATCTAAAAAATCTTCAGTTGGAAATTGGGTTTCATCGAGTAAATTGGTAACTTTCGTATTCACCATTTTTGTACACATACAAATCGTACCTTTATTTGAGATGATAGATTATTATTTTTAACTTGAGCTATCTTGGTACGATGAGGTTGAAGAGTTTTGGCTATCAGAACCCTTTCAACATATCACGAGCTTGATTAAAAGATGCGGCAACGTATTACAAATATTAAACTTAAAAAGAGTTGCCAAATGAAAATACGATGGATAATCATATAAAATCATTATCTATACTCTAAGTGCTGCTAAATAAACTTCATATGCTCTGGATTTACTTAGAACACTGTCAACTGCTATACGATTTAATACATCATACATTAGCCATCGCATAAGTATGGCTTTCTTTCACTTCTGGATGGTTATTGCTATACATCACATCGACTACTGCTTTTTGATTTAATTCTATATGTATAGTTTAAGTTTGCTCTGGATTGAGTGAAAGCTACTCACTGTTTCTAAGTCAAAGATAGATGTAAATTCGTTTAATATCAATTGGATTGATTTCATATTTCAGTATTAGAACTACCAATATGCTAAAATACAATTTACGAGTTCGAATAAATGCCGTTGTTACTATGTCTTTCTTTAAATTCTTTGTA
Source organism: Thioploca sp. (assembly GCA_030627235.1). Lineage (GTDB taxonomy): Bacteria > Pseudomonadota > Gammaproteobacteria > Beggiatoales > Beggiatoaceae > DRQV01. The sequence continues at coordinate 1,413 of DAOUSL010000201.1, forward strand.
TCAATTCTTGGCTCTATTGACTGTTGCTTAATAATATTTATAATCCTTGATTTTTCCTAGTATCTCTATAACACTTCTTTTTACTTAACTTAATGGCATTGAACGGCTTCGTTCGGAATGCATTCATGACGCACCAGCGTCAAGATAAAATTTAGGTAGTCCTGTATGGGTAGTGATATAATTATGTCAAACATAGCGTGAGATACGTTGTCTGTGCAATTGAATCGTTCAATATGATTAGTAAGTTCTGTGTCTTTCCCAACAGCTCGATGGAGTTTGCTAGGAAAATTGATAAGCTTCCCAAAAAATCAGTATATGACACAACACATTGTCGATAGATTGGGCACCAAGAATCCCATAATTTCTCTAGTTTCAACATCTAAATCCAACCATATACATTGTTTATTCTTCTTATGTTAAACACCATATTTCATCAAATTCAAGCAATAATCTGTCAATAAATTTTATCGTATCAGGAAGAATCTCTTGATTATTATTTTGTGGATTTCAACAAATTGACGACCACATTTTTTGCAAGAATATTTTTGTTTTTCTGTATGAATACTTCCATTTTTTACAATAGTTTGTGAATTACAACATGGATATTCCATAATTTTAATTAGCTTAACAATTTATCCATTATACACTTATCACTATCAACACAGGACTCCAAAAATATAACTAAAAACTATTAAATAGCATAACATTTATCACATTGGCAAACTCCACTTGATAACAAAACACATTCTTTATTGTTTGGACAAGTACCAACCGAGTTTCTCGTACACTCACAAGTATCATTTACAGATGGATTACAACCTAAAAGTTCTTCTTCTAGTTTATTTGGCTCACAAGCATAGCTCTTTATTTTGGTATCTAATTTCAATAATATATTTAACACATTTTTACAGTTATTGTTCTCTGGATCAAGGAAGCTATGTAACCTTTGTACCGTTTTAAATCTAGCTAGTTCAAACTTTTCTTGAGCAGGAATAATAGTATTAATATCAGACGCTAATATGATAGCATCAGATAGTTTATTAAGAGATTTAACCGTTGTTTTAGCTGCTTTAATTACAGAATTTATATCTTGAGCATTATCAATTTCAACTACAGCCATATCAGCAATTTGTCCAGCTTCTTCAGTTATTTCTTGTACCGAATTATTGCTACTTCCACACCCACTTATAATTAATCCCAACCATATATATCGAATAATATACATATATTAGCTCCTTAAAAGTTTCTAATTTAGAAAATATTGATTATTCATAATATTTATAACCACCGATAAAATCAGTGGCACTATTCTATAATAATATAGCTAGAAAATATAGCAGAAGGATTATTTTGATGGGTTAAAAATTTATTCCCGAATTCATATATTTAATTTGGAGCAGATTTATTATTTTCATAAACTTGGATTGCTGGTTGCAGTAATTCAAAACCATCTTTAATTTTTGCTCCAATTTTACCAGTAATGGTAGCAATCCATTCAGAATATTCCTCGTTAGCTTGCAATAATTTATTCCAAGCTTTAGGACGTATTTTAATCTGTACCAAACAGCCATCAGCATTGACGTAAACTTGCCGCCAACCATTTTTAATATCTTCTACAAAGTTAGGGAGTTCGGTAATTTTTATATTAACCTCTAACCTTCCTTTAGTTTTTGGCATTTTTATAGGATTAATTCTAGCAATAGGAGCAGGTTGCTCTATTGGTATGAATTTACTTTTAAAAGAAGGAGTTCTGACTGATTCCATATCTGATTGCATCAACATTGGTTTCTTTCTAATACCCAATGTAATTTTATTAGATGTCCTTTCAGTAGAAAAACTATCTTCCTTTTTTCTCAATCCCAGCGTTAATTTTGCGTTCATAAAATTCTCCTTTCTTAATTTCTTGTTGGAATTTAAAAGTCATCGACTCTAAATCACCAAATAAATATGTTGCTGGAGCTCCAATTCCTCCTACAGTTCCAGGATTACATATAATTGTTTCAGTTCCTTTAATATTAATGATATTTTTGACAGATATATAATGATTATGTCCACAACATACCAAATCATAGTCACCAGTAATAGCCATAGCTCGAGCGTAATGAGGATAATGAACTATGAAAATCCGTTTTTTATTTAAAGTAAATGAAGCATCTTGTCCATAATAAAAAATTTTACTATTTTGAGCATGAGATAATTTTGATAGAGCATAAAGATCGCCATTATTATTACCATGAATGACATGTAGTGGTAAACCATATTGCTGTGCTTTTCCTAAAGTACTAGGTGCTACAATATCACCACAATGTAATATGGCTTCCGCGCCACGATGTTTAGCATCAGCAATTGCAGCACATAACGAAGGTATATTGTCATGGCTATCAGATACAATTCCAATTTTCATTTATCCCACCAAACTTCAAGACCTTTAGAATTTATCTCTACTTCATCCATTAGTTTACGCCGCATTTTAGTATCAATTAAAGTATAGTCTAAACTTTTTAATTCATCCAATAGATAGTCCATCATTCTCTTACGCAATAATGTATGCCGCCTATCACTATCGGCCACTGATTTCATAATATCAACATATTTATCTATAGATGCGTGCAGTTTTTCTGCTAATATATCTACATTACTTACCGCATCAAAATGAGTTAAAAACATCTTAGTTGGCTTAAATTTCAATAAACGGTTAATTGAACTATGCATTGCTGGTGGATCAAATTGGATTGGAGTTGTAGATGCAAAAATTAGTACGCCTTTGCTAGTATCAAAGTCCCGAAATGATATTCCAAAAGTATCTCCAGTAAAAAAACTGTTACTTCGTTCATCGAATATACAAAAATGATGCCTAGCATGACCAGGGGTGTCTAAAAACAACAGTTGACGGCCTTGAAAATTAATTATCTGCTCATCTGCTACGGTTATTATTCGTTCTTCTGGTATTGGTATAATGTCACCATAATTAGTTTGAAAAGATTTTTCACCATACACAGCCTTAGACCCAGCAATTAATTTACTAGGGTCTATCATATGCCTTGCACCATAAGGATGGACTACAAACTGAGCATTTGGTAACATTTGCATTAATTGACCAGCCCCACCAGCATGGTCTAAATGTATATGAGTTACAATAACATAATCCACATTTTCAACTGGGATGTTATTGTGTTGTAAGGCTTTTAATAAGTTTGGTACTGAGCTATTAGCACCGGTCTCGACATAAGTTGCATGGTTATTTTCAGTAATTAAATAACTAGCAGCAAAACGTGGACTTATAAAACCAGTATCTATAGTGGTAATATTAAAGTCATGCTCTGTTAAAATATCCATAAATTAATAGGTTAACTAGTTGGTTAATTGATCTAATTAGTTTTATATATGATATTAAATCACTATATTAGTCTATAAAGTGACTTGGAAAATTATTGAATTTATTATACACTTAAATATTTGAAAAATTTATAAATGAGGAAATTATGAAAATACCTGTTCACCAATGGTTGGTTATCTTAATTTGTGTTTTATTTACTAGCACTTTATTTGCAACTGAGACCCAAAAAGGTTTACTTTGGCAAATAAAAAAATCTGGAGTTGAATCAAGTTATGTTTTTGGTACTATACACTCAGAAGATATTCGGGTTAATAAGTTACCAAAGAAAATACGATCTTATTTTGAGAAAGCAAATAGTGTTTCATTAGAAATGTTATTAGATATGCCTACTATGTTAAAGGCTTCTGCTGCTATGTTAATTATGGATGAAGAAAAATCTTTAGATAAACTGATTGGTGAAGAATTATTTACTCAAGTCACTGAAGCTTTAATAAAATATCAAATTCCTCCAATAATAGCTAAAAAATTAAAACCTTGGGCAGTTATAGCTACTCTGAGTGTTCCACCACCTAAATCAGGAGATTTTTTAGACCTATTTTTATATAAAGAAGCGATGAAGCTTGAGATAGATATTTATGGTTTGGAAAAGGTAGAAGAACAATTGGCTGTTTTTGAAGACTTATCTCTAAAAGAACAGATAATGTTATTAACCGAAACCATAACAAATATCGATGCAATGCCAGAAATGTTTGCTAAATTGCATGAGTTATATTTACAACGTGATTTGACTGAATTGCAGAAATTTAGTATTGAATATATGCTAAAAAATAGTGAAAATCTGGCATTAGCTAATACTTTTTATAAAAGGATAGTTAACGACCGAAATATTACTATGGTTGAGCGTATGCTCAAACGTTTAAAAGAGGGTAATGCTTTTATTGCTGTAGGAGCATTGCATTTGCCAGGAAAGAAAGGAATACTTAAGTTATTAGAACATAAAGGTTATAAAGTCAAACCAATATATTAGTGGCGGAGAAGGTGGGATTCGAACCCACGTGGGCTTTCGCCCTCAACGGATTTCAAGTCCGTGCCGTTATGACCGCTTCGGTACCTCTCCTAAGAACCTAAGTATTATCTAGGAAATAACTTAATTTGTCAAGTATACATTCAAATACTTCACAGAATTATTTTTAACCCAAGTATAAACATTATTTATAATCAATATTACACCTATTTTTTTATTTAGGAATTGGGATTTAATAACTTCCAAAACTTGAATACCCAAACCTGCTAGGTTTTGAAAACCTAGCAGGTTTAAGTTCGGATTTTATTGAATCCTCATTCCTTAGTATATTTTATAAATTATATCAAGTGAATTCAATTGATGTAATTATAGTGATATTCCTGGTAGTCCTGAACGAAGTAGTGAGTAAGACTTACGCATTGACAAAACCATTATCAATGTACATATCTTATATATTAAGTGAACCAAAATATATATTTTTGGTAGTCCTGAAGGAAGTAGTGATGTATAATAAAAAACAAATAAAGCATAAGTAAAAATAATGAAATGTCCAAGATGTAATTCAGAAAATATCATAAAAAATGGTA
>DAOUSL010000194.1 GCA_030627235.1 Thioploca sp.
AATTTTTAATTAGTTATTTACTCGTTCCCAACGGCTTCGTTCAATACCATTAAGTTAAGGAAAATTTAGTGGAGTCCAAAGCGTTAGCTTTGTAAGTATATAATTTATAAGTTAATAATATCAAAGCTTCGCTTTGGACTCCACTAAATTTTCCTTAACTTAATGGTATTGAACGAAGCCGTTGGGAACGAGTAAATAACTAATTAAAAATTAATAATTTTCCTTAAGTTGATGTCTATGATGATTGGTAAAGCGTAACCGACCCTACCTAGTTATAATATAAACTATAATGTAAAAGTAAAATCTTCTACTAATGCCCCTGGTAATCTAGCACTGCCAGTTGAACGCATTTCATAGGTATCTGCTTCCATAATAAAATCTCGTTCTTTAGTTAAAGCAATTAATTTATTTCCCAAGATATTATACAATGTTTCATCCCAACGCATTACATTTAAAGGAGCGACAATTTCTCCATGTTCAACCCAAAAAGTAGCAAATCTAGTCATACCAGTCATTCTACAAGCAGTTTGGTCTGAATAATTTAAATACCATAAGTTATTGATATAAATCCCAGTATCCAGTTCTTTCAGTATTTCGTCATTAGCAAAATTACCAGCAGCTAAATCTAACGAAGTTGGATATTCTTCATCATTTGCTCCATTAGTATTAACATCATATTCTTTGGCAGAACGTGGCGATATTAATGCTGTATCATAAATTCCTTGATTTATTAAAGAAACTTGTTCTGGTTTTATGAAGCCTTGGGCTTGAAAAGTAGGGGCTATTCCATCTTTAATATTTTCCATCATATTGATACTTGAATGTAAATTTTGTCCTTCTAGCATTCGCAATAAAGCAGTATCTTTAGTCTTATGTGATTTAAGACCAAAACTATTCCAAGCTAGTAATTGAAAAATTTCAAACATAGCTGCTGGAGCTAAATAGACTTTATATTTACCAGGCTGGATAATATGAGGTTCTTGTTTTAAAATTGCCAGTTGATTTAATGATTTAGTTACTTTTTCGGTAAAATCAGCACTATTCCATTCAAAACCAGCATAGGCAGATTTTACTGCTTTATCCTTGCTATGATATAAACTCCAATCAAAATTGAAAGTATAACTACTATGCCAGTTGCGTTGACCAAAAGAATTGGCAAAACCAGTGAAAATACTACCAGCTGCATAAATACCGACTAAATCACCAGTAGCGGTTAAAATTTCATTTACGGCATCTGGAGCAGCTAATAAATTATTATTACCTATAGATTCAGTGGAATTAATCTCGGTAGCATATAATAAATATGGATCTGCTGGAATATGCGGCAATTGGTTACGCAGTTGTCGAATTGAAGTAGCTATTCTTTCATAATCAATTTTAAGCTCGCCACTGAGAGTAAATTGTTCATTGATATGCCGCTGACCATCAATCAAATCTAGTAATAAATAACGTTGCTCAACATTACCTGGTTGCCGAATTTTAGCTTTATTAAATCTAATAAAATCAGACTGTTCAGCAGTAAACTCTGCCAAATATACTTCATTGCCTTGTAATTGTTTACCGATAAAATCAGCTAAGGTATAAAAATATTCTTGCATCATACTCCTCCAAATACATCAATATCAGTAAATACACAAGTTGGTGAGGCATGGCCTACTCGCATAACCTGATTCGGCTCACCTTTACCACAATTAGGCACTCCAAACATGGCAAAGGTATCCTTATTACCAACTTTGTTAAGATTACGCCAAAAAGTAGCTGATATACCACGATAATTAGGGTTTTTTACTACTGTAGTTAATTTACCATTTTCAATTAATTGTCCCCATTCACAACCAAATTGAAATTTATTACGTGAATCATCAATTGACCATGATGAATTAGTTCGCATTAAAATACCTCTTTCAATTGAACTAAGCATATCATCAAAACTACTTTCGCCAGCTTCAACATTAAGGTTAGCCATTCTATCAATTGGTGGTCGATTCCAAGAACTAGCTCTAGCATTAGCAACGCCATCTATATTAGCTCTAGTTTGCGACATACTAGCACCCAATGGAGTTAATAATTTACCAGCTTTAATAATATGAGTTTTTTTAGCCTGCAATCCTTCGTCATCGTAACCATAACTAGCAAATTGATTAGTTATAGTTGGGTCAAAAGTCACATTTAGCAATTTTGAACCATATTGATAGTTGCCAAACATGTCTAAATTGACAAAAGTAGTACCAGCATAATTGCGTTCATCGCCCAAAATTCTATCTAATTCCAAAGGATGGCCAATAGATTCATGAATTTGCAATATCATTTGATCTGGTGCTAACATGACCGTCATTTGTTCACTAGGGCAATTCGGAGCTGCTAATAGTTGGAGAGCTTCAGTGGCTAAATTTTTTCCTTTACCAACAAAATCTATAGCATCTAAAATTTCTAAACCACCTTGTTGTCCACTACTAAAATCTCCAAAAGTTCGCCGTTGGGTTTCAATTCCCTGATTAGCTATTATTCTTACATTAGGAATTAAATATTGAAATTGCTGTTGAATTTCGCTACCAGTATTGGTCAAATAAACTTGTTCACTTTTAATGACTTGCAGTGAAACTTCCCAATCGACTATTTTATCATTTAACTTACATTGAGCTGCTTCTTGACGTAATAAATCTAATTTGTCTTTAATAGATAGGCTATTCCAATCCTGTTTAACTATTGAATTATATTCACCTTTTACTTGTGGCATAGTCATTTTGCTAAGATCAATAACCATGTTTTTGCGACTATACTCAGCCCACATTTGAGCTTTAATAACCGCTTTGCGTAATCCAGCCTCGCTCAGATCACTAGTTGCCGCATAACCAAGCCCACCTTTATCAATTACGGTCAACATCACACCAGTATCACAAGTATGAATTGGTGGTTCAACTACATTTTGCCTCACGGATAATTTTTCTGAAGCTTCGGTTACATAACGTAAAGAACAGAAATCAACCGATGGGATTATTTTCTCAAAAGAATGTTTTATGTGCATGTTTTGTATTATATAGCATAGAAATTCAGAATAAATACATTTTCAACGATATTCTTAAATATATTATTTCCATAGTTTTATAGTATTTTCAAATTTATAACGCTTATTCCTTCATTAATAAGCAATTTTTTTAAGCTGTACATAAATCCAGTTTTCTTATATACTATTGACTCCTAAGTGTTATTCACTTTTTATTAAACTTGGAAGAGAAATGTCAGCACAAGAATTTAATCTAGAAGTAACACCAATCTTACCAGAATCTCTGAAACAATTGGAAGAGTTAGCTAATAATTTATGGTATAGTTGGAATACTCCGGCTCGACAACTGTTTGAGCGTCTTGATCGAGAATTATGGACTCGAGTAAAACATAATCCAAAGTTGTTTCTGCGTAACGTTGATCAAAGAAGTCTGCATAAAGCAGCCAAAGACTCATCATATCTTAAAGCATATCGACAAGTCCTGGCTAGTTTTAATGACTACCTTAATAATGAATGTCGACAGGATGGTGGAACTCGATTAGAAAAAGATGACTTGGTTGCTTATTTCTGTGCTGAATACGGATTTCATGAAAGCCTACCAGTTTATTCTGGTGGTTTAGGTATTTTGGCTGGAGATCATTGTAAGACAGCTAGTGATATATGCTTACCTTTTGTAGCAGTAGGTATATTTTATCACCAAGGTTACTTCACTCAACGTATAGATGCTGAAGGCAATCAAATTGCTAGTCTTAGTGATAACAACCCTAAACATCTACCAGTAACAGCAGTATTAGATGAAAATGGTAATGAAATACTTGTCGAAGTTAAAATTGGTGCTACTAGTGTAGTGGCCAGAACTTGGTTAGCCAAAATTGGACATATTAATCTATATTTATTAGATACCAATGTATCCCAAAATAATGAAGATGACCGTAATATCACTTGTCAACTTTATGGTGGTGATAAACATACTCGGATTAAACAAGAAATTGTATTGGGTATTGGTGGTACTCGCTTATTAAGAAAACTTGGATTACAGCCAAATATTTGGCATATAAATGAAGGACATGCTGCATTTTTAATTTTAGAAAGAATGCGTGAGATGATAGCGGCTGGGCAAAATCATACAACAGCATTAGAAATTGTGGCTTCCGATGTAGTCTTTACCACTCATACTCCAGTTCCAGCAGGACATGATCACTTCCCACAAGAATTGATGATGAATTATTTGGGCTCTTTCTGTAATGACGACTTAAAATTATCTCAAGAAGAATTTCTGTCTTTAGGTTGTTTACCAAATGATGATCCAGATTTTAATATGACTACCTTAGCCATTAAAGGTTCAAGGCATAGGAATGGAGTTAGTAAAATTCATGGTAAGATTTCCTCTGAGATTTGTTCTAAGTTTTGGCCAGATATAACTCCAGATGAAAATCCTATGGGTTATGTGACTAATGGGGTTCACGTATCGTCCATGTTAGCTAGAGAATGGACTGAATTATTTGATGATGTGTTGGAATCACAATGGCAAGATCACTTATGTGATCAAGATTTCTGGCAAAAAATTGCTAATATCCCAGACCAAGAATTTTGGAATATTAAACAGAAAGCTAAATCACGGATGTTAGAAGTAATACGCAACATAGTGATTGCTCAACATTTACCGCATCAAATTTCAGAAACCCATTTAGAACATTTACTGAAATATATTGATCCAAATAATCCTAATATTCTTACTATTGGTTTTGCTCGTCGTTTCGCAACTTATAAACGTGGTACTTTATTATTCAATGATATAGATAGATTGCGTGATATTTTACGAGATATAAATCGTCCAATAGTATTTATTTTTGCCGGAAAAGCTCATCCAGCTGATATTCCTGGACAGAGTTTGCTTAAAGATATTTACCGAATAAGTGAAGAGCCTGATTTTATTGGTAAAATTATTGTAGTACAGGGTTATGATTTAGCCTTATCACGCCGATTAGTTTCTGGGGTTGATGTATGGTTAAATAATCCAGTTTATCCACAAGAAGCAAGTGGTACTTCTGGTATGAAAGTGGCTCTTAATGGTGGAATTAACCTTAGTGTATTAGATGGTTGGTGGCCAGAAAGCTATAATGGAGAAAATGGTTGGGCAATCAAACCTTCTCCACATAATAATAATACAGAGTTACGTGATCATGATGATGCTCGTACTTTATATGAATTATTGCAAGATGAGATAATTCCTTTGTATTATGATAGAGGAGAAGGCGGCTATTCAAAAGGTTGGGTTAAAAAGTCTAAACAGTCTATGACTACAATTTTGCCGCAATTTAATACTATCAGAATGTTGAATGATTATCTGGATAATTCTTATTTACCAGCTAAGAAACAAGGTCAACGTTTGAGAGAGGATAATTATAATAAGGCTCGTGAATTAGCTGAATGGAAGGTTACTATAAGGAATCATTGGGATGGAATACATATCCGTCAAGTATCTGAACCAGAAGCTAAACAGTTTACTTATGGTGAATCTATCACGATCCAAGTTGCAGTAAACTTAAATAATTTACGTCCAGAAGATTTAACGGTTGAATTATTGTTATCTCGTCAAGTGTACCATCCAGAAATCGTGTTACCAACTCAGCATGATTTACAGAGTATTTGGGGCGATAATCAGAATCGAACTGCCTCTTATAAATTTAAACCTGAACATAATCTTGACAATGGTGAACGTCTTTATACTTTAACTTTCCAACCAGATTTATGTGGTGGATTAAGTTATCGAATTAGAATTTTACCTTCTCATGAATTGCTTGCTAATAAGCATGAAATGGGTATGATGCGTTGGATTTAATGTTTTAAAAATAGTTCCTTGTCGAATTAAAGACTGTTAGTTTGGCAAGGAATCTCTTCTATCAATAGATTCGTTTATTTCATTGCTGATAAAGTTCTAGGATAAATTGGTTCAATACATAGAGTTTAATTACTTTACCCATCTTAGCTTTTAGGATACCGTTGAGTATAGCCAAACGAGTATAAAATGATTAAATATTATAGAGAGTGAAAAGTTCAGGAATAGAATAATATTTTTGTTTTCGAATAGCTTTAGCTTGTGCCCATTTATGTTAAATGGGATTAAGTTGTGGCGAATTAAGGTGGTAAGAAGAATATGACCATCCTCACGTATATTTTGTTGAATATCAAGTCGTTTATGAAAACTAGCATTATCCATAACAACACTCAGGTGGTAATTTAGGTAACAAATCTTGATTAATCCAAGAATAGAAAATATCTGAATTAACATTATCTGCCAAAAGCGTCAATGTAAGTAATAGACCAACCAGTTAGTGCGTCAGCTCCCCAATCCATTTCGCCAGAACACCTTTGGCCAATTGATGCATAACCATATCTACGTGGCATATCGTGAGCGAATTTCATCAATATATACTATCGGTTTATAGCATTGATTTTATTATAATATTTGAGCTTTAAATTCTTGTTGAGCTTCTTTACTTGCTTTTGGATGTTTAAAGTTTTATAAGAAATATTTAACCAATTCCTCCCAGTTTTATCGTTCCCTTGTTCCTTGTCTTTTTAGATTCTATTTAGACCATCTTACTACACTTGCTACACTTACACAGAAT